>CAYRLQ010000001.1:0-6209 GCA_964425145.1 uncultured Nitrospiraceae bacterium
ACACCGGCGTAAACGGCGGCGGCAGCGTCTCCAGCGTAATCTGCGGATCATCCGGATCTTGCCACCAGCCAGGACGTTCCAGCGGCATTTCTGACCACTCATCGTCACTAGGATCGCCGACATTGCCACGGTCGAAATGGAGCGGTTCCTCGGCCTGGGCCACGGTCAAGACGATCGCGTCGGTGCTGCCGCCCGCCGCGAGCACCGCGCGGTCCACGGGCAGGCCCGTCGGCACGAGCGTGTTCTGGAACACCAGCAACTCGCCCGATAACCGGTCGCGCAGGAGGATTTCGTCGACCCATTCGTAGTCGGTGTGGCCGAAGTACCATTCCTCATCCGGGTTCTCGTCGTCGAACAGAGTCAACGGTCCGAAGGGGGCAAGTCGGTCATAGCCGTTGTTCAGATACTCGCGGAAACTGAAGTGGGGCATGCCCTGAACGTCACCGGCGGATTTGTACGGGCGATTGCGGATGGAACCGGTCCATTCGGGGTCGCCGCGGTTGAACTCCCAAAGTCGGTCCGTGCGCGGCGCGATCGGGTCGCCAATGTTGGGCAGTATCCGACGTCCGAAAGGCAAGAGTGGGCCAAACCCGTCTTCACGATAGAGCAGGCCTTCGGCGCGCCGGTGGAAGAAGTTGAGGCGGAGGGGCGAGCCGATGAGCGTGTGGCTGAAGTCCAGGACGTCCAAAGGTAGCGTCGAGGCCCACATGCTGAGGCTCTCGTCCCAGTCGTCGTAGTTGCCGTCGGTGGCCTGCCATCGGTTGCGCGTGCCGAACCGGTCGCCGCTGTAGAGCGGGTGCTTGCGCCCGAGCGAGCGGTAGAAATCGATCCCCATCGTGTTCTCCGGCCACATCGTGTTGTAGTACACGTTGAGCGGGTCCCGCACGAACGCATCCTCGTTGTCAATGATGCCATTTTCATTGCTATCGTATCTCGGAAGGGGCACGCCGTCATCGATGGCCCGGTTGATCACGTCCCGTTCGGTATATGTCACGCGGTCCACGACACGGCCCAGGTCCGCCCGACCCTCGTAGAGCGTGACAATCACGCAGTCGCCCGGATACCAGCGCCGCTCGACAAACTCACGCCACGCCGGCGCATCCTCAGGCTCCACGCCGCTGTACTCGGACATAAGCTTAACAAAGGTCCGGAGCTGACCGGACTCGGACTCCCACTGGACGGCAATGGGTGGCGGATCGGGATAGTTGTAATCATAGTAAGAAGGCTCAACGTCAGACCCGCGCTGGAACGAACCTGGCCTGTCGAAAAACGCCACCGCACCTTCGCCGAGTTCATCAACACCCTCGCCCGGTTCATCAACACCTTCGCCCGGTTCATCAACACCTTCGCCCAATTCGTCCACAAACCCATCACCATCGTTGTCGATCCAGTCGGTTTCCCAAATGGGGTTGTTTCCATCGTTGTCAATGCCGTCGTTCTCCCAAATGGGGTTGTTTCCGTTGTTGTCGATCCAGTCGGTTTCCCAAATGGGGTTGTTTCCGTTGTTGTCGATCCCGTCGTTTTCCCATACGTCCCAGCGGCCTTCATCAATACCCTCGGATTCGAGCCACTCGTCGATGCCTTCGCCTTTTTCGTCGATCACACCGTCGCTGTCGTTGTCGATCCTATCCTCTTCCCAAATCCGGTTGTTGCCATTGTTGTCGATCCCGTCAGCGCCTTCATCAATAAGCCCGTTCCCATCGTTGTCCACGTCGTCCCCATCCAGAACATAGCCGTCGTCGTCGTTATCAATCCCGTCGTGCTCGGGATAATTGGGCAGCATCCCTCCGCCCAGGACCACCTTCGCAATGTCATCGATATACTGAGCCTCGTCCAGCTCGCTTTCGAGCTCGACTATCCGGTCCCAGGCCTTCATCCGCGGGTCTGGGTTCTCCTGCTCTTGCCTAAACCCGGTTCGCTCATCACGGGGCTGCGTAGACCACACCGCGTCGTCCTCGGTCCACCCGTCGCGCACCCCGTCGCCATTTACGTCCATGAAGGCCTGGTCCAGAAGCAGACCCGTATCGGGGTCGCGCGCCAGAGGCTTGAACACACTCCCGGCCATTTCCGGATTCACGCCCTGGTCGTACGGGACGTAATAGGAATCGTCACTAGGCCCTGTCAACTCGCCGAGCAAAGTGGGGGGTACCGAGACGAAGTCTCTCGGATCCGCAGTCGTGGGGACAGTCTGTATAGGCCAAGAGGTACCGTCCTCGGCGATGTACCTGTACGCCGTATGCGTGGCCAGGCCGATCCCGTTCTTCTGGAAGGCCGGTGTGCCGTTCCAGAAGTCGTCCCAGTTAATGAAGTCAGGCGGCAGCGGGGGCAGGCCGAGCGAGTTGAACTTGGCCACACCGTAATCGTGCTTATTGCATGCGAGGAGCAACATGCCGCCCGGGGCGATCCGCGTGCCCTGGGGAATGGTCATGAGATGGCTGCCATCGGCGCCCAGCGGGCCGATGCTCACTTGCCAGCCGCTCATATCGATGGCCTGGCCCTCCGGCGGCTCGTCCGGGTTCCACTCGGCGATGTTGATGAGTTCGATCCACTCGTGGTCCGGCTCCTGACTGAAGTCGAAAAAGTCGATGGCAAGCGGGACAGTGTTATCGATGGGAGGCAAGTCAATCGAACCGAACCAGTTGATTGTCTTGCGAATAGCCACGTAGAGGTAAACCTGGTCCGCTGCCGTTTCGTAGTTCTCCGGATTCCCGTCGTCTGGATGCCCCGGCTTCGGCTTGGCCGGGTCCCAGTACTCGGGAATCACCACGGTGTAGGCGTAGTCCTTCTTGTAGCCGATAAGCGGGTGAGGCGACAACGGTGGGAGAAACACGTCCGGCTGCTCGGCCTGCTCGGGGGGCGTGGCTCGCGAGGGCAGGAACACGAAGCCGCTCTCGGTACCAGGTACTGGCTTCTCCATGTTCTCGAAACCCACTTTTGCATCGAGCTGCCACACGTTCCAGTCCCCCCACACCTCCAACGACGGGCCGCCATAGCGTTCCCTGTCGAGATCCGAGAGGATATCAGTGTACGGTGGCACATACGGTGGCACATCTGGACCCACTTTGTACCCATACTTGATGGCGTATTCGATCTGATTCGTGTTGTATGGATTGCTGGGGTCGTCCGGCCCCACGGTCACGGCACCATCGGCATAGCCCGTGTTGATTAGCAGATAGTAGCGGCCCGGCGGCAGGCCCGTGCTGGGCCCGAAACGGAATTGCACCACGTTGGGTTCCCAGGATGGATTAGGAACGTCCGGGGCCAGCCATAGCTGCTCGCCATTGTCGATGTCTTCCGCCCACAGCACGGACTGCTCGCCGAGCACCAAGCCTTCGCCAAGCTCGTCGGTCGTACCGTCGAGGTCGTTGTCCACGCCATCGTTTTCACAGACGATGTTGCACCGTCTCCACAGCCCCCATCCGAGAAAGGACTGCGTGACCATGTTAAAACTGAGGGGAAAGTGCCTGTAATCGTCGTCCAGTCCGGTCACGGCGCTGAAATCGAACTGGAAGTCGAAGAAGGAGTTGGGGTCAAGCTCCGGTACACCTACGAGCATCTCGGCCTCGACGCGGCGGACGGGTCGCACCATGAGCTCGTTTATGCGTATGCTTTCGATGCCGGACATGGTGTACTCGATTTCGCGGGACCCGCCTTCACCCTCGGTGACAGCGTCCCACCAGTCGTCGTGTATGGTCGCGGCGACCTCGGTGCGCGTGTGGTCCTCATCGCCGTAGTCTTTGATGTTCGCGGCGAGTTTGTATGCCCGCAGCTCGTTGTCCGCCAGCATCCTCACCTCAGGCAGGCCCGTAGGGGCTTGGGATGGGAACCAAGAGTCGTAGGGCGTTCCAATGGCGGTGACGTCCTCCTGGCGCAGGCCCGCGGCGAACAGGCCAACATCGGCGTACGGCTCGAGTTCGGTGAGTCGAGGCTTCCGGCCGAATCGCGCTTCAAAATCGTCCAGGTACTCTTTCGCCCAACGCCAGAACTTGATGGGCTGGTAGTGGCGTTCCCAGTCGCGTTTGAGCATGAGGGCGATGTCCTCGGCGGGTGCGTAGTTGTAATCTAGTTTCATGCCGCCTGCCTCGGGAAGCTGCCCGTTCTCGCGATGGAAGAATGCCTTGGGCCGGTCGAGCGAGTGGACCGTGACCAGGCGCTTGATTGGTGGGTAATGGTCCTTCCACCGACCTGGCTCGTACTCGTAGCGCATGTGGTAGGTTAACTTGAGTTCTTCGCGCGTGTTGAGGACACGGTCGCCCAGTTCGCCGATCTCATCGGTAATGGGGGTGGTGGCCGTTGCATCGTTGTCGATGCCGTCATTTTCCGCCACGATGTTGCGGTACGGCCGGTATAGCCGGCGCTCCTGGGGCTCGTCGATGCCCTCGAGTGCGCCCAGTTGGGCCCAATAGTCATCGAACCGGGGGTCGTCCGCCGCCGGGAGCCGAAATCCCTCGTCGATTAGGCCGTCGCCGTCGTTGTCCACGCCATCCAGCGCCATCAACAGCGCGTTGCCGTCGTCGTCCACGCGGCCGTAGCCCGGGAATGCCATGTCCCACTCGTAGGCGCGCTGCTGGGGGTCGGTAGCGGCTGGGACGGGAACGTATTTTCTGGGCGCGCCGTTTAGCAGGGCCCACATATAGCTTGAGATCGCCACACCGATGCCGGGCAACACGCGCGTCTCGTATTCCCACGGCCCCAGGCCGTCCAGTATTTGCCGGTGCAGGAACCCGTCCCAGGAGGCTTTATCCCAGGCTTCATCGAACGCATGGCCGCCAGCGGCGTTGACGTTGACCTTGCCCGCCTCGTCGTTGATGAGGATCGCCACGCGTCCGACCAGCTCGCAGACCGGCTCGCCGCTCGAGCAAACGGCGTATATGTCGTTGATTTGGGCCATGGCGCTCAAATACCAGGGGGCTATCTGGTGCGTGGTTCGCGCCAGTTCAAACCGGTCACCGTATGACCGGCGGTCGTATGGTCGCTGAATGAGGTCGGGATGTATCGGGTTAACCACCGAGCCGTCCGGCTGACGGTCACCGATCACGGGAAAGTACTCCTGGTGATCGTTGACCACGAGGTTCCAATCGTTATCCAGCACGTCCACGGTGGGACTGCCGGGCCGGGGATCGACCCAATACGGCACGCCGAACCGAGACACCTGGAACGGCTGGAGGTAGCCGTCGGGGTCGACCGGGGCCCAAGGCAAGCGGTTTGGGGTATTCGGCGGTCCGTAGGGGCTGCGGATGGGCGCGGTCAGGAGGATGGACTGTCCACCCCAGTAGGCGAAAATGCACGCCTCGTCTTGTTCATCCACTTCACCGTCGAGGTCGTTGTCGATTCCGTCATCGGTGAAGAACTGGTCCGCGCCGATAGGAATCCAGATGGAGTCCTTGAGCCCGTCGCCGTCGTTGTCCACGTCCGTGAAGGAACTGACTTGCTGGTCCGGCCACGTGCCCTCCACGCCCGGCAGGGACGACGCCCCATAGTCGGTCGTGAGCACAAATGGATTGGCCTCACTGTCGAACTCCGACGGTGCGTCCTGAATCCGGGGGACGTAGAGCCAATCCCCGAGCGCGTCCGCCACGTCAAATTGGATTTCCGGCACGCCGCCGACGGTGAGGGGCCTGCCATTGACACATGCCCATTGTTTTCCGGCGGCCCAGGCGCCGTTGAAGTAGGTGCGCCATGCGTGGTCCGTCGAGGTGTACATGGCGTGGACGACGAAGTCGTAGTTTAGGAAGTGCATGGCGATGGCCGCGCCGGCGTCGGCCATGAGGCCGGCCTTGAGGCCCTCGAGCATACTGGCCGAAGTTTGTACCTCGAGCCGCGTGACGGTGAGAAAGGTCAGCCCGACCAGTAGCAGAATCGTCATGATCGAGACGGCGATCAGTAGGGCTGCGCCTCTGTTGCCGGCTCTGATATTCATCACACTTAATACTCCATTTGGCAAGTTCGGTGACTTATTTTTTGACAGGATAACAGGATGAACCGGAATCTCTGGGGCCGATCATCTGGTCCATCCTGTTATCCTGTCAGAAGAAGTTTCTTCTCCTTCTCATACTTATTCCGCCTCTTCATGGGCACGGGTGAAGCCCGATGGTATGCCGACCAGCAACGAGAAGGGCCGGTCGAAATCGGGCGCACCGGGATATGGGCTCTCAAACATGAGCCTGAAATGGACCTCGACGAGCTCGGGCAGACGCGGCTTGAGCGGG
>CAYRLQ010000001.1:6219-42064 GCA_964425145.1 uncultured Nitrospiraceae bacterium
GGTACTACCATCACGGCTCCCTGCCGGAGTCCTTCCAGGAAGACGTCCTGCGCGGCCTCTTCAGCCCAAAACGTGTCCAAATCCCCATCCTGCAGTGCGATGTAGCCGGGCAGATTGTCTTCAGTGTTGAACCAGGGCTTCTCGTCCAAGCGGCCGTAGGCTGTGCGGCCGTACATGAAGGAGCTAAATCCGTAGAGGCGCTGTTCGCCGCGGCCGTCCTTGTCGCCATCTATCTCATCGACCCGGCCGTCGCCGTCATTGTCGACCCCGTCGTTTCCGCCCCAGTGATTGTATTCCTCGACGATATTCTGTCCACTGGCGTTGATGTATTCCCAGTGATTCTTTCCGGGGTCTTCTTCGTATTCGACGTAAACCCGGTATTGAGGTTCAACCGGTTCGATCCGCTCAATCTGCCACAGTATATTCTGGGCCACGACGTAATCGGCCGGGTGCTCGTCAAGCAAAGTCCACATGTCCGGCAGGGGCCAGTCCGGGTTCAACCACTCGCCTGCGAGCATACGAATCCACAGCTCGCGCTTTTTGGCCTTCAGTAGCTCCTGTGCCAGGGCTCCGGTCTCGACGCCCGAGGCCAGTTCCGGGAAAAAGTCGACGTCCACGTCGAGCAGGTTGACGCCGCCGCGCCACACAGTGTCGTGGAGTTCCTCCCACACATGACGCTGTTCGGGCGTCCATTCAGGCACCGCGCTGCTGAGTGGGTCGGGCCAATTATATGGAAAGGAATCGAGGTCCTTGACGTTTGGCTCGACATAGCGCAGGAGCGTGCGCGTCCTCACGAGCACGCGGACTTCCTTTAAGAACCTGTCGCTGGGGTCAAATCTGTTTATCAGCGTGACAAACATTGTCGTATCGAACACCTCGTCCGCTACGGTGCATTCGTCGGCCTCGTCGATCTGGCCATCGAGGTCATTATCAAGGCCGTCGCATGGCCTCGGGTCGAATTCGTGCAGGACATACGTGACGCGTGATAGGTTGATGCCATCGTCGCCCCCGACCACGCCTACGAAGGTCATGCCTGCGGGTATGCCGAAGAAGGTGTAATACTGGCCGTATTGTCGTGATGCGAAGGATGTGGTGAGGTCCCATTCGATAATGTTCAGCGCGCCTCGGGCGGTCTCGATGGCCTCCATGGTCTGATAGCCCTGTTTCACGGCGCGCATGCTGCCGACAAAGAGGACCACCAGGCCGCTCATGAGCGTCATGAGGATCGCGATGGAGACCATGAGTTCGACCAGTGTGAAGCCGGCGCTATGTCGATGACCTGTCATCACCTTCGTCCTGCTCCGACAAACACCGCTTAAGAAAAGGGGACAGTCCCGTCTCGCTCCCTATCGGTCGCCCGCTTGGGACAGTCCCTTTTTCTGGGGTGTCGCCCTGTCTCCCAATTTTTTGACAGGATAACAGGATGAACCGGATTCTTTGGGGCCGATCATCTGGTCTATCCTGTCATCCTGTCAAAAAGGGTTTCTTTTCGCTTAAATTTAAGTATTTTCCGACATGATTTAGATGATTCATCTTTGTAAAAACGTGTCCTTAGAGGCTCTAACAGAACCCCGGTGGCACGGGCTTCCAGCCCGTGATTCCATGGGCAAGATGCCCATGCCACAAGAAGAATGTGTCTTTCTGTTAGCGGCTCTTAGTACTTCGAGATATAGGTCACGAATTTTTCGTACCGGCCGGTCGTCATCGGCACGGCGAGCGTGACGCGGTACAGGTAGTAGACCGCCGCCGTCTGGTTCAGGGGGCGAATGACATCAGGCACGCCCAGGGGCTGGATGTTGTAGCGCACGTGGGCGTCGCCCTCGGGCGTCTGGACAGGCCTCGGGTCCAGTGGCCATTGCGCGTAACCCGAGCCCGACAGCCCCAGCGCACGCAATGCCCCCAGTTCTGCGGCGGCGCGCGCGCTGGTGGGGAGACGCTCGGCGGCCCGCCTGGCCTCGTAGAGCGAGGCTGGGAATAGCTGCATCACCGCCATGACGCCGACGCTCAAAATAAGCAGGGCGACCAGGACTTCCAGCAATGTAAACCCGTGCCGCGCGCCCATGGCTTCCACCTCTACCTGGCGATCCTCACCCGGCCTGTTGTCGCGAACAACTCGATGGGCACCAGGCGTTCCCCGAGCGCCAGAGCGAACGGCTCCACGTCCGGATTGACAAAGCGCTGTGTTGGGCTCGTGTCCGGCTTGAGCCCAATGTTTAGCTCGAAGCGCAGCTTCTCGAATGTCCGACCCTGGCTATCCATTTCACCCGATGGCTTGAAGACGTGGGCGTAAAACTTCTCCACCCAGCCTCCAGACGGGTCTTTGTACAATGGACCACCTAGTAGATCGCAGACGTCGATTTCCACTAGGCCGAACCAAATCGGGTCCTCGCGTACACCCGGGTTAATGTAGCCGCGAACATCCAGAAATGCGCATGTCTGCTCGAGCATTGGTCGAAAGTTGCCGTTGCGGTTCTGGAGCGGGACAAACCAGCGGCCCGACTTCCCCAGGCTCTCCTTCTCCTCTCGGGACAACTCACGCACCATGAATGTCTCGTCGAGATACCGGCGCTCGACGCCGAAGACCTGGTCGTATATCTTGGGCACTGCGGGCCTGATCGGTGGAATATTCTCGCTGTAGTTATAGGCCAGGGCGGTATCGAGGCGGTTCTGGGCGGCGTAGACCTTCGCGGCACGGAGTAGCGCATATAGTTCGCGGGCGCTGCCGGCCATGCGGTCGGTGGAAAAGAGGCCCATTTTCCAAATCACCGGCACGGCCATGGAGGCCATCAGGCCCACGATGGCCAGCACGGCGAGAATCTCGACCATGCTCATGCCGTCCGAGGCTCTGGAACCGCGCGCAATCACGCCGCTGCCCTCCCCGCTCGGTTTCAGGGGAAACCTTTTTTGACAGGATAACAGGATGAACCGGATTCTTTGGGGCCGATTATCAGGTCTATCCTGTTATCCTGTCAAATAGGGTTTCTTTTCACTAAACAACTCGCGCGGCCTAGTAAAACTCGGCCCAGCTTTGCGCGTTGTCCCAGTTGTTGATGTCGTCGCCGCCGCCCTTGTGCTCGATGTCGGGCACATCGCCGCCGTACGCGAACTCGCCGCTACCGCCTAGATACATGGCCTGGGCCGAGGCGAGGTCCGCGCCCTTCGAATAGATATAGACGGGCAACTTGGCCGGGGCCGGATAGCCTACGAGTCTATACACCTGGAGTTCTTCGTCGTAGAATGTGACTGAGTTGGTATCGGCCTGAGGCCCGCCCGGCACGGCAGTGTCGGCGTCGAGGGAGCCGGCGTCATAAATACGGAAGGGCATCAGGTATGTACCGCCACTGATGTTATTCCCCGCCAACTTCAATGGCCCGGAATAGAAATGGTACAACTCGCCCCAGGGGTCCCTGCCCAGGTCCATGTATGACGAGCCCAGTTTCTTTCTCACATCGCCCTTCAATGGCAGGTCTGCGTCCCGCCCCTGCCGCAGGAGTTTGTAGAAGACCTCGGTGTAAAGCTCTTCGGCTTCCTGCAGGGTATAGGACGTACGAAAACCCTCGTCAAAGAAGTGTGCAAAGCTGCTTTTCCCGGCGTCCGAGAGCATTTTTGTGAGCGAGAGTTCGGCGCTCTTGACCTCCGCTAAGGCCCTGGCGAGTCGCGCGCGGCCTATCCAGCCGCTGACGTTGGGCACGATGATCCCGGCTAGAATCGTGATGATGGCGATCACCACGAGCAATTCCACGAGTGTGAAGCCCTGGTTGCGTTTCATTTGTTTGTCCTCCTTCGAAATACGCCGCCGGCCCGTCCCGGCTCTGCTATAGCCACTAGAATCCAACCTCGATGGACCAATTTCTCCCTAGGTTCCGCTAACCGCGTCGCCCAGGGTAAAGATCGGCAAGTACAGCGATATCACAATAAACCCGATGACGCCTCCCAGACATATGATGATCGCCGGCTCCATCAGTGCCAGCATGGCGTCCACGGCCGCCTCGACTTCCGCATCGTAAATGTCGGCCACCTTCATCAACATCGCATCGAGGCTGCCGGTCTCTTCACCGACATCGATCATGTTCACAACCATCCGTGGGAAGACCTTGGCCTCATCCAAGGGCGCGGCCATCGTATCGCCTTCCTTGATGCTGTCGTGTACTTTCTGCACGGCGTTCTGTATGACCTCGTTGCCGATGGTCTCTCTGGTGATGGTGAGGGCCTGTAGGATCGGCACGCCGGAGGTGATCAGCGTTCCCAAGGTCCGGGCGAACCGAGCCACACCGACTTTCACTACCAGGTCGCCGAAGAGTGGGATTTTAAGCACTACGCGGTCGAATACGCGTTTGACGTTGTGGCTCTTGGCCAACAGTTTCATCCCGATGATGGTGCTGTTAAGGATCACCAGCAACAGCCACCATCGGAACATCATAAAGTTGCCCGCGTCGACCAGGAACTGCGTGGGCCAGGGCAGGCCTGACCCGAAGTCCTCGAAGATTTCGGCGAAGACCGGCACGACTTTGATCAGCAAGAAAGTCACGATACACGAGGCGATGATTACAACGGCGATGGGATAGATGAGGGCGCCTCGGACTTTGCGCTTGAGCGCCTGGCGGCGTTCCATGAACATGGCCAGTCGGTTGAGTACGACTTCGAGCAAGCCGCCCACCTCGCCGGCGCGCACCATGTTCACATAGAGCCGGTCGAAGGCTTTTGGATGCTTGGCCAATCCTTCGGAGAAGGTCGATCCGGCCTGCACGTCCTCGGATATCTCGTGCAGTATTTCCTTTATTTTGCAAGGCTTAAGCTGCTGGATAAGCACGTTTAGACTGCGTAGCAGTGGCAGGCCCGCATCGATAAGGGTGGCCATCTGCCGCGTCATCGTGACCACCTGCTTGGTTTTTACTCCGCCGATGTAGAACCCGACTGAGGCGCCCCTGGACTTGCGGACGCGTCGCTCGTCACTCTTGCGCGCCTCGCGGACCTGGGTTGGATAAAAGCCGAGGCTGCGAATGTCGTTGATCGCGAGGGCCTGGGTTTCGGCCTCAACAAGGCCAAAGGTTTCCTTGCCGTCTTTGTTTAAGGCCTTATACGCAAACTTTGGCATGGCCTCTCTCCTCGTCAATCCTCGTATTTGTCGGTGTGGTCAATGACTTCCTGCACGCTTGTGATGCCCTGCACACACTTTATAATCCCTTCTTCGCGCAGGACCCGCATGCCTTGCTTCTTCCGGGCGTACTCACGCAGTTCGTGGGACACCGCCCGATTCAGGATCATGTCGCATACCACCGCATCCGCCGCCATGAACTCAAACAAGCCCGTCCGGCCCATATAGCCTATGAAGTCGCATGCGGGACACCCCTTCGGGCGGAACATGGTGAGGTTCGGGTTCTTCCGCCAGCTCTCCGGCAGTCCCAACTCATCCATCTCCTCGTGGCTGGGGCGATATTCTTCGCGGCAGTGGCGGCACAGCACCCGCACGAGCCGTTGGGCCAGCACCCCCTCGAGGGATGCTACGATCAGGAATGGCTCGAGGTCCATGTCGAGCAGACGCGTGATGGTTTCCGCCGCGCTGTTGGTGTGCAGTGTACTGAGCACCAAGTGGCCCGTCAGCGATGCTTCGACGGCGATCTCGGCAGTCTCCAGGTCGCGGATTTCACCGATCATCACGATGTCCGGGTCCTGACGCAGGATCGAACGCAGCGCCCTCCCGAATGTCAGTCCCACATCTTCGCGCGCCTGGACCTGTATCAGTTGCTCGATTTTCAACTCGACCGGGTCCTCGACGGTGATGATCTTGACATCCACCTCGTTAAGCTCCGCCATGCACGCGTACATGGTCGTGGTCTTGCCGCATCCCGTCGGCCCGGTGACGAGCATGATGCCGTTGGGTTTATGAATCACCTCCTCGATCTGCTTGAGCAAATCCGGGGTGAACCCCAGGTGCTGCAGATCGATCCTCACGACGGTTCGGTCGAGAATGCGCATGACGCAGCACTCACCAAACAACGTCGGCAGTGTCGACACGCGAATATCGACGTCCGCATCCCCGATCTTTAACTCGATGCGGGCGTCTTGTGGCAGCCGACGTTCGCCGATGTCCATGTTGGACATCACCTTCACGCGCGACACCATCGCCACGGCCATAGACTTGGGCGGGCTGACAACCTCGTGGAGTATGCCGTCGATCCGAATGCGGACGCGGAAATCATCTTCGTACACCTCGAAGTGGATGTCCGACGCGCGTTTTTGCACCGCTTCGAGGAAAATCAGGTTGACAATCTTGATGACTTCGGGCTCCTGGGAAAGCTGTACCAGGTTGTCCACATCGCCGACGATCTCCTGCTGGCCCAGTTCCTCCATGGTCAGCGCTACATCGCCGACGCGCTCCACCAAGTCGCTGAGCGTTTCGCGAATCGAGTCCCCCTCATATGCGTAGTTTGCTTTCAGCGCTGCGGAGACATCCTGCTGGTTGCTGATGGCCCCCTGAACCTGACAGCCGAGAATCTGCTGCAGGTCGTCCAGAATGCCTAAGTTCAGGGGGTCGGCCATTGCCACGACGAGGAAGCCGTTTTCTTCGCGCACCGGTATCACATTGTAAAACTTGGCCACATCCGGCGGCACGCGGTGCAGCACGTCATCGTGCACACTCAACTTCGCGAGGTCCACGCGTGCCATGCCGGCCTGGACGCCCAGTGCCTCGATGATCTCCTGCTCCTCGCACAGGCCCATGGAGACCAGTACGCGCCCCATCATGTCGCCGGTCAGGCGTTGCCGCTGCAGCGCCTCGTCCAACTCCAGCGGGCTGATTACGCCCTGCTCGACCAGGATGTCACCGATCTGTTTTCCACGTACAACTACCATAACCCGTCACTATTTCCGCTCGATTTCGCTCATGCGGGAGTCCCCATCAGGACGCCGCCTGCGCCTCGGCCCCGACCGCGCCGCCCATGCGCGCGCTCTGCTCGAACTCGTCGGGCGACATGGCCTTACTCATGGCCGCCTCATACGTCACTATGTCCTTGCGGTACAGCGCCATCAGGTGTTCGTCGAGAAGGTTCATGCCGTACTTGTGCCCCGTCTGAATCGACGAGGTGATACGAAACGACTTGTTCTCGCGGATGAGGTTCTGAACAGCCGGCGTCGAGATCATGATCTCAAACGCGGCCACGCGCCCGAAACCGCTCTTCTTCGGCAGGAGCGCCTGAGAGATGACCGCCTTTAAGTTACCGGCGAGCTGCGTGCGGATTTGCTCTTGCTGGTTAGTCGGGAACGCGTCCACAATACGGTCAATGGTGCGCACGGCTCCGGTCGTATGGAGCGTGCCGAACACCAGGTGGCCGGTCTCGGCGGCCGTAATGGCCGCTTCAATGGTTTCCAGGTCGCGCATCTCGCCCACGAGGATCACGTCCGGGTCTTGACGTAAGCAGCGGCGCAGCGCCTCTGCGAAGGTCGGCACGTCCACCCCGACCTCGCGCTGCATGACGATACTCTTCTTGTGTGTATGAAAGTATTCGATAGGGTCCTCGACCGTAATAATGTGATTATCGAAGTTCAAGTTTATCCAGTCTAGCATGGTGGCCAGCGTGGTGGTCTTACCACACCCGGTCGGCCCCGTCACGAGTATCAATCCGCGCGGAATGGAGATCATCTCCTTGATCGATAGGGGCAGGCCGATCTCCTCGAAGGTCATGATTTTACGCGGGATCAAGCGCAGCGCAACACCCACATGCCCCTTCTGTTTGTAAATCGACACGCGGAACCGCGCGACGTCCTCGAAGGCAAACCCGAAGTCCGCGCCCCCGACCTCCTGCAATTCCTGCTGGTTGTCGACAGAGGCGATGCTCTTCATCAGCCGCTCGGTGTCTTCCGGCGTCAACTCCTCCTCACCGAAGAAGTGAAGGCGCCCGTGCACACGGCCCACCGGTGGAATCCCGACCGTTAGGTGCAGGTCCGACCCGTCCCGATCGATCAACATCCGCAGCATACCGACCATTTCATATGCCATTGTCCTATCTCCTCGACTCCGGCGCTACGGGGCCTGTCCTATGCCGCCCCTTCCAAGACCAGCGGATCATCTCCACGCGTACGCTTATTCACCTCCTCGAGCGTCGTTATCCCGTCCACCACCTTTTGCCAGCCATCCTCCCGCATCGTCCTCATGCCCTCGATGCGCGCCTGCCGGCGCAATGCATCGGCCGATGCGTTGTTCATGATCATTGTGCGTATCGCGTCGGAGGTATGAAGTAATTCGTATACACCTAAGCGCCCTAGATAGCCCGTCTGAACGCAGTTCTCGCAGCCCACACCGTGGAACAACTGGACCTCGTCCCAGTTGACATCCAAGCCCAAACGGGCCTTCTCAATTTCCGGCGCCGTTGTCGGTTCCTTGCACGCGGTACAAATGGTCCGCACCAGGCGCTGGGCCAGAATCTCGTGCACTCCGGCCGCCACCAGGAACGGCTTGATGCCGATATCGATCAACCGAATGAAGGAACTGGCGGTATCATTAGTGTGTAGCGTGGAAAAGACGAGGTGGCCCGTCAGCGCCGCTTTGATGGCGATCTCCGCCGTTTCCAGGTCGCGAATCTCCCCCACCATGACGATGTCGGGGTCCTGTCGGAAAATGGCGCGTAGCGCGCGTGCGAAGTCCCAGCCGATGTCGTGGTGTATTTGCACCTGGTTTATCCCGTTGAGCTGGTACTCGACCGGGTCCTCCACGGTAACCAATTTCTTATCAGGCTTGTTCAGATTGTGCAACGAGGCGTACAGCGTCGTGGTCTTACCGGACCCCGTCGGCCCGGTCACCAGCACCACCCCCGTCACGTTGTCCAGGATGCGCTGCCAGGCCTCTTGGTGCGACTTTGCAAAACCTAGCTGGCCCAGGCCCAGCATGAGCCCGCTCCTGTCCAAGATGCGCATCACGACGCTCTCACCGTGGACCGAGGGCAGCGCGCTCACCCGCAGGTCTATCATCTTCCCGCCTATGTTGAGTTTGATGCGGCCGTCCTGTGGAACCCGCCGCTCGGAGATGTCCATCCCGGCCATGAGTTTCAGGCGCGAAATGATCGCCGGTTGCGCGCGCTTGGGCGGCAAGGGCATCATGTGCAGCACACCGTCGATCCGGTACCGGATTTTCACATCGAACTTGCCCGGCTCCACGTGAACATCGCTCGCCCGCAGCCGGAACGCTTCGAGAATCAGGTTGTGCACGTACCGCACCACCGGGCTATCGTCATCGTCTCCGGTCGTATCCGGTGTGCCGCCGCCTTTGTCCGGATCGAAGTCCAGCGCGTCCACGCTGATGCTGCTCAGACTGATGTCGCTGGCGCTCATGCTGTCCAGGCTGCTGAGCGACGAATCCAGCGAACTGAGGCTCGACATCGTGCTCAGCGTGCTCAGCGTGCTGGCGCTGCTGACCGTCGAAAGCATCGTCTCCACGGTAGTCTCCGAAAGGCCGTAATACCGGTTCAGCGCCTGCCGGATGTCCTCCTCCGTTGCCAGTTGCGGTTCCACAGGGCGCCCCAAAAGCCGTTCCAGATTGTCCAGGCTATTGATATTCGTTGGGTCAGCGGTCGCGATTATCAGCGTGTCTCCGTCCTCCTCGATGGGGACCACCCGGTACAGCGTGGCGATGTTCCCGTCGACCAAAGATCGGGTGCGCTCTGGAATCTCCCGATCGGAAAGTCTTACCATGGGAATGTTGAGTTGGTCTGCAAGCCCATCGGCAATATGGGTCTTGCTGATGTATCCCAGCCGCACGAGAATCTCACCGAGCTTGCGGTGATGCATCGTCGCTTCTTGCTTCTTAACGGCTTCATCGAGTTGCTTTTGGGTGATAACCCCGCGCTCGACGAGGCGCTTGCCGAACATGCTATAAGTTTGTGGCGCCACGGTCCTTATCCCTCCCTTTCTCACACCCTAACTCTACCAGACATGTGGATGGATTGTCAATGCGAATAATGATAGATATCCCTGATTTCATTGAGCTTACGCCATGATCTGTCAATTATTATCCTAGCACGAATCACCTTTCCACACCCACACGGCCTAATGAAACCACCCCTAGAGCGAACATCGTGCTCCGTAGACACTACCCTTGCACTGTGCCCTCAGACACCGGGGGGACTCTGCGCGCCCCGGCTCGAGACGGCTCAAGGGCGAAGTGCCGTCACCGGATTTGAACGCCGCGGCCCTCTCATTAGGCCCCAAAGACTCGTTCCGCCTGGATAAACATAATACACTATTTTCGCCTAGAAAAGCTCGGAAATCAAGCAGTTCGTTGCGAAGGGTCGAGGCATAGATTCCCTAATCGCCGGGTAAGTGGTAGAAAGCCCTGTTTCGGCTATGTCGGCGGGGCGTTTCGTCCACAACACATGAGCACCTGTGGGGTGATTGCGAAAGACAGGGACAGACACGTCTCCCTTCGGTCGCTTGTGTCAGTCCCCGTTTTTCGCTCAGCCTTACCCGGCGATTTGGGAGATTGGCCCCGCTAGCAACCAGCCGCCAACAACGGGTATCATCGTGCCGCGATGTGTGCTACCCCTATTCTACAACTTTCCGGGCTGCACAAGAGCTTTGGCGGCGTGCCGGCCCTGCGGGATGCGGGGCTCGAGGTGCGCGCGGGCGAGGTCCACGGCCTGGTCGGTGAGAACGGCGCTGGAAAGAGCACGCTGATCAATGTCGCCACGGGTTTGCTCCGGGCCGATGCCGGTCAAATCGTGCTTGCCGGCTCCCCGATCCGGCTTTCTACACCACGCCAGGCCGCTGGACTGGGCATTGCCGTTGTGCACCAAGAGGCAGATCTGTTCGCGCAGCTCAGCATCGCTGAGAATATGCTCCTGGCGCGTGGGCTCGTCCGCGGCCCGGGCGGACTTGTGAATTGGCCTGGGACCTATCGCGAGGCGGCCGAGCTCGTGGCTGCCATGGGCGAGGCGTTCGATGTACGCGGAGTAGCCGGTGGGCTATCGGTGGCTCGGCGAATGATGGCCGAGATCGCCGCCGCCGTATCCGAACAGGCCCGCGTGCTGTTCCTCGATGAGCCCACATCCGCCCTGACACTTAAGGAAATTGGGAACCTGTTTGATCAAATCCGCCGGTTACGCGACGCGGGCGTCGGCATCGTCTACGTCAGCCACCGGCTTGAGGAGGTGCTCGATATCTCGGACAGGGTCACGGTCATGCGTGATGGCGAGACTATCGAAACCCATCCCACGGCGGAACTCACCGTGAACCACATCGTCGCGTCGATGGTGGGCCGGGAACTGGCGCAACTCTTCGCCAAGCGCGAGATTCCCTTAGGCGAAATCCGCTTGCGCGTCGAAAATGCCACGGGCAAGACAGGCGCGTTTCGCGATATATCCCTCGATGTGCGCGCCGGCGAGGTCCTCGGCCTCTACGGGTTCGTGGGCGCGGGCCGCAGTGAATTTGGCCAGGCGCTGTTCGGCATCCAGCGACTGGCGTCCGGAAGCATCTCCATTGACGGGAAACCGATCAAAGTCAGATCGCCGCGCAGGGCCATGCGTGCGGGCCTCGCGTATCTCCCCGAGGACCGCCTGGTCCAGAGCGTGTTCCGCAACCATGCCGTACGCACCAACGTGAGCGTGGCATCCCTACGGGACTTGTCCCGGCTCGGCTGGATTCGCTCGGGCGCCGAGCGCAGGCTGGTGACGCATGTGATCCGTGCCATGAATGTGCGGGCCGAATCGCCCGAGCAGCCCATGGGCACGCTCAGCGGTGGCAACCAGCAGAAGGTGGTGTTTGGCCGGTGGCAGTGCACGGCCCCCAAGATACTCGTCCTGGACGAGCCGACCCGCGGCGTTGACGTTGCCTCCAAATCCGATATCCACAGACTCATCTGCGACCTGGCCGAAGAAGGAACTGCCATTGTGTTGATCAGCTCGGAACTGCCGGAGATCATTGCCATGTCCGACCGCGTCGTGACGTTCTCCGAGGGACGACAGACCGGCAGTTTCGACCCGCGCACCGACGGCGAGGAAGCCATTGCCGCCGCCGCTGTGCCTTACTCTTTCTTTGTGAAAAGAAAGAGTAAGCAGAAAGAAACCAGGTTGGCGCGGCTCCTCGAGTTCCGCGAGATCGGCTTGCTCGCGTTCATCCTCCTGCTTTCCGCTGCCATGACCGCACTTAGACCGTCCGAATTCGCCAATGCCAAGAACTTCTTCGACATCCTGGCCAGCGCGGCACTGCCGGCGATCATGGCGCAAGGCGCGATGCTGATCATCTGTGCCGGCGGGATCGACATCTCCGTGGGCTCGATGATGGGTCTGATCTGCGCGATCGCGGCCATGGCCGCGAAGTCAGGCTACCCGCCGCTGCTGTGCCTGGCGCTCGCTGTTGCGCTTGGCGTCATGTTCAGCATGCTCAACGGCGGGACCGCGCTGATCGCCCGTATTCATCCAATCATCGTGACCCTCGCCGGCATCAGCATATACCGCGGGATCATGCGCATCGTGACGGGCGGCCGCGAGGTGATGCTCCTGCCGTCCGAATACCGCGTGCTGGCCGACGGCAATCTCCTGGGCATTCCGAAGCTTTGCTACTACGTGGTCGCGGTGACGCTCGTGGCGCATATTCTGCTGCGCTACACCCTGCCGGGGCGGCGCGTATTGGCCCTGGGCAATTCCGAGACCGCCGCCAGGCTGATCGGGCTGTCCAAGACGCGTCTGACCTTGTTCGTGTTCGCGGTGTCCGGGGCGCTGGTGGGGCTGACCGCAGTGTTGCAGGCAGGCTATTACGGTAAAGTCCAGGCGAACACGGGCATGGGCATGGAACTGAGGGCCATCGCCGCGGCCGTTATCGGCGGCACGAACATCCTCGGCGGTCGTGGGTCGGCCTTGGGCACGTTGCTTGGGGCATTTCTCGTGGCGTTGCTGTACAACATGCTGATCCTGCTCGAGGCCAGTTCGTATTGGCAGAACATCTTCGTCGGCGGCCTAATCCTGCTGGCCGTTGTCCTCGACGCGCTGCTAGAGCGCATCCGGAGGGCCAAGGCATGATCATCCGGCGCATCCTGCTCTCCCGTGAAAGCATTCTATTGTACGTCCTCTTGGCGATGTGTGTCGGGTTCTCGATCTTCGTCGAGGGCTTCCTAGACTGGTGGAGCATATCCGAGCGCACTCGCTATTGGATCATTCCCGGCATGATTGCCGTGCCCATGACCTTCATCATCGCCACTGCGGGCATCGACCTGTCCGTGGCCTCCATCGTGGCCATGTGTGGCATCGTGCTCGGCCTGTTGTATCGCGACGCGCAGTGGCCCATCTGGTGTGCCGCCTGCGCCGCCGTGTTCGCCGGGCTTCTCGCCGGGGCGTTCAACGGAGGCGTCAGCAGCTATCTCAAGATACCGCCCTTGGTGGTTACGCTCGCCACCATGGCGCTGTTTCGCGGCGTGGCCATGGGCCTGAGCAAGGCCAGGTCCATCAGCGATTTCCCCGACGGCTTCCAGTGGCTGAGCCAGGGCGACGTCTTCGAGATTCACGTGGGAGATTCAGTGTCGGCCTTCGTGCCCGTGCCATTGTTCGCGCTCATCGCAGTGGTGGCGGTTGGCTGGCTGCTGATGCGGCGGTCGTGGATCGGGCGCTTCACCAAGTGTATCGGCGAGAACGAGATCGCGGCCGAGTTTGCCGCTATCGATGTCCGCCGCCTCAAGTTCGCGCTCTATGCCGCCTGCGGCCTTGTGTGCGGCATCGCGTCGCTGTTCAACACGGCCTTGTATGCCACGGCCAAGGCGGACACAGCGGCCGGCATGGAACTCGAGGTCATCGCCTGCGTCGTAATCGGCGGCACGCGGATCAGCGGTGGGGAGGCGTCGGTGATTGGCTCCTTGCTTGGGTTGCTGATCATCGGTATCCTAAGGTATGGTCTGGAAATGGCCGGTGTAAAATCTCAGCATGTCATCATTTTCGTGGGAGCGTTGCTGATTATTACAGCGGTTTTCAACGAATGGATGGCCGGCCGGAGAGGAGTCGAAGGATGAAACAGTCGTTGTTGCTAAGCGTTTCAGCGTTGGTCGCGATCGTGGGCATATCTTGCGGGAAAGCGCCGCAACCAGCCCGGGGCGATAAAACGACGGTGCTACCAGAACCTTCCGCCGCCCAGAAGAGGCTTACGATCGGCGTGATGCCGAAACTGATCGGGATCGATTTCTTCAACGCGACGGAGGTGGGCGCAAAGAGGGCCGGCGAAGAACTCGGCGTCGAGGTGGTCTTCGACGGGCCGGTAACGAATGACGTCCAGTCGCAAGCCCGGATGCTCGAGACCTGGATCGCCAAGAAGTACGACGCCATCGCCATTGCCCCGAACGATCCGGATGCCATCGCCCCGATGCTCGAGAAGGCCCGCAAGCGCGGCATCAAGGTGATCGCGTGGGACGCTGATTCCAAGCCCGATGCGCGCGACTTCTTCGTGAACCAGTGCACCGCCTCGAGCGTGGCCAGAACCCTGATGGACGTAATGGCCGAGGCCGTAAGCCCGGAGGCGAAGTATATCATTCTTACCGGGTCGCTCACGGCCGCCAATCAAAACATCTGGATGGCTGAGATGGAGAAATACCGCCAGGAGAACTACCCCGGCATGACCAACCTTTCCAAGACACCCAAGGCCTCCGAAGAGGACCAGGCGCTCGCCACGCAGGTAATCATGGACTGCCTCAAATCGTATCCGGAACTCGAGGGCATCTTCGCCATCACGTCCGTGGCGCTGCCGGGTGCGGCCGAGGCCCTGCGCAAGGCCCGCGCCGCCGACAAGGTCTTCTTGACGGGCCTGTCCACACCCAATGGCATGAAAGAATACGTCAGGGACGACACCGTGAAGCGGTTTGTGCTGTGGAACCCGGTCGACCTCGGGTATCTCGCCGTTTATGCCGCCGTCGCGACGGCCAAGGGCGAACTGAAACCCGGCGCAACGTCATTCCAGGCCGGAGACATCGGACAATGCAAGATCGACGGTGACACCATCATACTCGGCGACCCGATTATTTTTGACAAGGACAACATCGACAATTTTGATTTCTGAAGCAGTAGCAACCCTTTTTTGACAGGATTCACAGGATTTACGTGATGGATGAGATGAGACTCAAAGCGCTGTTGGATGCGGTGGCTTCGGGCACCGTAGCGGCGGATGAGGCGCTCGAGCAATTGAAGACGTTGCCGTTCGAAGACCTCGGATTTGCGAAAGTTGACCATCACCGCGGCCTGCGCAAGGGATTTCCCGAGACGGTCCTCTGCCCGGGCAAAACCCCCGAGCAGGTTACGGAGATCGTGGCGAGAATGCGCGCGCACGGGAGCAATGTCCTCGCTTCGCGGTGCAGCCCCGAAGTGGCCGAGGCAATTCGCGCCGCGCACCCCGATGCCGTGTATCACGAAGCGGCCCGGGCCGTAACCGTCACGGTGGACCCACCCGAGCTGCTGGACGGTTTTGTGGCGGTGGTATGTGCGGGCACGAGCGATATCCCCGTGGCAGAGGAGGCTGTCGTGGCGTGTGAGTCTGTCGGCTGCGCGGTTCGTCGCGTGTATGACGTGGGCGTGGCCGGGATCCATCGCCTGCTGGAACAACACGAAACCTTGCAAAGCGCCAATGCCCTCGTGGTGTGCGCTGGTATGGAGGGCGCCTTGGCCAGCGTGGTGGCGGGTCTGGTGCGCAAACCTGTGATTGCCGTGCCCACAAGCACCGGGTACGGCGCCAGTTTCGGCGGCATTGCCGCGCTCCTGACCATGCTCAACTCATGCTCCACCGGCATAGCCGTCGTCAACATCGATAACGGCTACGGTGCGGGGATGTTCGCCGGCATCGTCAACCGCATCGCTAATGGTATGTAGGGGCACGGCGCGAACTGTGCCCCTAAGATGACGGATATGGAGATGTTAGGAGATATGGAGATAAGAAAAAGGGGATATGGGGATATCTCCATATCTTGCAATATCTCCATATCTCCCACAAGGATTGCCAGGATATTCAGGATAATACGAAAACATCGTGTTCATCCTGTCTATCCTTGTTAAAAAAGGATACCGTCAATGAAAACCCTGTATTTGGATTGTTTCTGTGGCGCCAGTGGGGACATGATCGTCGGGGCGCTGGTCGACGCAGGGGCGGACTTCGACGCGATTCAGCGTGGGTTGGAATCGCTGGACGTGGGGGGATTCAGCCTGTCCGTGGAAAAGGTCGACAAGCACGGGATCATGGCGACGCAATTCCGGGTGGACCTGGAAGAAGGCCATGAGCCTCCGCGCCGCCACCTCGGTCATGTGATCGCCATCATAGATAGCGCCGAGCTGCCCGAGGTTGTGAAGCGCGGCAGTGCGGAGACGTTCCGGCGCATTGCCCAATGCGAGGCCGAGGTTCATGGGACCACGCCGGAGAAGGTCCACTTCCACGAGTTGGGCGCGGTGGATTCGATCGTTGACATTGTCGGCGCGCACCTGGCGCTGCACGGCCTGGGCGCGGAGCGCGTACTCGCGTCGCCGCTGCACGTCGGATATGGCACGGTTGCGTGTGCGCACGGCGTGATGCCCGTGCCCGCGCCGGCGACCGCGGCGCTGCTGAAGGGCGTACCCATCTACGGTGGTGAGGTTGAGGGCGAACTGGTCACGCCAACGGGCGCGGCGTTGGTGTCGCAATGGGCGGAGGACTACGGGCCCATGCCCGAGATGCGGATCGACGCCATCGGCTACGGCAGTGGCATGCGCGACATCCCCGACCGGGCCAATGTGTTGCGTGCGCTGGTCGGTGAAACGACGGAGTTATTGCCTGGAACCGAGCCGATTGTACTGGTCGAGGCCAACGTCGACGACATGCCCCCGGAACTGCTGTCGCCACTGACTGCAGACTTTCTCGAGGCAGGCGCCCGCGACGCGTTTATTACGCACGTCGTGGGCAAGAAAGGCCGTCCGGGCTACCTTGTCACGGTGCTGTGCGACAACGCCGTCTTGGCACAAATCGTGGCGGTTTTCTTCCGCAGCTCGACGACGCTGGGCGTGCGCATCCGCACCGAGCGGCGGGTTTGCCTTGAACGGGACTGGGAAACGGTTAAAACGCAGTGGGGCGAGGTGCGTGTGAAAATTGGCCGATTTGAAGACCGGCCGTGCCGAACTTCGCCCGAGTTTGAAGACTGCCGCGCGCTGGCCGAGCAAGCGGGCGTGCCCGTGCTCGCCGTGTATGAACAAGCGCTTGCGGCGGCAGTTAGGGGAGAAATGGACCATGCCTGAACGGATCGCCATTTATCCAGGAAGCTTTGACCCACCGACGCTAGGCCACCTGGACCTTATCAAACGCGCAATGAGAATCTTCGACCAGCTCATCGTCGCCGTGGCTGTCAACGACATGAAAGATGCCCTGTTTTCCGTCGAAGAACGGCTGGAGATGCTCGCCGAGATCACGAAGGACATCCCCGGTGTGGAGATCGCGTCGTTTAACGGATTGACGGCGGATTTTGCCCGGGAACGCAATGCGATTGCCTTGGTGCGGGGACTGCGTGCGCTGTCCGACTTCGAGTTCGAGCTTAGCATGGCCATCACCAATCAGAAACTCAATCCCGAGATCGACACCGTGTGCATGATGCCCAGCGAGCCGTATCTGTTCCTGAGTTCGCGAACCGTCAAGGAGGTAACGCGGTTTGACGGCGACACGGCCCCGTTCCTCCCGCCAGGCATAGCTGCGCGTCTCCGGAAGAAACTCCAGCGCCGATGAACACCAACGTTTCCCGGTGTTATCCAGTCTGAATTGTTTGTCGGCTGCGCAGTGCGGCGCAGAAATCATCCACGTCAAGGACGAACCCGAACGCGAGCGCGACGCGCCACAACCCAATCTCTTTGCACCACTGCTCGGGCGCGGAAGCCTTGTTTTCGACGGCGGTGGTGGCCTGGCGCAGGGCGGAGCACATGAGCCCGTATTTCTGCATTTCGGCCATGCCGCCGGGTGACAGCAGCAGGCACCAGTTGATGGCGAACCCGGCGTAGATGAGGTGGTTGATGCCCTTTTCTTTGCACAGGGCGAACAACTGATGGCCGTTTTCGGCGATGCCCTCGTCGCCCACGGGCCGGGCCTGCGGTGCGAAGTCCAGTCGCGCGAAGCCGCGGTCGATATCCTCGAGGTTGTGCAGGCCGGGATAGCCGTGCGCGCGCTTGTACGCGGCCAGTTGGTCGCGGATCGGGTCCGATTCCACCTGGTTCGGGGCCGGCGGTTCGGGACCGGCCAACGTGACCGCCCGCTGATAACCCGGCAGGCCCTTGTAATAGTCCCCGCCGCCCACGACGTGAAACAGGGGAAGGTCCGACTCGCGCACCGCCGCCAGGAGCCCCGGCAACACGTCACGGCAAATCGCGTTCGCCCGTGGGATGTACGGCACGACCCGGCGCCATCCCGGATACTCCTCGCGCGTGCCCGTGTCCCAGGCGTGCATCAGCGCCACCGCCGTGTGCTTGCGGGAGAACATAAGCGGCGCCCTTTTCCATCCCCCGAAACCCGCCTCCGGCACGTCCAGGCTGTAGTCCGCGTCGTGGTGCTGGTAGAACCAGGCGGGAATCTCGATGCCTTCCGGTGGCGTGGGGGCTTGGCTCGCGCCCGACGCCTCCAATGCGCCGGCCACGCTCAGGGCCGTCGTGCTCGACAAAAACTCGCGGCGGGTTTGCATCTGCGCTTTCATCGCGCGTCTCCTTTCGGTCCACTGATTCAGCAATGGCCCCACACGTGCCTGGGGGCCGGGAAGCCGCTTCCGTTGGAAACGACTCGATGTCCGGGATTTTCCATCACCGCGGGTGCTGACCCTGTTCGCCGTCGAGCGCTGCACGTGAGGGAGGGCGAGACTCCTGTCGAGCCGTCGGGGCGGGTGCGGCTCGACAGGAGTCTCGCCCTCCCCTACGTAACCCTTTTGTCTGTTTGGATTTAAACGAAAGTCGAGACTGAAATCCAGCGCTGTAATGCTAGGCGCTGGCGCGCGCCGCATCGGGCAGCGCCTGCTCGAGCAGTTCGGCCATGTGCAATGGGTTCACATCGGTCAGATGACGGATTTGTTGCCTGCAACTCGTGCCCGAAGCCACGACGGGCGTGTCAGACTCGAGCGCGTTGATCATCTCGACCAACGGCTCGGCCACCTGGAGCGACAACTCGTATTTCGACGCCATCGCACCGAAGGCCCCGGCCATGCCGCAACAGCCCGAGTCGAGCAGATGCACCGTGTTCCCGGGCAGGCACTGGGCGAGTTTGGCCATGATTGAGACGTCGGTCAACGCCTTGGCGTGGCAATGGGCGTGGATGGCCGTCCTCATCGGCCGATTGGCAAAGCGAATAGCGCCGGGTTCCTTTTCAAGCAGGCCGTAGACGAATGGCTCGAACAACACGCAGCGTTCGGCGAGTCGTTCGGCATCGGGGACCTTCAATTCGCGGTAGTCCTGCGCAAACATCGAGTAGCACGATGCTTCAAGGAAGACGATCGGTTCGTCGCCGCCTTGTTGCATGAACAATGCCACGTTCCGCTGCCCAAAGCGCGCGGCGAGGTCGAGCCGCCCCATGCTGAACGCGGGCCGGCCGCAACAGGCCCGGCCCTTGGGCAGGAGTATCTCGTAGCCCGCCGCTTCGAGCACCTTCGTCGCGGCGATGGCGATGTTCGGTTCATTGTGCCGCACGAAGCAATCGTCCCAAAGGAACACTTTGCCCCTGGTGGCGGTCCGCGTGTTGGTACGCTTGGCGAACCAATGGTCGAAGCGCTGCTTGGCATAGGGTGGCAGGGGGCGTTTGGCGGAAATGCCCAGGGCTTTCTCCATGATCACACGCACCCAACGCGCCTCGATCATAAAGTTTGCCAGACCCGGAGTCAGGCAGCCCAGGGCGTTGAGGATGTCGACGCGGCTGAACAAGCGCTCACGCAGCGTGACGCCCTCGACTTGATGTCGCGCGTGGACCAGCTCCGATTTAAGCAACCCTATATCCACGCTCGAGGGGCATTCGGCCTGGCAGGCCTTGCACGAGAGGCAATTACTCAGTGCCTCGTCCAGCGATGTAAGCGTAAGCACGCTGCCATCGGCGCCCAGCCGGAGTTCCAGCGCGGCGCGGATGGTGTTAGCCCGGCCGCGGCTGCACATAATTTCCTCGCCGGTGGCGGCGAACGTCGGGCACATGGTGGGCGAATCCTTGCGGCAGTCGCCGCAGCCGTTGCACTGCTCGAGATGGCCTACGAACGAGGCGTCTCTCCTGGCAAAGGCCAGCACCGGCTCGAAGGGCAACTCGATTTTGTGCCCAGCGCCTTGACGTAGGTGCGTGTCGATGCGGTAGCGGCCGTCGGTGATGATCTTGCCGGGGTTCATGCGGTTTCTCGGATCGAATGTTGCCTTGATGCCCCGCATTACGCCCATGATTTCCGGACCGAGGTGCTCGTCCATGAACTCGGTTCGCGCAATGCCGACTCCATGCTCGCCCGCAAGCGAGCCCCGGAATTTACTCGTCAGCGCCGAGACCTCTTGAGCCAACCGGCGATAGTTGGCAATATCCTCGGCGCGGTGTAGGTCCACGATGGGGCGCACATGCACCAGCCCAGACGCGGCGTGGCCGTACAACGATGCTTCCAGGCCCAGGGGCTTGAGCAGTGTTTCGAGGCGGGTGACGAACTCGGGCAGTTGTGCCGGGCGCACGCAGACGTCCTCGAGGCCCCCGATAGGCTTGGCGGCGCCCTTGCGGCTGGTCAGCAGCGACAGCCCCGCCTTCCGTAGTGCCCAGACCAGGTCCATCTCCCCGGCGTCGGCGCAGATGTAATTGCGGATACCGAGCTTTCGCTGGGCCAGCGCGGCGAGCCGGTCTTCGACGTCCTCGTAGAACTCGACGATCAGGAGCGACTCGCAAGGCTCCTCGTCAACCCGCAGCAAGGCACGCACCGCTTGAAATGCGCGGTGGCCTTTGGTCTGGTCCACGAGGAGCCGGTCGATGTGTTCGATGGCCGCAGGCTCGAGGTCGAGCATTTCAACTGCGGCCTGCATCGCTTCAGGGACCGATGCGAAAAAGACCAGGCCGACCCCTTTCTGTTTCGGGAGCGGCACGAGGTTCACTACGGCGGATGTGATGGCCGCCAGCGTTCCCTCACTGCCGCCAATGATCTTCGTGAGGTCACCCTGTGCGCGTAGATAGCGGTCGAGGCCATAGCCCGGCCAGCGCTTGACCAGGTCCCCGTGGAAACGGCTACGGATCAGGTCGGCATGCTCCGCCACAAGCGCGTCGATCGCCGCGCGCTCCTCGGGCAGGGCGTCGTGTCCCTTCCCGGCGGTTTCTATGCGGCCGTCGGGCAGCGCAAGCTCGATGGCGGCCACGTGGTCGATCGTGGTGCCGTAGACCGGCGCACGGGCGCCGGAAGAGTTACTGGCGATCATCCCGCCGAGGGTGGCCCGCGAGCTCGTCGCCACGTCGGGTCCAAAACAAAGCCCATGAGGCTCAAGCATGGCGTTGAGCTGATCGAGCACCACGCCTGGGCCCACGCGCACCGTGCGCCGCTCGAGGTTCAGGTCCGTGATCTCCCGCGTGTATCGCGCCAGGTCCACTACCACGCCCTCGCCCACCGCCCCGCCGGCCAGGCCCGTGCCTGCGCCGCGCGGTATTATGGAAAGGCCGGCGTCCCCCGCTGCGCGTAACAGCGCGCCGGCCTGCGCCGCCGAGCGTGGAAATGCCACGGCACACGGTTCGATTTGGTAGATCGACGCATCCGTTGCGTACAGTTGCCGCGTCAGCGCGTCGAATCGCACCTCGCAATCCGCCGCGGCCAACGCGCGTTGCTGACTATGGTTCATCTGGTCCTACTTTTTGGGGATATGGGGAGAGAATTGGAGGTTCAATCTCCATATCTCCATATCCCTTCGTATCTCCATATCTCCTCCGGCAGGGGGAAATGGATGTCTTCGTGAACGACCTCGCATTCTTCCACGTGGCAGTGGGCTTTGGACTTCAGGTGTTCGATCACGCCTTGCACAAGTGCCTCCGGCGCCGAGGCGCCCGAAGTGATCAGCACGGTTCCGCCGCCCTCGAGCCAGATGTCTTCAATCATCGCCGCCGAGCCGATCAGGTAACTGGTCTTGCCCAGCGCGCGGCAAATCTCGGCCAGTCGGACCGCGTTGGCGCTGGCCTGGTCGCCTACGACGAGCACGAGGCCGGCCTGGCGGGCGAGCACCTGGACCGCCCGTTGCCGGTTTTGCGTTGCATAGCAGATGTCACCTGCGGCCGGCCCGTGGATGCGTGGAAAACGTTGCTTCAGCGCGCGCACCACCTGCTCACAGTCGGTCACGCTCAATGTAGTCTGGGTTACATACGCGACCTTCGACGCGTCGGCGACCTTCAAGGCGGCAACTTCTTCCTCGGTGAATACCACCTGGATATGGTCCGACGCCCAGCCCATCGTCCCCGTCACCTCATCATGGCCCGCCTGCCCGATCAGCACAATGGTATACCCCTGTTCGGCGAATCGACGCGCTTCGCGATGGACCTTCTCGACCAGAGGGCATGTCGCATCGATCACCTCAAGGCCCCGCTCGCGGGCCTTCTCCCATTGTTGAGGACCGACCCCATGGGCGCTGAACAACACCAGCGCGCCGCGCGGCACGGCGTCCAGGTCCTTGACGAATACCGCCCCCTGTTCCGCCAGACCGTTCACCACCGCCGCGTTGTGCACAATGTGATTGAGCACGTATACAGGCGCGCCGCAACGCTCGAGAGCCCGCTCGACACACCGTACGGCCCGCTCGACGCCTGCGCAAAATCCCCGCGGTTTCGCCATTAGAATTCGCATACGCGTCCCTCGCGCCCCATCATAGCATAGCCGCGCCCAGCGTAGCTTGACAGGGACAGGCCGTGCTGTCCGCTCGCGCAATGGAGGACTGCCATCCCATCAGAAAGCCACCCCATGGCGTCGAGATGTAGGTTCTGACCCAAATCCGCACGTAAAACCCCCGATGGCGGAGATCGCTCCTTCTGTGCCGCACCTTGGCCACGCTGGACGAGTCAAGGGACGCTTGATCGCGGAGAAGCGGGGACAGTCCCGTCTCGCTCCCTGTCGGTCGCTCGCTTGGTACAGTCCCCGTTTCTCCGCTAAGCCTTACGTGCGGATTTGGGTTCTGATATTTGCTTTTGCGCTGCGAAGTGAAACGTGGTATACTCGGCGTGATTTTTCGCCCAAGTTTTCTCAGACCGGACGAGACTTACTCGCAATTGGTGATTGTCACAGGAGAATGAAACTATGCCACTTGTACCCATGCGTCAGATTTTGGATGAAGCCGCCAAGGGTGGCTATGGTGTTGGTGCGTTCAACGTCAATAACATGGAGCAAATCCAGGCCATCATGGAGGCGGCTCATGAGACTAATAGCCCCGCGATTATCCAGGCCAGCCGGGGCGCCCTGAAATACAGCAAGATGGTCTATCTGCGCAACCTGATTCAGGCGGCGCTCGAAGAGTATCCCGAGATTCCGGTGGCCATGCACCTCGATCACGGCAACAGCGTCGAGACCTGCAAACAGGCCATAGCACTCGATTTCACCTCGGTTATGATCGACGGCTCGCTCGCCGAAGACGGCAAGACCATCAATAGCTACGAAGCCAATGTGGCCATTACCAAGACAGTTGTGGAACTTGCGCACCCGCTCGGCATCACCGTGGAGGGCGAACTTGGGGCCCTCGGCGGCATTGAGGATGGCCAAGGCGCGAACCTCGGTGCGGACGAACTGGCAGCCCATCTTACCGATCCCGCGCAGGCCGAGGAATTTGTGGCGGAAACGGGCCTGGACGCCCTGGCAGTGGCTGTCGGGACAAGCCACGGGGCTTACAAGGGCGCCCGCAGGGACCCCGAGACGGGGCAGATCATGCCGCCGCGGCTGGCCATGGACCGTATCCGCGAGATTCATAATCGCATGCCGAACTGCCACATGGTTATGCACGGATCGAGTTCCGTACCGCAGGAACTTGTCGGTATCATCAATAAATACGGCGGGAAGATGCCTGACACCGCCGGTGTCGCAATTGAGGATATTCGAGAAGGCATCAAACACGGGGTTTGTAAGGTCAACGTGGACACCGATAGCCGCCTGGCCATCACGGGCGCCATTCGCAAGGTCCTGTCCGAGTCGCCGGAGAAATTTTACCCGCGCGAGTATCTGGGACCGGCCCGCGAGGCCGCTTACGAGGTCTATAAAGCGCGCATGATTGCGTTTGGGCAGGCGGGACATGCCGGCGACTACGAGTGTGTAACCATCGAGGACATGAAGAAGGTTTACGCCGGCTAGCATTACAACGCTGGATTCGTCGGAACAGCTTCTGACACGCAACGAATTGGAGGTGGACCATGTGGCGATATAATACATTAGTTCTGCTCGCTGTTCCATTGGCTACCGCTCTTGCGGTGGGCTGTGGTTCCCCCGAGCCTGAGGTAAAGACACAGGCTCCGGCGCCGGCTACGCCGGTCCAGGAGCGGCCCGCTGAACCTGCGGCGCCGCCTTCCCCGAGTGGGACGATGATATCCCCGGGGGTCATGTTTGTGGCCCCAATGAGAGTTCCTGATGACCCCGAGGAGAAGGCCCAAAAGCAAGCAGAGCTTGTGGCCAGATGGCATGAAGCGGCCAAGAAGACGGTGAAGGACAACGTCGGTAATCAAGAGTGCACGGTGATCGCGATGAATTTACGTGATTTCGGTCCGGAAGCGCTCTTGCCACTTGTCGACGTGCTGGCCGACCCAGAGGAAACCGCGTACATCAAGGTGATGACGGTGGAGTGTCTTAAGGGATTGGTGCATCCTATCATGATAACGCCGCTGATGCCGTTGGTCGATGCGAAGTGCGACGCAACGACACGTGCCTGCGCGACGCACCTCCTTGGGTCGATTGGCACGGCCGAGGCCAAGCCGCTCTTGGAGAAGCTGGTGGCGGACCCGGAACGGCGGGTGCGGTTTGCGGCATTGCGCGGGCTGGCCATGAGCGGGGATCCAGACAGACGCCAGGCCTTCATGGACCTTTGGGACGATCCGGAGACGACCTTGTCGGAACGCGAGGAAATTGGCCGGGTGTTCGCCAATGACGTAAATCATGACAAGGAGAACGTGGCGCTTTTGTCGCAAGTTGTGCAGGATTTTGAAGTGGATGTATCCATACGCCGGCTGGCCGTGGCGGCGCTGGGCAGGGCCGGCGACCCTGCTGCTGTTCCCGCGCTGAAGGTGGCCGCTGAAAAGGACCCAGACGAGTACGTTCGCGAGATTGCCGCCAGCGCTGCGAGCGTCATTGAAGCGCTCGAACGGGCCCGGGAGGCCGAGAAAAAAGAGGCCGGGGCCGGGCCCGTGAGCGAGGTTGGAGAGGACATCACGTTGTGATATTCCGTAAGCGCCGAAGGCGTGGCGGCGCGCCGCCGCATGTAGAGGCGGATTCCCCGGGACCATCGCCATGCGCCGAGTTTTATCCCATCGAGTTCGACATGATGGTTAAGGGAGCCGTGATAAAGCGGCGCGGTGGCGTGATATGCCAATTCGCCGTAACCGTGGGCGGGTCGACACGGCTGGTTACCAGCGGTGATACCGTCGACCGGGAAACCTACGAAGCGCTGCTGGCTGCGGGTGCAATTCTGGCGGCCTCTCCGCCGGTGCGCAAGGAAAAGAGGCCTGCACAACACGATGGGGGCCTGGCTACGGAACAGGCCGAGGGATAAGCGGTGGCCCGGTCGCTTGCAATCGCTATGATTGTAAAGGACGAATCGGCCCATCTCGCCGGGTGTCTGGACTCCGCACGCGCTATCGCCGACGAGATTTGCATCCTCGATACAGGCTCGCGCGATGACACTGTGGCCATTGCCCGCCGCTTTGACGCCCAAGTCGGGTTGTTCACCTGGTGTGATGATTTTGCCGCAGCCCGCAACGAGTCGCTCCGGCTGTGCTCCGCCGATTGGATTTTCATGCTCGACGCCGACGAGCGCCTCGCACGAGCCGATGTGCCGAAAATCCGGACGCTGGCCGACGGCCCTCTGGCGTGCTGCTACCGCATGCTGACCCGTAACTACACTAACGCGGAGGGCGTCAGCGAGTTTCGCCCCAATCGCCGTGGCAGTCCCCATGCCCATGGCTTCGCGGGGTGGTTCCCGAGTTGGAAGGTGCGCATGTTCCCTAACCACCCAGGTGCGCGCTACGAGGGCAAAGTCCATGAACTCATCCGGGGGTCATTAGAGGAGCATGGTATCCGGGTCGTCCAGAGCGATGTCGTGATTTATCATTACCCCTTCCTGCGCGATGGGCATCGGATTCGAGAAAAGGAGCGGCTCTATCTCCGGCTCGGGTTGGAGAAGGCCCAGGCGCACCCCGAGGACCCAAATGCGCATGCAGAGCTCGGGCACCAGTATGCGGACCTGGGCGATTACACCACTGCTGTCGCGGCCTATCGGGAATCCCTCAAGCACGGTCCACGGAACGCGGCCGTATTGAAAGACCTGGGCGGCATGCTGCACCTAATCCACCGTGACGCAGAGGCGAAGAAATCGCTCCAACTTGCAATTGAATGCGATCCCGGCCTGGCGGAAGCCTGGCGCAACCTGGGCGTGATCCATGCCGGTCAGGAAGAGTGGGCTGCGTCGGTGGACTGTTTCGCGCGGGCGGTCAGCCTCGATCCGCACTGGGCCGATGGGCCTCGGTATCTCAGCGTGGCGCTGGATAAGGCCGGTCGTTTAGCGGATGCTGCGCAGGCGGCGCGAAGGGCCGTCGAGGCGTCCCCCGATTCCGTCGCGGCCTCGGACCTGTATGTGAATCAAATGGTGCGGCTCGGCCGCAGCGCGGAAGCCCGCGCGGTTCTCGAGCACTTGGAATCAGCGGACGATGCCGGTCGCGCGCTGTCCAGGGCGCTTAGCAAGCTTGCTTCTTTCGATTCTACACGGGATTGACGCTCACCCTGGTCCCGCCGTTGTGAGGCGCTAAAGCTTTGCAGGGGACCTGCCGATAGTAACTACGTGACCGAAGGCCAATCAGGGCCGAGGTCACAAACCGATGCAAGGAAGCAAAGGTGGCGTAACTCATGGAGGAAACACGTCATGGGACTTCGCATTAACACTAACATTGCCGCACTCAACGCATCGCGCGTGTTGCGGCGCTCCACACTGGCCCTCAACCGCAGCCTCGAACGCTTATCCAGCGGCCTTCGCATTAACCGGGCAGCCGACGACGCGGCCGGTCTGGCTATTGCCGAAGGGCTCCGCTCGGAGGTCTTAGGTTCGCGGGTGGCCCAGCGCAATGCACAGGATGGGATCAGCCTGGTGCAAACTGCTGAAGGCGCGCTTACGGAAACCACCAACGCCCTTCAGCGCATTCGTGAACTGGCGGTTCAGGCAGCCACTGGTACCAATAGCGACACCAACCGCAAGGCGTTGGACGCCGAGGTCCAGCAGTTGCTCGACCAAATCGACGACATCGCGGTAGATACCCAGTTTAACGGTGTCTACATCCTCAGTGCGGCGCTGACTGTCACGCTGCAACGGGGGCCCGAGGTCGGCCAGACCCTGCAGATCGTGGTTGGAGGCGCCAAGACCAGCGACCTGGGCGTTAGCGCGGTCACCATCACGGGCATGGCGCAGGCGGTGTCCACCATTAGCACGATCGATACCGCCCTCGAAAAGGTCACGAGTCTGCGCAGCACCTTCGGCGCCGCGCAGAATCGCTTGAACATTACCATCGCGTCGCTATCCATTCAGGAAGAGAACTCGGCCGCGTCCGAGTCTGCCATCCGCGACGCGGACATCGCCTACGAAACCATTGCGTTTACCCGCAACCAGATTCTCGTGAGCGCGGGCACATCGGTCCTGGCTCAGGCGAACATCGTCCCACAGACCGCACTGCAGCTCCTCGGCGGGTAATCGACCGGCGGCGCCCGTTTTGGCCGCAGGCTCTAGCCGCTTTGGGATAAGGCAGCAGTACAATACCAACCGCTCACGCCGCGGACGCCAAGCGCCCCCAGGCTTCACAAGGCATATGCCTTGTGAAGCCTGGGGGGTTACGTCTATGAGCGAAACCGCCGCTTAGTACAGTTCAACACAAAAAGGGTAACCGAATACAAAATGGGCATGCGTGGCACCCTCAAACTCGTTTTGAGGGTGTAAGGTCTGTAGTCGCAACACCTTAAGACACCCTCAAGCTAGCGCTTGAGGGTGCCACGAGCCCCGATTGAAAGTGTGTCGTTATTTGCGTTGAGCTGTACTTAACGCCTACAACACTCTCTGCTTCGCACCTCGCGCTACTTCTCGGCGGTATACGGCGCTGTGGCGATCGCCTCGTCGATGAACCCGTAGTAGCGGGCGCGCCAGTAGGCGTCGATAAAGGCTGCGCCGCCGATCTCGCGCCTCGTGTTCTTGGTGAACTGGAGCACGAGGTGGCCCTCTTCCCAGGTCTTGCCGCCGTCCTTCGAGATAAAGAGCCCCGCAGGGGTCCCGGCAAAGACCCAGGTCGTGTTGGGCGGCGCCATCACCGTGCGCACGAGCGGGATGTCCAGTCCCTTAGTGCTGGCCGACCATGTCCGGCCCCCATCCTCGCTCTTCAGCACGCCCTCGCGTTCGCCGGCCTTATACAGGATCGCCGGATTGTAAAAGTCGACCGCCGGCTCCGTCTGGGCGCCTTTGAACACGGAGAGCTTCTTTAGAGGCGGGAGGGTCCCTTCGAAGACCTCCCACCGGTCACCGAATTTCGTTCTGCGCCGTTCCTCGCTGCGGTACACCGCCTTGTTCGTTACTGCGTAGATGACCTTGGGGTTTTCGGGGTCAAACCGCAGGGCCAAGCGTTGTGCGCCCTCCTCGGGGTCGCGCAAGCGCTGCCACGTGTGGCCGCCGGTCGTGGACACATATAACCCATCGTCGCAGACAGCGCCCACGAGGCTGACCCGCGGCCCGGCGGAAATCTTGCGGGCGGTCGCCCCATACAACCCCTCGTCGATGGGGAACCATTGGGCAGCCGTGGCCGCGCCGTCCCGCGACTGGTACACGTCGCCCGACTCGTCAATGGCGTAGATCACCATCGGGTCCTCCGCGGGCACGGCTACGTCTACCACGGTCCGGCTGAGCCAACCGTCCGGCCGCAGTAGGTTGCCTTTCCATATGTACTCGTTATCCCAGGCCGCGGCGTATAGTGGATATGGCGGCTTGAGGTCTGGGCGCAGGCTGCTCATCCGCGGCTTGAGCGTCATGTCCGTCGGCCAGCTCTGTAATGAAAACAGTGCCTCTCTCAGGGCCTTTTCGCGGCCGGGCGCGGCGGGCGTAATGCTCATGTAAATATACGTAAACAAGCTGTGGGCATCGTTCTTATGGTTGGCCCAAAGCGCGTCGGCCACGACATGGTAGGCCGCGAGCAGTTCGGGGTCCTCTTCGATCCGGAACAGGTTCTCGAGATGGCAGAATACGTGCTCCGCGTCGTCAAAACCCTTATGCACCTTAAACTCGGTCATGCCGCGAATGCCGTACTGGGCGATCAACCGGTCGTACGTGGTCTTGAACTTTTCCTCGCCTGTGACGTAATGGCCGTACTTCGCTTGGGCGACGGCCATCATGATGCGCGTATTGGGTGTTTCGCCATCTGTGAAGCCCAGGATAGGCGTCTTCCGCCGTGGGTTCAGATGTGGGATTCTGAGGTCGTTGTCTACCCAGTAGCCGACGAGGTTGGCGATAGCGTCTCGGGCGCGTTGCTTCTGCATCCCCTGGGCCGCCAGGTCATAATACTGCATCAACCCGTGCGTCGAGTCGCTGTAGTTATGGTGGCTGGGAGACCCGCGCCAGCGCAGGTCTTTGTACTCCCCGGCGCCTTGGTGCCATTCATCGCTCGTGCCGGCGCCATCCCGTTCCTCATAGGACTCTCCGTGTCCGATCACGTAGCCGCGCGACTGCAGCCCGCGCACCCCGGTGACCAGTTGGCAGCGGTACACCGACTCGAACAGCTCGTCCGCCCGCGCCAAGGCTTTGGCCACGTCCGCCCGCGCCAAGGCTTTGGCCACGTCCGCCTCCGGCGCGCCGGCCTTGTTGAGATACGCGTATCGGTACGACGCGCCCGCCAGGTAATTCGCAGTCCAGCATACCGAGTGCGCGATGTTTGCGCAGCCTTGCGTCGAGGTATCGACCGCACTGCCGTCCAGGGGCACCTCCACCTGAGACGGGTACAGGCCCAGGATATTGTGCCGCGCCGCGATATTGTCTTCCAGAATCCGCTCTTTCTCCGCCAAAGGCAGCCGCCACGACTCCTCGGCGCCGGCACACAGCGCCGCAAAACACACCCCGGTGATCAACGCAATACGCATGACGTCCTCCTCTCGTTTCTCGTTAATGTTTCTTCTCAAGCCCCCATTTTAGACTATTTGAGAGCGGTTTGCCTGCTTTTCCTATCGAGCACACTCCAAAGCTGGCTTCATGCAGTGCTTATCCGCCACCTCGCTGGGAAAACCGAAACGACTCACTTCTTCAGGATCGCCACGGTGCTGACGGCTATTTTCCGATGCAGAAGGAGGAGAAAATCCGCTCGAGGATATCCTCTGGGGTGGTTTCGCCGGTGATCTCGCCGAGTGCGTCGAGTGCTTCGCGGAGGTCGATGCTGAGGAACTCGGGCGAGGCGTCGTAGTTTTCGAGGAGCTGCCCGAGGGCGGCTTCGGCACGACGGAGACTGTCGCGCTGATGGGCGCGTGTAATCATGCCCTGGTCTAGGGCGACGGATGCGTCGCCCAAGAGTAAGCCGGCCAATGCGGCTTCCAGGCCGTCGAGTCCCTCGCCGGTCTTGGCCGATATACGGGAAGTCCCACTGAAGGTCCAATCGGGTCCTTGAGCGTTCGGTGTGATATCGACCTTGTTCAGCACGAGCCAAACACGCTGATCGAGTCCCGTGAGTTCTTCGGCGAGGCGTCCGTCTTCCTGGGCTATGGGCTCGGAGAGATCGAGCAGGAACAGGATTACATCGGCGCGCTGAAGAGCATCGCGGGCGACTTCGACGCCGATCTTCTCGACCTCGTCGTGGGCGGTGCGTAGGCCCGCGGTGTCGATAAGGCGAACGGGTACGCCGGCGATGGTGATCACCTCTTCGATGCGGTCGCGTGTGGTGCCGGGATGGGCAGTGACGATGGCGCGCGCGTCGCGGAGGAGGGCGTTGAAGAGGCTTGATTTGCCGACATTGGGCCGGCCCACGATGGCGACGCTGGCACCCTCACGATAAAGGCGGCCTACTTCCGCGGTGTCAAGGAGTTCGCACATGCGCATGCGAACGTCCTCGAGCTGTGTGCGCAGGGCGTCGTCGACGAGGTCGGGCAGGTCTTCGTCCGGGAAGTCCACGGCGGCCTCGATGTGTGCCATGGCGTCGACCAGAACGTCGTGCATTTCCTGGATGGCCCTGGAAAGCACGCCGTCGGCTGCGGCTGCCGCGGCGCGGAGACTCGCCCGGGTGCGCGCCTGGATGCGGTCGATGACAGCCTCTGCTTGGACCAGATCGAGGCGGCCGTTTAGAAAGGCCCGCTGGGTGAACTCGCCTGGCCCGGCCAGTCGTGCGCCACATGTCAGGACGAGCTCAAGCACCGCGTTGAGCGGGCCCGCACCCCCATGGCAATTGATCTCGACTACGTCCTCGCGAGTGTAACTGTGCGGCGCGCGCATGACATGCACCAGCACCTCGTCGATCGTGGCGCCCTGGGCATCCTTGATATGACCGTGGAATACTCGCTGGGAAGCGCTGCGGATGTCGCGCCCGCGCGAGGATACGAACGCCTGGGCGACAATCGCGACGGCTCGGTCACCGCTTAGACGAACGATGCCGATGCCGCTTTCACCGGGCGGGGTGGAAATGGCTGCGATGGTATCTTCGAGGCTACTGGCTTGCACCGCGTATACCGTTGTGGAGGCTGTTCTCTTAGTATAGCTCAACAGAATAAAGGATACACATTCGGGTGCCACGGACAAACTCGTTTGTCCGTGTTTCGGCACAAGAAAGCTCGGGCCTCAAAGCACGCTCCGCGCAGCGCCCGCAAAGCAGGGACAGTCCCTGCTCGAAGACTCGCGAGGACAGTCCCCGTTTTGCTTGCCCTACACTTTATTACATGAGCTGTACTCAGGAACGCCGGGATCGCTCTCCCGAAGCCGGCCGGTTTCCACGGGCGTTGGGATTGCGACGATGCCCACCACCGCGCGAAGGTTTTGTTTGATTGCCGTTGGTTTTGGGCGAAATAACTACGGTCCGCAGCAGTGAGTTTCCCAAACTGAAGGTCCGGACATCGGGATCATCCTGAAGGGCGACATGGATGATGCGGCGTTCTTGAGGGTTGAGCGGCTTAACGCGCATCTCCCGGCCGGTCCGCTTGGCACGCTGGGCCAGGTGCTGGGCCATGTCCTCGAGAGTTTGCCTGCGCCTGTCCTGGTAGCCTTCGATGTCGACCACAAGGCGTGCGGAGGCGCCGGTGGCGCTGTCAGCGAGAAACATGCGGTTGATGAGATACTGCAGTGCGTTTAGGTTGCGCCCTTTGCGACCGATCAGCAGGGCGGAATCGGGTGAGTCGACGCTGAGCAGGGTACTGCCCTCCTCGCCTGTGGTGCAGGTCACGTTCGCCTCAATGCCCATGTGGGCGATGATTTCGCCGAGTAGGGCCGCGGCTTCGTTGGCGATGGGCTCAGACACGGGCGATGTTTTGGGCCTCTTGTGCGACTGTGGCCTGTCCGGCAGGCCTTCGGCGGTTACGCGCACCCGTACATCGCGCGAGCCCAGGCCTAGGAATCCGCGGCTGCCTTCATCGAGCACCTCAATTTCGACTTCATGGAGTTCCACGCCCAATTCGTCCAAGGCTTTCTGTATCGCCTCTTTTCGGGTCTTGGCACTTGCTTCCTGTGATTGCATGATTTTGCCTCTCCTTATATTGCGATCGGGTGTCTCAGCAGCCGATCGAGACTTAAGACCCCTTTTTCCACAACCCTTTGTTTTTGATGCTTGCGCCGCTGGAACCCGCCTGCTTGCCTCTTCGTTCGTGCTTGGCTTCTCGGGCCAACCGGCGTTTGCGCTCTTGGGCTGCGGTGTAGAAATGCTGATGTCTTCTAGGGGTCTTCTTCTTGGGTTTAATATCCACGTCACCGGCACGGGTCAACTTCTGCTGGACTATACCCAGCAGCGTACTGGTGAGAATATACAGGCTGAGTCCGGAGGCCATTCTGTAGCAGATGAAGCAGAAGAAGATGGGCATGAAGGTCATCATGAACTTCTGCTGCGGGTTCTGGGCGGCCCCAGAAACCGGCATGAGCTTCTGGCTGAGGACCATCGCGAGGCCCATGAGAATCGGCAGCAGATTGATGTACTCTAACATGCTTACGAAAGGGATATTGGCCAGTGCTGGTATGTGAAACAGTTGGTCCGGCTCGGACAGGTCGGTGATCCAAAAGACAAATGGCGCGCCGCGCAGCTCGAAGGCGATGGCCAGCATGCGGTACAGTGCGATGAACACGGGCATCTGCAAGAGCATTGGAAAACACCCGCCCATCGGGTTCACCCCCCGCTCTTTATAGAGCTCCATCATCTTCTTGTTCATCTCTTGTGGGTCTTTGCCGTGTTTCTCTTTGAGCGTCTCGATTTCCGGGGCGAGCAGTTGCATCTTTTTCATGCTGCGCATGCTCTTGAGCGTCAGCGGGTACATCACGACCCGCACTACCACGGTTAAGAAGATGATGGCAAAGCCGTAATTCGGGAAGACGTGGTCGTAGAACCAATTCATGATCGTCAGCAAGAGTTTGGCGAACCGGTCCATCACATTTACCGATTTGAAGACCCGCTGGACCTCGGGCAAGGTGTCCCAGGCCGTCGCGAGGGCCTTGATCAGGCTGGGCCCGATGAACGCCGCAAACTCCGCCGTGTGGGTTTGCCTCGGCGCCACTTCGAATCGGGGGACGCTCAGGCCGATGCGAAACTGTTTGGGATTGCCAGCCGTCCAGGCCCGGGAGTCGTCGAAATTAGGCTTGAGAGCCACGGCGAAATAGGCGCTCTTGATGGCGATCCATTCTGCGTTGTGGATCGTTCTCGGGGTGAGCTTGACGGTGTTTTGCCCTTCAAGCAGCCCATCCTTGAACCAGTACACGGCCTGCTTGACGAACTTCTTTTCGTCCCCGGAAGTCACGTTCGGTCCCCAATTCAATGAAAACGCGGGGGTCTGGTCCATGCCAAGGACTTGGGGCTCGGCCTCGATGTTCTCGTACACGACCTGGACGTTAACCACGTAGGGCCGGTCGCTGAGGACGAACGTCTTGCGCACGACGGCCACGTCCGGCAACGTCAGAGAAAACGTAACCGATTGGCCGGAGGGGTCGGGCTCGACGTCGAATCGGCGCCAGTCGAGCGCGTCGCCGATGGTTTCGTGCGTGAACCGCAGCCCCATTGGGTACAGCGCTTCGGTATCCAGTATGTCCTCGGGATATGTAGGCACGAGTTGGATGACATCGTGCCCATCGTTGCCCAGCAGCACAAAGGCGCGCTTGAGCCGTGCGCCAATTCGGGTAAAGACCAGCCGGAGGTGGGCGTTCTCGATGGTGACCTCGTCCTGGGCGGGGTCTTCCTGCGTCGGGACGGGGGGCAAATATGGCCATTGAGTCCCCGCGGCTGCTTCCGGCGTGGCCGCTGGCTCGGCGCCTCGTTCGGCCTCGGAAGGGACGTCTTCCGTGGCCGGGCGGTCCGCCGGGGTGGACTGGGGCTGTGCAGGTTGGCGTGGCGGCTTCGGCCCATAGTAGTGAAACCACGCCACCACAAGAAGCGTCATCAGGATGATGGCAATCAATTGATTGCGCATCATTTCCTTGTCGCGTTGATCATCCAACAATCCCTTGGTCTCCCAGGAACGTGGATGAGCCTAGGCTATCGGGCGAAACGCCGCTGTGGGGGCACGGGGTCGTAGCCCCCTTTGCACAACGGTTGGCAACGCAGAATTCGCCACAGGGCGTACCCGCCGCCGACAACCGCGCCGTGCGCGCGTATGGCCTCGATGGCATACTGGGAACAGGTCGGGTAAAAGCGGCAGTGCGCACCGAGAACCGGGGACACACACTTCTGGTATAGCCAAATACACGCTACCAGAACCTTATTCACTCGGCTCCGTCTCCCTTCCGGAAGAGTTGTCGTATCGATGCCTCACACTGTCGGTAATCGAGTGCCCGCGCGATTGGCCTTGCTACGACGACGACATGGACATCGGGCTCGAGACTAGATCGATGGGTGCGATACACTTCCCGGATGTAACGTTTGATACGGTTACGCACCACGGCCCCGCCGATCTTGCGCGATACGACACAGCCAATCTTGCTTCCCTGACCGTCCCTCCGGGCCACATAACAGACGAATCCACGGCCCACCCGTTTCTCGCCCTCGCGGTATACGCGCAAGAATTCTTTGCGGCGCGTGAGTCGTTCTCGTCGCGGCAATGTATACTGGCCCGGCACAATAGGCTCATCAGCTCCAGCTTATGCGGACAGCCGCTTGCGTCCCCTGCGCCGTCGGCGGCGAACCACTTGCCGCCCGCCGACCGTCGCCATTCGGGTCCGAAAGCCGTGATTGCGCTTCCGCTTAATATTGGACGGCTGAAAAGTCCTTTTCACTGTTGGCCCCTTGTCATTCTTTTATAATTTGTGGCTTTGGGGCCCTTGGCCTTCGCAATGCCACAAGCCTTTTATCGTGCTTGCTACCAACGAGCCCAGTATAGACCACCTTCGAGGCAGGAGTCAAATGATCCGTCCAGCCTAACCCTTATCATGCCAATAGTTACACGGTTGGCGCTCCATTTGCAGCGGCGCGAAATGGGCATGGAGGCAGGGGGCGGTCGCTCGGGCGGTGGATGACGTGGCCGGATTGGGCGGACTGGGGCCTTGGGATTTTGGGG
>CAYRLQ010000002.1:0-41867 GCA_964425145.1 uncultured Nitrospiraceae bacterium
CAAGATGCCCATGCCACAAGAAGAATGTGTCTTTCTGTTAGAGGCTCTAAGTATGCGGAAAGGAGCTGCTGTTATGGGACGCAAATACGTGATTGGCTTGGACTTCGGCACAGAGTCAGCCCGCGCCCTGCTGGTGGCCGTGGACAACGGCGAGGAAGTGGCGACGGCCGTGCAGCCGTACCCAGACGGTGTGATCGACGTTGAATTGCCCGGGTCGTGCGTGAAACTGGAACCGGATTGGGCGGTGCAAAACCCGAGGGATTACCTGTACGCACTTGAACAGACAATTCCGAAGGTGCTCGAGGAATCGGGCGTCAGCGGCGAGGATGTCATCGGGATCGGCACGGATTTTACGGCCTGCACGATGCTGCCCATCGACAAGGCCGGCATGCCCTTGTGCATGAAGCCGGAATTCGCCGATAATCCACACGCCTGGGTTAAGCTATGGAAGCACCACGCGGCCCAGCCCGAAGCCGACAGGATCAACGCCGTGGCCGCCGAACGCGGCGAGGAGTTCCTGGCGCGGTACGGCGGGAAGATATCCAGTGAGTGGTTTTTCCCGAAGGCGCTGCAGATTCTCGATGAGGCGCCGGAGATTTATGAGACGGCGGACCGGCTGATCGAAGCCGGCGACTGGATCGTGTTGCAACTGTGCGGCGAGGAAAAGCGTAACGCGTGTGTTGCCGGGTATAAGGCGATTTGGGATGAGGGATATCCGGGCACGGGATTTTTCAAAGCGCTGGACCCGCGGTTCGAGAATGTCGTTGCGGAAAGGTTGAGTGAGGATATCTACCCTGCGGGCGTGAAGGCCGGGGGATTGCTGCCCGAGATAGCCCGGAAGGTCGGCCTGACGCCCGGCACGGCCGTGGCCACGGGAGGCGTCGACGCGCATGTGGCCGTGCCCGCCGCGACGGTCTCTGACGAGGGCAAGATGGTCATGATCATGGGTACAAGCGTGTGCCACATGGTCTGCGGGAGGGAGAAAAAGGTCATCGAGGGCATGTGCGGCGTGGTCAAAGACGGGATTTTGCCGAACTATTATGGCTTTGAAGCGGGGCAGACCGCCGTGGGCGATATCTTCGCGTGGTTCGTAGACCAGTGCGCCCCGGCATGGGTCGCGGAGAAGGCCGCTGCCCAAGGCGTGAACATCCACCAGTACTTAAGCGCTGAGGCGGCGAAACTCGAGGTCGGCGAGTCGGGTGTCTTGGCGCTGGACTGGTGGAACGGCAACCGGTCGATACTCGTCGACGCGGACCTGACCGGTCTGATGCTCGGGATGACGCTGACTACGACCCCCGCGGAGATGTATCGCGCCCTGCTCGAGAGCACCGCGTTTGGCACCTACAAGATCATCAAACAGCTCGAAGAGGGCGGCGTGCCCATTACAGAGCTGTATGCGTGCGGCGGCCTGCCGGTGAAGAACCCATTCCTCATGCAGATTTTCGCCGACGCCACGAACCGCGAGATTAAGGTCAGCGCCAGCGACCAGACCGTCGCGTTGGGCTCGGCTATGTGGGGCGCCGTTGCCGCGGGCACGGCGGCCGGCGGCTACGACAACATCACCGATGCGGCCGCGAGTATGGCCCGCTTGCGCGATGAGTCATTCAAACCCAATCGGGAAAACCACGCCATGTACGAGAAGCTGTTTGCCGAATACGAACGGCTCCACGACCTCTTCGGCCGAGGGGCTGACGATGTGATGAAGAACCTCAAGGAGATCAAACTGGCTGTGCGCGGCACGGGAGAGTAGGGCATGCGGGAAGAGTCACTGGAGTTTCTGAAACGGTTGGTTACGACGCCGAGCCCGTCGGGTTCCGAGAGTCAAATCCAAGATGTGTGCAAAGAGTACGTATCGCCCTATGTGGACGACGTGTACAAAGACGTGCACGGCAATCAGTATGCCGTCAGGAACCCCAAGGGAGAGCTGCGCGTCATGCTCGCGGGCCACGTGGACGAGATCGGCCTCATGATCAACAATATCGACGATAAGGGCTATCTCTCCTTCGTGCCCATTGGCGGGGTCGACACCGCCGTGCTTGGTGCGCAGCGCGTGACGGTTCACGGCGCCAAGGGCCCTGTGCCAGGCGTTATCGGGCGCACGGCCGTCCACCTGACCGAGCCCGAGGACCGAGGCAAGGCGGTCAAAATGCACCAACTGTGGATCGACATCGGCGCCAAGGACAAGAAGGATGCGGAGAAAGTGGTGGCGGTCGGCGATTCGGCCACTATAGACGTGGGATTCGCGGAACTGCGCCAGGGCAAAGTGGTGGCGCGGGCCTTCGATGACCGCGTCGGCGCATTTGTGATCGTCGAGGCCATGCGCCTGCTCGCCAGACGCAAAGTCGACTGCGCCGTATACTGCGTCACGACGGTCCAAGAGGAGATCGGGCTGCGTGGGGCCATCACGAGCAGCTATGGGTGTAATCCGCACGTGGGCGTGGCGGTGGACGTGAACCATGCGTCTGATTATCCGGCCTGCGAACCCAAGAAGCAGGGTGACTTGAAGATCAACAGCGGTCCCATCGTGGAACGTGGCCCGAACATCAATCCCATCGTCGAGCGTGGCCTGATCAAAGCGGCCAAGGCCAAGAAGCTACCGTACCAGGTCTCCGCCGCGCCGCGCGGCACCGGCACGGACGCCAACGCCATCCAGCTCAGCCGCGGCGGCGTTGCGGCGGGGCTGATCAGCATCCCCAACCGCTACATGCATTCGGCGGTCGAGCTGGTGGGGCTGAAGGACGTCGAGAACGCCGCCAAGCTCGTCGCGGAATGGGTTTGCACGCTCAAGAGCGGCATGAGCTTCATCCCCTGAATAGGGCCCGATAACAATACGCAGGTCGTGCTGTTAAACAAGTTTGGGCTCGCCTTGCAATGGCGCCCTGCCCCAAAAGGCTTGTACCAAAAACCGGGGGTTGTCAACAGTTTCTTCACTTTTAGGGCGGAGTCATGGCACAATTAGGTCCAGCCACGCCGCTGTTTCATAATTCTGGCGCGATAACGGGCGGGAACATAGGCGAAAAACGGATTTAGGAGTTCGTATGAGCAGTATCCAGGTCTTGTTACCGGATGGATCGCGCCTGGGAATGCCCCAAGGCGCTACGGCGCTTGCGCTCGCCCAGCGGATCGGCCCGCGTCTGGCGAAGGCGGCCACCGCGGCTAAGGTCAATGGCGAAGCGGTCGACCTGGCGACGCCGTTGCAGGACGGGGATACGGTGGCGATCCTTACGTTCGATTCCGAGGATGGCCGGGAGGTGTTCCGGCATAGCGCCTCGCACTTGATGGCGGCGGCGATCAAACGGCTGTATCCCGAGGCGAAGCTGGCCATTGGCCCGGCCATCGAGGACGGATTCTATTATGACATCGATGCCCCGACCACGTTGACGGAAGAGGACTTGCCGGGTATCGAAGCGGAGATGGCGAAAATCGTGGAGGAGGACGTGCCGTTTGTGCGTCGGGAGATGTCGAAGGCGGACGCGCTGGCCTTCTTCAAGGGAAAAGGCAATCCGTATAAGGTCGAATTGATCGAGGCCCTCGAGGACGGCACGATCACCGTCTACGAGACGGGCGAATTCGTCGACCTCTGCCGGGGACCGCACCTGCGGTCAACCGGTGGCATCAAGGCGTTTAAGCTCCAGAGCCTTGCGGGGGCCTATTGGCGCGGCGACGAAAACCGCCCCATGCTCCAGCGCATCTACGGGACGGCATTCCCGCACAAGAAAGACATCGAGGAGCATCTCGAGCGGCTGGCCGAGGCGCAACGGCGCGATCATCGTAAGCTGGGCAGGCAACTGGACCTGTTCAGCTTCCACGAGGAGGGCCCTGGATTCCCCTTCTTCCATCCCAAGGGCATGATTGTTCTCAACGAGTTGATCGATTATTGGCGCATCGAGCACCGCAAGCGGGGCTATGGCGAGCTCAGCACACCCATGATCCTCAACCGGGCGCTGTGGGAGCAGTCCGGCCACTGGGAGCATTACAAGGAGAACATGTACTTCACCCAGATCGACGAGCGCGACTTCGCCGTGAAGCCCATGAACTGTCCAGGCGGAATGCTGGTCTACAAGACACGTATGCGGAGCTACCGCGACCTGCCGTTGCGCTGGGCCGAACTGGGCCTCGTGCACCGCCACGAGAAGTCAGGCGTGCTGCACGGTCTGTTCCGCGTGCGGATGTTCACGCAGGACGATGCCCACATCTTCATGACCGAGGACCAAATCCTGGACGAAGTCATGGGCGTTATTGACTTCGTCGATTCGATGTACTCGACGTTCGGCCTCGAGTATGCAGTGGAACTGAGCACACGCCCTGAGAAATACATCGGCACCGAGGAGATGTGGGAGGCGGCGACTGACAGCCTGCGCCAGGCCCTCGAGCAGAAGGGCGTGGTGTTTAAGATTAACCAGGGCGAAGGCGCGTTCTACGGGCCGAAGATCGATTTCCACGTCCGTGACTGTCTCAAGCGCTCTTGGCAATGTGCGACGATCCAGTTGGATTTCGCCATGCCGGAGAAATTCGAGCTTGAATACATCGGACAAGATGGCCAAGCGCACCGGCCCGTGATGATCCACCGGGTGATTTATGGCGCGATCGAACGGTTCCTGGCTATCTTGATCGAGCACTTCGGCGGTGCGTTTCCAGTGTGGCTGGCGCCGGTGCAGGTGGTGGTGATCCCCGTGGCGGATGCGTTCGCAGACTACGCGACCAGGGTCCGCCAGCGCCTCTTCGACCTGGGACTGCGGGTCGAGCTGGACCTGAGCGATGAAACGATGCAGTATAAAATCCGCCAGGCGCAAACGCAGCAGGTGCCCTACATGCTCGTGGTGGGCAAGCGCGAGCAGGCCGCCGGGACCGTGGCGGTGCGCCATCGGCGCCTCTTCGACCTGGGGACTATGCCGCTGGATGCCTTCGCCGAGCGGGTCCAAGGCGAGATCGCCTCAAAGGCCCTGGAGTCGTGATGACGCGGCCTGCTCAGCGCGACCGAACCGGGAGGGAACTGAAATGGCGGATATACGTGGGGCTACCGGCTGTATCAACCATCCAGGTGTCGAGGCGGTTGCGCGCTGCCGGCAGTGTGGTAAGCCCGTGTGCGGCGCGTGTGTTGTGATAGGGCCGAGTGGGAAATTCTGCAGTGAGTCCTGCCGGGACCAACACCAGCGCTTTATCGAGCGCGCCCGAGAACTGGACCTGAAGAAAGGGCGCGGTATTGGGCTCTTCAAGAGGCTTAAGCGCCGCACCGTCAAGGTGGTGATGTTCGCGCTGGCGATCCTGATGCTGGCCACGGTGTTGACGTACTTGAACATCTTGGACATTCCTGTCTTGAGAGATGTAATCAACAGGTTCTTGTAACCTTGTTTCCCGTCGACGGGAGAGCTCGCACTGCGGTTCGGTGCTCGAAAGGAGGGGATGATGGACCTGAGTGGACTGAAATGGCCGATCATCATCGTGGTCGTTATCGGTGCCGTGTGGCTGATGAGTAGCGGCGGCATGGACTACATGTACAAAAACTTCACCAAAGCAGAGGTGGGTGCGGACCCGCAGCGCGACAAGAGCGACGAAGCAGGCCTCACCCGCCTCGCCGGGTTCCTGATCAAAACACTGCGCTTCCAGAAAGCCGAGGAAGTCCTGGAAACCGCCGTGGCGCGCTACCCGAACGGTGCAAACGTGTGGTACAACCAGTATCGCCTGGTGAAGTGCGCCGAAAAGCTCAAGAGGTACCGCCGGGCGGTTGATATCCTGGAGATGCTAATCCAAAACGATGCCCACGCTATCGACCCGCGGGTGCCCGAACACGCAATCCTGCGCGCACGCGCCGATAAGTTTATCGCCGTGCACGAGTTGGGGTGACGCTGGGCGCCATTTTGCGTGTTCGAGCGGTTCGGCGGCAGAATTGATGCACCCGAGAGCCCGCGTGCGGAAAAAACGCCCCGACGCCTAGCCTATTACGTCTAGTCGTCCTCGTCCGCGATAGGCGGGGTTGTGAGGTCCTTCTCGCGGAGTTTCTTGGCGTAATGCGTAATGATGCGACGAAGCAGTTCGTCGCGCCGCATCCCTTCGGTCTCAGCCTTCCACCGCAAGAATGCGGCGACAGACCTCGGCAGCGTCACGGTCATTTTCACGGAGGCACTGGGCGACTCCCCGGGCAGCACCAACTCCTCATCTTCTCTCGCGAGCTTGTCGTTCTGTGCATCAGCCATAACGATGTCGGAAAAAGGTTGTGTTGTCTGAAGAATGCACTAGCGCTAAATCCTATACATCTGCGGCAATTATACCTGGTCGGGGGACATTTTCCAAGTCCGATGTATTCACCGGGCGCGCCTGGGTATAATGCGGTGAGGTGGAACACACCAGAAGGACCTGCATGAATATTCTGGGCATTGGAGGGTATTCGCACGATTCAGCGGCGGTCCTGGTATGCGACGGGGAGTTGGTCGCAGGAGTAGCCGAAGAGCGCCTGACGCGGGTCAAGCACCAGGGGGGCGTGCCCCGCAAGGCGGTGCGGTATTGCCTCGACGCGGCCGGGCTGACGCCTGATGACATCGGCCACATCGGGCTTTACATGCGGCCCTTTCTGCGCATCGGCAGGCGCCTGCCGTATCGGATGACGCAAATGGTCCATAGCCCGTTCTATTCGGCCGGATATATGGCCTATGAATTGGCGCACAACGCGCAGTACATATGGGGCATGCGCAGCTTGTGCGGGCGGAACACGAAGCTCCATTTCATGGAGCACCACCCCGCACACGCGGCGAGCGCGTTCTTGGTAAGCCCGTTTGACCAGGCCGCGCTGTTATCCGTCGACTACATCGGGGAATGGGCGGTGACCTGGGCCGGCGTGGGCCGGGGGACGCGGCTCGAGAAACTGCGCGCGGCCAACTATCCCAACTCGCTGGGCGTGTTTTATTCCGCCATCACCGACTACCTCGGCTTCCTGCGCGCGAGCGATGAATACAAGGTGATGGGGCTGGCCGCGTATGGTGATCCGGAGTATTACGACGAGTTTTGCAAGATCATACGCATTCGCCCGGACGGCTGGTACGACATCGATCGGTCGTGGCTGGTGTGCCATTACCTCCCGGGGTCGCTCAAGGGGTATTTTTCGCGTAAGTTCCTGGACCGGTTCGGGCCGCCACGGCAAGCGGGCGAGCCGCTCGAGGAACGCCATCGGAACATCGCCGCATCGGCGCAGCGCATCCTCGAGGAGGCCGTCTTGAGCGTCGCGGCGTGGCTCCATACGCAGACGGGCCTGAAACGCCTGTGTATGGCGGGCGGCGTGGCGCTGAACTGCGCGATGAACGGCCGGCTGTTGCGGGAATCGCCTTTCGAGGAGGTCTTCGTCCAACCCGCCGCAGGCGACGACGGCATTGCGGTGGGCGCAGCCCTTCAGTTGTACCACCGATTGACCGGCGCGGACCGGTCTTTCGTGATGCGCGATGTGCGCATCGGCCCGGCCTATACGAACGCGGCCATCCGTGCGTTCCTCGAGGGCGCCAAGGTCCGCTATGAGACGCCGGACGACCTCGAGGGGCACGCCGCCGACCTTATCGCCGAGGGCAAGATCGTCGGCTGGTTTCAGGACCGCCTCGAGTTTGGGCCGCGGGCGCTGGGCGCACGGAGCATCCTCGCCGACCCGACCCGGCCGGATATGAAGGACTTGCTTAACAAATACGTCAAGCACCGCGAGGAGTTCCGCCCTTTCGCGCCGAGTTGTCTCGAAGAACGCGCGCACGAATACTTCACCAATTGTTACTACTCACCCTACATGCTCTTCGTGTACCCCGTCGAGCCGGACAAGCGCGATAAGGTGCCCGCCATAACGCACGTGGATGGGACGGCCCGCGTGCAAACCGTCTCGAGCGACATCAATCCGCGATACTACCGGCTGATCCAGGCCTTCGAGAAACGCCGCGGCGTGCCCATGGTTTTGAACACGTCGTTCAACGTCATGGGCGAGCCCATCGTGAACAGCCCCGCCGACGCCGTCCGCTGTTTCTACAGCACCGGCATGGACGCCCTGGTCATAGGGGACTACGTGGTGGTGAAACGCTGAAGTGGGAACTGCTGCCGTGGCGAACTTGACGAATCCCGGCTTTCGAGGTATTCTTTAGATGTTGGCGTGTATTGGTGATTGATTAAAGGGGCGTTACCGAATCTTGAGAGGCTTTACCATGAAATCGACCAGGTTGTTTTGTTCCACCGTTGCTTTGCTTGCTTTTGGCCTGCTGGGCGCCGCGAGTCCGCCCGCGATGGGCCAAGAAGGCCTGGTGGCAAGTGTGGGCGCCGCTGCAAAGGATGGCGCGCTCCTGGAATTCAAGCATGAAGTCTGGGGGCGAACCTACTATGGCGCTGGATACGTGTATGGGCCGACCTCATGGCGGTCGTCGATGGCCGTCGTGGACATAGACGGCGACGGGGATCACGACTTCGCGTTCCGCCCCAATTATGACGTGCCGCCGCAGGTCATGCGCAATCTCGGCACGCGCGGCGTCTTTTACCCCGGTGGCCTCAAGGACCTCCACGTTACCGACCCCGTACCCGACGAGGTCTTCTTGGACCTCATCATGGACTTCGGGGACCTGACAGGGGACGGGCGGCCCGACTTGGTTACCGTGGCAAACAAGCTCATCGAACCCTGCGTAACCTACATTGTATGGTATCGCAACGAAGGTCCGCTCGAGGGCGACCCGCGCGATGAACCGCAGTTCGTGTTTGTGGACTATCTCTACACCAGTTCTCTAACACTGCCCGAGATTTCCCTTGACCTGGCCGATATTGACGGCGACGGCGACCTGGATTTGTTCTTCGTCGAGCCGGACCTGACGGACACGGCTCAGCCTCATCACGTGTTTTTCACCGAAAACGTCGGGACGGCGCAGGAACCGGACTGGGCCGATTGCCAGGAAGTGAGCGCCCTATCCGACTTGATGCCGCCGGGGATACCAATCAAGTCCGAGACAAAGGACGCGCCTGCGGCGGGCCTGCGTGCGCCCGACCCGTTGCGCACGGTCCGCAAAGCCAAGGCGGGGATATCAGTCCGGATATCGGACATAGAAGTGTGCGATTGGGATGTGGACGGGCGTCTGGATTTTATGTTTTACGACGCGCTTCAAGGCGTGGATTTCGTCTGCAACATCGGTACCGAAGAAGACCCGGCGTGGAGCGATGCGCTTAACTGGAGCGAAGAGCTGGAGGCGTTCATGCGCCCGCCCTGGCGGCATAACGATCTCGAGGGTTACGGCATAGCGGCCGGACACTATAGGAATCTCAACATCGCCTATGGGACGTTCGCCGTGGCGACCAATCCCGAGGCGCTCTTGCCCGATGTGAGGTGGCTGGATGATTTCTATATCAACGTGGAAGGCTGGCTGATCACCCGGCGGTATTTTAAGGGCGCAAACGAGGGCTATCGCCTCACCCAGGAAAACGCCCTCGAGTATCCCACCGGCCAAGGCCCCGCTGCGTTCTGGGACTACGACGGCGACGGCGACTTGGACCTGTTCCGGTGCCTTATCCCTAGAGCGGGTGAGGAAGAAAACCTGGCCCTCTTCCCGAATATCGGCACTCCGTACGCGGCCGCATGGGGGGAGCCCAGCAGAGTTGACGTCGTCGTAAGCGTAGGAACGCCTGACAATTATTACCGGCAGGATTTGTATGCCTTTGCGGATGCCGATGGCGACGGCGATATGGAGCTTTTCGTTCAGCGGCAGGATGGGACCATCTCATACTACGAGACGGAACAAGGGCCTACACCCGGATTTGTATCCGTAGAGAACAACATGGCCGACATCGTCGAGGAGGGACAGGCGGGTGTTCAGCCGCGTGGCTTGGTCCTGGCCGATTTCAACCATAGCCCGGACGACGGCCTGGAACTCATTGCTGCTTATGCCTCTGACGGCGGCGGCCGGCTGGTTTACGTCACCCAACAGACCGCGGAGCCTGGGGCGCCGCTGGCCTGGAATGAGGCCACCGACCTGTCTCTAAGTATACCCATTGATGGGGGCAGTCTAGCAGTGCCGCCGAACTGTATCGAGAGCATGGCGGCCGCAGACCTTGATGGAGACGGCCTGCCCGACCTGATCGCCGCCGTTTCCGAAGATTGCCTGTTCGGTGGTTACACCTATTGGGAATGCTCCCACCGCATTTTCTGCAACACTGGTGCGCTGGAAGGGGATGGCGCGCCCGTTTTTGACTATGCTGGCGCAATCTGGGAACCCTACGAGACGGACTACTTTGGCGCCCGAATGATCAGTTTCGCCGATATTGACGCGGACAGCGATGCGGACTTGTTTATCGGCCACCAGCCGTACCTTCCCCCATGTCCCCCGGATGAGGGGTCCGGCCCGTGGTATTACTTGCGGTTTTACCGCAACACGTCACCGACGGAGCTGGGATTGTGGCGGACGCGCGTCGTCACTGGGGACACCTGTACGTTCACCATCGACGATGTGGCGCCCGCGTACCAGTGGATCACGAACGCCAGTGAGGGGTGGCTCGATACCGAAGACCAGTACCAGTACACGGCCGGGGATAGGGCAGGCGTGGTGGATGTCCTCGAATCGCGTGACCCAGACCCGGCGTGCCGTGTGTTCGTGGACGTATTGCCGCAGGTCGAGGACGAATCCAAGGCGATTCTCGTGGTGGGCGGCGACCCGAACGACCCGCTCTATCCTGCGTTTCAAGAATTGACGGCCTACGCGTATTGGGTGCTGCGCAACGAGGGGCTCACGGCGCAGAACATTTGCCTGCTGGCTGAAGAGAATTTCGACGCGGATGACGACGGTGAGAACGACGTGGACGGCCCGGCGCGAGTTGACTTGCTCGAAGACTCGATCCGGTGGGGCCAAGACACCCAACGGCTACTGGTACAGTTCATCGACCACGGCCGGCGCGACCGGTTCCGCTTGAACGCCACCGACTACCTCGATGCGGACGTGTACGCGGGGTGGCTCAATGAAATCCAGGAAGGCGGCCAAGGGCCCCAGGTGACCACCGTCATCGATACTTGCGAAGCAGGCTCGTTCATCGACGACCTGGCCTTGCCACAGAAGGTCCGCAAAGACGGTGCACGGCGCATCACGATTACCAGCTCAGGCGTCGGCCCCATCGATGGGGTGGCCTTGTTCGACGAGCACGGGATCAGCTTCTCAGCGGCCTTCTGGGCGGAAATCTTCCAGGGCAGTACTTACGGGCAGGCCTTCGAGATTGCCAAGGTCGCCATCGAGTCCATCAACCCGCTCCAGGCGCCGCAGATCGATGGCGACGGCAACGGCGTTTCCAACGAGGCCTCCGATGGCCTGTTGGCCTCTGAGGCGCGGCCGGGGGCCGATTTCGAGGTGGTTAGCGCGGGTGTGTTTATCGGCGACATCGCGCCGTTCCAAGCCATCGCGAGCGATACGACTACCCTGTGGCTCCGCGACGTCGTGACGGACTTCCCTGTCGAGGGCGCCGGCGCGCTGGTGGTCCCACCCAACTTCCAGCGGCCTTCGCTGGAGGGGGACGATGAGCAACCTGTCACCGGGATGGACTGGGTTAATCTCACATATAACGAGGATATGGACCAGTGGGACGCCGAGTACAGCGGTTTCACGGAAGGCGGCCTGTTCCGAATTCAGTACTATGTGAAGGCTGCAGGACGCTACCACGCTTCACCGCGCATCGGGTTTGTCGACCGGATTGAAGCGCCCGATGCCTGGGAAGACGATGAGACGCCCACCGAAGCCCAATGGCTGCCCATCAACTCCGTTCAGGGCCACAACTTCCACGTGGAAGGCGACAAAGACTGGGTACGGTTTACGTCGCCGGCGGGGAAAAGCGCCACGATTGCGGTGGTCTCGCCCGGGGTGAACTGCCAGCCTGTGGTGCAATTGTTCCGACAGGCGGATTTGGAGGAGGACCCCGGCGTATCGCCTATAGAGGAAATGGCTGCGACGGTACCGGGCGAAGAGGTTGTATTCGAGCATTACTTCGGGGACAGCGAACAGTATTGCCTGCGCATCGCCAATGCCGACTCGGCGCTTTACGGCGCTGGGACCTCCTACCTGGTGCTGATCGCCGTGGACACCGGCGGCGACTTGATCCCGACCACGCTGATCGTCATCGTGCAGGAGACCGCCAAAGGGATGCCCATTTCCGGGGCGAAGGTTATGTTTGACAACTCCATTAGTGGTCAAACGGCGGGCGACGGCGTGGTACACTTCGTGTGCCCCAGCTATGGCAATTACTCCCTCCAGGCGGGCAAGTTGGGGTATCTGACCGCCGCTAAAACGGTCACCGTCAACAACCTCATGGAAGAAGCCACCTGTCTCCTTACGAAACGTGCGACCGAAGGGGAGGGTGAAGGGGAAGGTGAGGGCGAGGGTGAAGGCGAAGGGCCGTCGTGTATCGCCGCGACGGTCGGCGGCCCGCCCACAGGGCCCATTTTCACCAATGGGGGGGGTGACCTGCTGGTGCTGGTTCTGCTGGCCCTGACGCTGCTTGCCGCGGGAAAGAAACCCGCGCGACGGCCTCGGCCGTGTCCGCGAGGAAGGCTTTGACATGCGCGAGGGCCTCAGGCAACGCCATGGGCCCCGGGCAAATTGAGAATGCGGCGGCAATCCCGTGGTCGTAAAGCGTCTGGTACCCCTCGCCTAGGGCCCCGGCGAGGGCAATGACGGGGATGCCCAAGTCCCGCGCAATATGCGCCACGCCCACCGGGGTCTTGCCGCTCGCGGTTTGGCCGTCCAGCATCCCTTCGCCCGTGATGACGAGGTCGGCGCCCTTCATGCGCTCGGCCAGGTTGCAGGCCTCCGCCACGAGGTCCACGCCGCTGGCCAGCCGCGCGCCAATCACGCCCACGAGCCCCCCGCCCAGGCCGCCTGCGGCGCCGGCGCCCGGCAGGTTCAGGATGGGCGTGCCCAGTTGCTGTTCGACGACCTCGCCGAAATGCCTGAGGGCGTCGTCGAGTTCGATCGCGACAGCCGGGCTGGCGCCTTTTTGCGGCCCGTATACGATCGAGGCGCCGGTCGGGCCGCACAGTGGATTGTCTACGTCGCAGGCAACCAGCACCGCGCACGAGGCCAGGGCGGGATGTCTTCGACCCCCATCGATCTGGGCCAATTGGCCCAATGCGGCGCCCCCCGGTCCGAGCTCTTCGCCGCGGCAGTCCCTGAGGGAAAACCCCAGCGCCTGGGCCATGCCCGCGCCCGCATCGTTCGTTGCGCTCCCGCCGATCCCGAGGATCATCCGGCTGACGCCTCGGTCGAGTGCGTCGCACATCAGCTCGCCCGTGCCTCGGGTTGTGGTAATTCGCGGGTCGCGCCGCTCGGGCGGGATCAGGGCCAGCCCGGATGCAGCCGCCATCTCGATAACCGCCGTGGCGCCGTCGCCCGCAATCCCGTAGGTTGCCATCACGGGTTCCCCCAGGGGGCCTGTGACTTCCCGTTCCACCAGCACGCCCGAGGTCGCCGCCACCAGTGCATCGACCGTGCCTTCACCGCCATCCGCCATGGGAACCAGGACCAGTTCCGCGTTCGGCAGCGCACGGCGCAAACCCGCTGCAATCGCCTCGGCCACATCCTTGGCCGCAGCGCATTCCTTGAACGAATCGGGCGCGATGACAATCTTCATCCGAGCGATGCCTTTCTCCTCACGATTCGGATGGAATCGACGGGAGAAAGTATAAAGTATGAAGTATGAAGTATAAAATAGGGCGTTCGTGAACCGTCGACGGTACGATTTTCTCGTGACGGACTGATAGGCGAAACTTCGTAGACGGAAGGGAGATCACAAATGAAAACGGCCATTTTGATACCCGGGGTTATCCTTGTAGGGGCAGGAGCAGTTATGGCACTTGAGATTGGCGACACGGTGGGTCCGCTGGCATTGACCACGCTTGATGGGTATTCGTTCGAAATGAACAACTACGGACAACGGCGCGGCACGGCTGTCGTGTTTCTGTCGGCCCGCTGCGACGCAACCGAGCAACAGATCGGGCTCATTAACAAGATTCACGTAAAGTTCCGCTTGCGCGATGTGCTGTTCGTGGGAATTTGTCCCAATCCCGCCGAAACCGGCGAGGAACTGCGCACCTTCGCACAGCGACGCGGCTGCATCTTCCCACTCTACCGCGACCTTGAGGGTAAAGCGGCGCAGCGATTCGGCGCACGGGTCACGCCGGAAGTGTTTTTACTCGATGAGAAAGGCGTGTTGGTCTACCGCGGCGGAATCGGGCCGGTGGACGCCCCGGGCGGACTCGCCGAGGCCATCGCACTGATGGTCAAAAAGCGGCCTGTCGTGACGACTCAGACGCCCGCGGAGGGCACGCCGCTGGACATGCCAGGACCACCGCGCGAAATCGCCGATCCCTATGGAGTGATTGCGTTTTCATCGGAACTCATCTTCGAGAAGGTCCCGGAAGCCGCAGCGCACCATTGCTCGACACTTGCCGAGGCCGCAAACGGCGACCTCGTATGCGTGTGGTACGGCGGCAGCTACGAATCCGCCGAGGACCAGGTGCTATTCCTGTCGCGCAGGCCCCAGGGCGAGCGGCATTGGACGGCGCCTGAGGTCGTTGTGCGCAATCCCGGTCAGCCGCCCGGTAATGCGGTCGTGTTTCGCGATGGCGCCGACCGACTCTGGATCGTCTGGGGGCGCATGGAATCCAAGCGCCCGATTCGCCGCGGTTCCGGTTGGGGCCAGTGCCGGTTGCTGTACCGCATCTCCGAGGACCACGGCGTGACCTGGGGTGAGGACGAGGAACTTGAGGGCGGCTTCGGCTGGCTTCCGAGAAATGTGCCCATAACGTTACGCAGCGGTGAGCTGCTCCTGCCGCTGAGCGGCCGCGTCGATGGGACCTACGGGTCCTTCTTCCTGAAGACGGCCGACCACGGCGCCACGTGGGACCGGTCCGGCCTCATCCCCGGCGGCAGCCAGCCCACCATGATCGAACGGGACGACGGCACGCTGTTCGTGATGATGCGCCATCGGCCTAAGATTCTACAGAGCGAGTCGCGCGACGGTGGGAACACCTGGAGCGACGCCCAGGACTCCGTCCTGCGCAACCCCGATGCGGGCATCGCAATGACCCGGCTGCGCAACGGCCACCTGGTGATCGTTTTCAACGACAGCTCGATGAGCCGTACGCCGCTGAGCGTCGCGCGTTCCGAGGACGAAGGGAAAACCTGGAGCAAGCCCTTGAATCTCGAGTCCAACCCTGGCGAGTACTCTTATCCAAGCGTGATACAAACCGCCGACGGCATGATACACGCCACCTACACATTCCGCCGCTACGCCATCAAACACACCGAGTTCAATGAAGATTGGCTGACCAGTTTCGTGAGGCCGGACTGATGTGATTGCTTGTCCCTCGACGCTCAAGTAAGGAAGCGTTGTGCGACGTGTGGCGTCGGCATCTCGCCCACGGCAGAATCCTGGCGCCTCGCATTGCAACGCGTCAGCGCGTCTGGCAGAATGCGTCGAAACAGCTCGAAAGGGAGCGCCGCCATGCCCAGGAAGAAAGCGACGGACCGGCCACGGCTTTCGGTCGAACCCATTGAAACGGTTGCGGAGCTCGAGAAGAAGCTGTCCGAGCCGACGCCGGGCGTTATCGAGGCGATGGGCAAGCTCGACGGCGACCTTCTGATCCTCGGCGCGGGTGGCAAGATCGGCCCGACGCTCGCGCAAATGGCGGCCCGCGCCTCCGAAGCGGCGGGCGTGAAGCGCAGGATCATAGGTGTGTCCTCGGTGTTCGCGAGGGAAGCGCGCCGACGCCTCAAACGCCTGGGTGTCGAAACCATCAAGGCGGATTTACTGGCCCCCGGCGCCATGGACAAGCTCCCGGCCGCCCTGAACGTCGTGTACATGATGGGGATGAAGTTCGGCTCGACCGGGGCCGAATGGAACACCTGGGCCGTGAACGTGCTGTTGGCAGGCCTTGCCGCCAACCGGTATCGTGACGCGCGGATCGGCGCGTTTTCTTCGGGCAACGTCTATCCCTTCGAGCCCATTGGGCAGGGCGCGACAGAGGCCACGGCGCCGGGCCCTGTGGGCGAATACGCCATGTCGTGCCTGGGCCGCGAGCGCATGTTCGATTACTATTCCTACAAAGTGGGCACGAGGGTGCTGCATTATCGGCTCAATTACGCCCTCGAGCTGCGCTACGGCATCGTGCACGACGTAGGCAGTCAGGTCTGGAAGGGCACGCCCGTCGACCTGACCACCGGCTATGTAAACGTCGTGTGGCAGGGCTATGCCAGCGCGGTCGCCTTGCAATGTTTCGCCCTGGCCGATTCGCCCCCGAAGGTGCTCAACGTCACGGGGCCTGAAACGGTTTCGATCCGGTGGATGGCCGAGCGGTTCGGCGAACTCATGGGCAAGGAGCCTGAGTTCGCCGGTGAGGAAGCGCCCACGGCCCTGCTCAGCAACGCAGCCCAGTGCCATAAACTCTTCGGACACCCGCAGGTCGGCATCGACACGGTCATCGAATGGGCGGCCCATTGGATCATGGCCGGCGGCGAAAGCCTCGGTAAGCCGACCCACTACGAGGCGCGAGACGGGAAATTCTAAGGGCATTCTTGTTTCTTTTTGGGGAAACAGGATAGGAGCGAGGAAAAACCAAGGGCGCTCACGCGCGGTGTACTACAACGTTGGTTGCCTTTAGGATAGGTTCAAGGGGCCCCATTTTAACATGGCCGATCCGATGCCACCTGAGGATGTGCTCGAGGGCCTGCGGGCTGGGTTGGTGATCCCGGCGCATCCACTCGCGCTGAGTGCCAACCGCAGGCTGGACGAACGCCATCAGCGCGCGCTGACGCGGTACTATTGCGCGGCGGGCGCGGGCGGCGTCGCCGTGGGCGTCCACACCACCCAGTTCGCCATCCGCGACCCGAGACACGGGCTGTTCAAACCCGTACTCGAGTTGGCCGCCGAGACCATCGACGAATGCGCGGAGCACCTCGATAGGGCCTTCGTGAGAATAGGCGGTATCTGCGGTGACACGCGCCAGGCCCTCGACGAGGCGGCGTTTTTGCGCGAGACGGGTTACCACATCGGCCTTCTGAGCCTTGCCGCGCTGAAAAACGCCGACGTCGACGGGCTGATCGAGCATTGCAAGGCCGTGGCCGAGGTCATTCCCATTATGGGCTTCTATCTCCAACCCAAAGTGGGCGGACGAATCCTCCCCGTCGAGTTCTGGCAGCGGTTTGCGGCCATCGAGAACGTTGTCGCGATCAAGATCGCGCCGTTCAACCGGTATCACACCTTCGACGTGCTACGGGGCGTGGCCGAGGCGGGACGCGCCGAGAACATCGCCCTTTACACCGGCAACGACGATAACATCGTGATGGACCTGCTCACGCTCTATCGCATCCGGGTGGCCAACACCCGGGTGTGCCTGCGGTTGGTGGGGGGCCTCCTCGGCCACTGGGCATGCTGGACGCGCCCGGCGGTGCACCTGCTCGCGGAATGCCACCGGGCGGTCGAATCGCGCGAACCCGTGCCGCAGTACCTGCTTACACAGGCCGCCGAGGTGACCGACGCGAATGCGGCACTCTTCGACGTGCGCAACAATTTCGCCGGTTGCATCGCGGGCATTCACGAGGTCCTGGCGCGGCAAGGGCTCATGGCGGGCCGGTGGTGCCTCGACCCGAACGAGGACCTTTCACCGGGCCAGAGGGAGGAGATCGACCGGGTCTATGCGGCCTACCCGCATCTCAACGACGATGGTTTCGTGGCGCAGCATTTGGATGAATGGCGGAGGTAGATGCTATGCGGTTTGGGATTGTTACCGATGAATTAAGTCAGGAACCGCGCGAGGCTATCGAGATGGCGCTCGCATGGGGCATCCGGGATTTTGAGGTCCGGGGCGTCCGTGGTGTTCGATTCCCCCGGTTCGAGGACAACACACTCGACGAACTCGCCGCGCTACGCGAGGAATACGATATTCGGTACACAGCCGTGTCGCCGGGATTCTTCAAGTGTCGGCTCGACGACGCGGACCACATCGCCTATGCCCTTGGCGAGGGTCTGGAAATCACTATGGACTTCATGGAAGGCTGTAATGTTCCTACGCTCATCTGCTTCGGATTTGAGATGGAGCCGGGTACGGACCACGAGGCCATCGCGCAATTGAAGCGGCTTGCAGACCGGCTCGCGGAGCGCAATCTCTGCGGCGCGGTCGAGAATGAAACGCACTGCAAGTTCAACACGCCGGCCCGCGTCGCCGAGCTGCTCCGCCGCGCGGGCCGTCCCAACCTCGGCGTCAACTGGGACTTGGGCAACCTCAAGGAATACGCGCCCCAGGGATTTCCCGAGGGTTACGAACGGGTGAAGCGCTACATCTTCAACGTACACGCCAAAGACGTGGCGCTCTTAGACGATGGGACCGCCGAGTGGAAACCCATTGGCGAGGGCGTGTGTGATTGGGCCGGGCAGATGCAGGCCCTCGCGCGCGACGGCGTCGTCGAGCACGTCACTATCGAGAACCACTGTGGCCCGCCCGCGGAGGTTGGCCTGCACAACCTCAAGGCGTTACAAGGGTATCTCGAGTCCAGCGAGTAAGGGCACGGCCGGAGAGTTACAACGCTCTTTCCCCATCTCGCCGTATTAAGCGCCCATCTGAATAACCCGGCGCACCTGTACGTAATAATGGCGCAGACCCGAGAGGCTACTCGGCATAACTGGCCTACCGCGACTGTTCTACGTCGTCGTGGCGGTCTGTCATCTGTGTCTTAGCGAATGCGGACGGCGCCGCTGAGGGTTTCCACGGAGACGCGGGCGTCGCCGTCGCCCTTGCTGAAGCGTAGTTCGGTGCCGGGGCCATATTTGTGCACGCGGCTCGGGGGCGGACCGAAATCGCACTGGATGTTGCCGGAGAAAGAAGAGATGTCAAAGTGGCCGGCTACATCCTCGGTGAAATGCAGATTCACGGAGCCGCTGACGCTGGTTGCGTCCAGTTTGCCCTGCTTGCGCAGGGCGCCCTCAAAATCGATGGCCCCCGATACGGATTCCATGGCGCATCTATTCAAGACGCCGCAGACCAGTTCCAGCCTGCCGCTCACGGTTTCGCTCTCGACGGACTCGCTGACGCCCTGAATCTTCACCCGGCCGCTCACGGACGCCGCCCTCACCGATGTGGGAGTCCCCGAGATATCGATGGCGCCGCTGACCGATTCCGCCTCGACTTCGCCTCGGCATTCGGCCGCACGAATCTCTCCGCTGACCGCGTTCAGTTCGAGTTCGCCGCCCTGCACGCCGGAAATGCCGATCGACGCGCTTACCGTTTTGACGTTGAGACTGCTTCTCAACGGGACATGGATCGTGAGGTGCGACTCGATGTGCCGGCTCTTTCTTCTGGGTACAACCACTTCGATGTCCGTTCGGCCGCCGCGCACCTCGAACTCCAGACGCTTCACGCCCTTGCCCAGGGTCCCCTCGACCTTGACCTCATGCCGGTCCCAGCCGGCCACCTTTACCGAGCCCGCCACATTGGAAATGGCCACTCTGCCGTCGCCCGTCGCCTTCTTCGTCACGTTCACGTCCGTGTCCGCGAAGGCGCACAGCGCCGCCAACAGCGCGGTTGCCAGTATCATTATCCGTTTCATCGTGTTCCTCCTGTGGTCTCCGGCCGGCCGTACACGTGCCGGTCAACTCTCGTTGGCCAGGTGCACGGCCTGATGCAGAAGCCTGACCTCATTTCTGTACGTTGCGAGCAATATGCGTTCCAGGTGCGGATTGTCCGGATCATCGGCCAAGGCCAGGCGTATATCGCGCACGGCGCCCTCGATGACCGCCAAATTCGCCTCCACCGTCGCGACAGTCTCCGGCGAAAGCGATGCTTCCTGTGCCTTCAAGGCGTTCAATAGTTCCTCTTTGGCCCCGAGGTATTCTTGTTCTGTGTGTGTGAAGTTGTTCTCCGCGTAGTCGGCGGGCGCCCCGTCCTCCAGCAGCCAGACCACCACCGCGCCCACGACCAGCACGATCGCCGCCGCGGCCGCCACGGCGTAGTGAAGCATGGCCGGACGGCGCTGCCGCACCGCGGCAATGTCGACGAGGTTCCCCTCGACACGGGCCTTGATCCCCGGCCACAGGTCGCGATCGGGCATAATGGTCGCCGGCAGACCGCGCGCCTGGCCGACCAAGGCGCGTAGGGCGCGCTCCTCCTCGCGGCACTCCGCACACGCCCGGAGGTGCTCCCCGAGGGCCTTTTCCCGGCGCTTCTCGAGAAGGCCATCGATGTAATCGTTGAGATATGTCCTTGCTTCGTCGCAGTTCATTCAGGCCAACACCTTTCTCAACAGTTTGCGCGCCCGGTGCAACTGTGCTTTGCTCGTCCCGGCCGCAAGCCCCGTCATAGCGGCAATGTCCTCGTGGCAATAACCTTCCACGTCATGGAGGACGAAGACCCTGCGGGCGCCTTCAGGCAAGGCCGCTATGGCCTGCTCCAGGTCCATTCGGTCCCCGGGTTGCCCGGTGCGGGTTTGCCGCTCGTAAGCCGTCAAATCATCGGTGCCCACCACGCGCGCCCGGCGCCGCGCCCGCGAGCGTAGGCCCGTCAACACCACATTGACGGTCAGCCGATGAAGCCACGATGGAAAGGCGCTTTCACCGCGAAACGCCCCCAGCTTTCCCCATACCCGCACGAAGGCTTCCTGCGTCAGGTCTTCCGCCTCGGATGGGTTGCCGGTCATCCTCAAACAGAGGGCGTAAACCCGGCCGACATGGGTGCGGTAGAGCCCTTCAAAGGCGTCCATGTCCCCGGCCTGGGCCCGGGCGACGAGATCGTTTTCAGCCATCACAGGGTGGTCAACCTCAGCCCTGTCCGTGCATCCGCTACAGAGTCCTGACGCGTCCATGTTGCTCCTATATACGTTAAGACGCCGGCGGGGTCAAAATGGTTTAACCCAGGCTGACGCGCCGTAACTCGTCTAGGTTCTCCAAGGCACACTGGACGGCAATTTGTGGCGCCCTCAAGCGCTGGCCTGAGGGTGTCTTAACCGCCCTTATTGTGTTGAGCAGTACTTAGGTTGAAATGAGGACCGAAAACAGGTAATTTCGTAGTCCAGTCATTTCGAGTTCAATAAGACTCACCAGGGACGAGCAGGGTGGAACGCCTTGGCTCAGGAGCGAAAGGATGAACAGGGTGCAGGACACGGAACAGCTATACACCGAACGGCTCGAGCGCTACGTCACCGCGATGCGGAATGAGAAACCGGATCGGATTCCGGTTCGTCCGTTTGTCGCCGAATTCGCGGCGAAGTACGCCGGGTATACCTGCCAGGAGGTGACGCACGATTATGAGAAGGCCTTTGCCGCCGTTCGCACCTGCGCGGCCGATTTCGACTGGGACGCTGTAGTGGGCAATATGGTCTATGTGTGGACCGGGCTGACACAGGCCATCGGGCTGAAGTACTATGGCGTTCCCGGGATTGACGTGCCGCCCGACACCGGTTTTCAGTACCTCGAACCGTCCGAAGAACAGGCGCACATGAAACCGGACGAATACGATCAGCTCATCGAGGACCCGACCGGGTTTTTGTTCAATGTCTGGCTGCCGCGCGTCTCGGTCGATGTCAGCTCGATGGGCGAGCCGACGTCCTATCGCAACAACCTGTCCTTTTTGAAGGGTGGGATGGCGATGCTGAGCTACTTCAACGCTTTCGGCACACAGAATGAACTGTTGCGGACCGAGTCGGGTACTGTGTCCGCGATCTCGGGCATCCTCAAGGCGCCGTTCGACATCATCGGCGACAAGCTGCGCGGCTATGTCGGGCTTTCCATGGACCTGTTCGAGCGGCCGGACAAGGTTCTCGCCGCGTGCGAGGCCCTCATGCCGCACCTGGTGCACGTAGCCCTTTCCGGCGCGGACCCCGACAAGAACGTCCCCATCACGATTTGGATGCACCGCGGCTGTGTGCCTTTCATATCGCACGAACAGTTTGATACGCTCTACTGGCCCACGCTCAAGCCAATCATCGAGGAACTTTGGGCCCACGGGCATCAGGTTCTCTTCTATGCCGAGGGTGATTGGAACCGCCACTTGAAATCATTCGCCGAATTACCGGACCAGAGCATTGTGTATCACGTCGATCGGGCTGATATCTTCGAGGCCCATAAGGCAATTGGTCATAAGTTCTGCATCAGCGGCGGCATCCCGAATTTCCTGCTGGCTTACGGCACGCCGGACGAGGTGCGGGCCTATTGCAAGCGGGTGATCGACGGTGTGGCTCAGGACGGCGGCTACATCATGGACGCCAGCGCCATTGTCCAGAACGACGGCAAGGTGGAGAACATCAAGGCCATGACCGAGTTCACGTGCGAATATGGCGCGTACGATGGGGCGTCTTACGCGTTAGACGATGCGCGAAAGGATGGAAGCCGTCTCAGAGTGGACACACACGGCGCCGCCGGCATGTCCGAACCACAACAGCCCGAAATCAGACCCGGGGTCTGCATCCCCTGGGAGCAGAAGCTCAAGGACCTGCCCGAGATTTCAGGAGACAAACAACTCATCCAAAAGGTCTGGGAAGATATCGACGCGCTGGCCTATGTGTACATCTGGCATTGTCTGCTCTCCTTCTGAGACGAAAAATGCCCAGAGCCAACGGCCCTTGGCGGAATTTGGCGCAATCTTTAGTGGGGACAACAGGGGCTTGATTGTTTTACCTCCGTTTCATCCTTCGGGTGACTTGACATCTGGCGAGCGACATGGTTCAATATGGCTGAAAATGAATTCAGCCCTCGGAAGGCTCGTCTCATGGCCAAAGAACTGACACCTCGCCAAGCCGTCATCCTGGAATTCATCATCGAATCCATACGCGACCACGGCTATCCCCCGACCATCGCCGAGATCGGTGCTAAATTCGGCATCAGTTCCACCAACGCCGTGCACGACCATCTTGTCGCTCTCGATAAGAAGGGCTACATCACACGTTCGTCCAAGGCGCGCGGCATCCACGTCACGGAGAAAGCGGCCGCGGGACTGTACCAACACCAGGTCGGTCTGCTGCCGCTGGTGGGCCGTGTGGCTGCGGGCCGGCCCATCCTGGCCGAGGAGAACATCGAGGCTCATGTGGCCGTGTCAGCGTCCTTGCGCAAGCCCGACGCATACTGTTTGCGCGTGCATGGCGATAGCATGATCGAGGACGGCATTCTCGACGGCGACGTCATTATTGTCGACCAGCACAGGGAACCTGCGCCGGGTGATGTCGTGGTGGCGCTCGTCGACAACGAGGTGACTGTGAAATACTACCACCCCCTCGGGTCCCAGGTCGAACTCCGCCCCGCCAACGCGGCCATGCAGCCTATGATTGTCCCCGCGCGGTCCGTTCAGCTACAGGGGGTCGTCGTCGCCCTTCAACGTACCATCGCCTGAGGGGCGGATAAGGGTTCGGGGACCTGCCTTGCGCCCTGAAGCCGACCCCTGAACCACTGCCATAGGCGATGTCGCAATCAAAGGTTCTCAAGGAGCAGGTAGTCTGGCACTTCCTTGACGCCGCCTACGTCGAAAACGGGCAGTTCGGTCGGCGGCTTCGTTCCCGTGATAAAGGCCTCGACAAACGTCCCGCCCGCCAGGCCCGTTTCCCGGTCCACTTTATAAAACGTGATCCCCTCGTCGGGCCTGTCAAAATCCCGGGGCGGTAGCCGAAGTAGATCGTGGACCTTCACCATGAAGTCGGTCCAAACCGGGCAGGCCAGGCGTCCGCCTGCGAATGCCTTGCCCTGTCCCAACGGGCGATTGTCTTTATAGCCCATCCACACCGTGCAGGTGAAGTGGGGCGTAAATCCGCTGAACCAGGCATTCCGGTACTCGTTGGTCGTGCCGGTCTTGCCGGCGCGGGGCCGATCGAGCGCCTTCGACTGGTGGCCCGAGCCCCATTCGGCCACTCCCTGCATGAGATAGGTGACGACATAGGCAACGTTCTCGGGCATGGCGCGCTCTGTGCGAACGAAGTCCCGGTAGTCGTACAGCGTGAAGCCGTCGCGGTCGCGGATTTCACGCACCATGATCGGGTCGTAGCGCATGCCCCCGTTCGCGAAGGTCGAATAGGCCACGCACTGGTCGATGACCAACACCTCCGGGGTGCCCAGCGCCAGCGTCAGCTTCACGTCGTCATCGATGGGCGTTGTAATGCCGGCCCGCCGCAGATATGAGCGCACCACAGGCATTGTGAGCGCCATGACCAGCTTGATCGACACGACGTTGATGGATTTCTCCAACGCCCGGCGCAGGGTAATGGGCCCTTGAAAGTCGTTGGTGAAGTTTCTCGGCTTCCACACGTCGTCCGGTCGTGGTCCATACTTTATCTCCAACGGCTCGTCCACAATGATGCTCGAGGGGGTAAACCCATTGTGGATTGCCGCGGCCCAGACAAATGGCTTCACGCTCGAGCCGGGCTGACGCCGGGCTTGAGTAGCCAGGTTGAACTTTTCCGTATCAAAATCGCGCCCGCCCACCATGGCCCGGACCCAGCCCCTGTATTCGGGACGGTTGTCAATGCACACCAGCGCGCCCGAGACCGGGATGAATTCCTCCTCCTTGCCCTGTTTTTTCAGGGGCTCGAGATTTTCGGCGTCGAACTTCTCAAGCGCGGCCAGCAGTGTCTCCTCGGCCGCGCGCTGGATGCGCATGTCCAGCGTGGTATGAATCTCGAGCCCGTCTCCGAACACCTCCTCTTTGTTCGTTTGCCGCAGTAGAAACAGCCGTACATCGCGGACGAAATACGGCGCCTTAAACTTGTTCGGCGCCCAACGGCCCTTGCCATCTGCTATCAGTTGCGCGCGCTCCTCGCGCGTGATGACGGATTCATCCGTCGATTCACGCAGGGCCGCCTCGTATTCCTCGTGCGTGATAAGCTCGTTGTCGAGCATTTGCCCCAAGACGAGGTTGCGGCGCTTGAGCGCATTTCCCGGATTGTGAATCGGCTCCTGCCGGTTCGGGTTGCGGGCCAGCCCGGCCAGCAGCGCGCTTTCCCCCAGGCTCAAGTCTCGGCAGCTTTTGCCATAATACTGCAGCGACGCCGCCTCGACCCCATAGGCGCTGATACCCAGGAATATCTGGTTCAGATACAGCTCGAGAATCTCGTCCTTGGTGAACTTCCGCTCGAGCTGCAGTGCGATGATCGCCTCCTTGATCTTGCGCCGAAGGGACACTTCCAGGCCGACTTTCGTCGTCTCGATGTTCCGCACGATCTGCTGCGTGATCGTGCTGCCGCCACGCACCCGGCCCGTTCGGAAGATGTACAGTGCAGCATTGGCGATGGCATCCAGGCGCACGCCTTTGTGTTTGTAGAACCGGTCGTCTTCGGTGGCGACGAAGGCCTTCTGGAGATGGAGCGGCATCTCGCCGAGGCTGACCACCTGGCGTTGCTCAGTGGTGAATTCGCCGAGCAGTTCTTCGTCGGCCGAGTAGACCTTGCTGCCGATCTTCGGGCGGAAATCCTCAACCAAGGCAATCGTGGACTCGGCCTCGTCCAACACCCACACGAACACGCCCAGGCAGGCTCCCCAGATGGCCGCCAGTACGATCAGGATGCAGAAAAACAGCCCCGCACATCCACGCCGCGGGCGCGGTGCGGGCGTTCGTTCCGTGCCGTTGCCAGCCGTGGGCGTCTGTGGGTTAACAGCCATCGTCCAAGCTTAGCACGACCCTGTTTCGTGCCGCAAAGATACATCCCCAATGGCGGGCTGAAGTTGCCCAGGTCACACGGACCATCACATCGGTGTTTTGGTGCGTAGCTGCTCCAGTCCTTTTTCATGCTGGTGATCGAGAAGCCGAGCACCAGCACGGGAAAACGTATTCCATGCCACAAGATTTGCGCAAAACGTGCCTTATCCCATGACAAAGATTCTAAATCTGACCGCTTCCTAATCCATAGCACATTGTTTATAATCCCGGTTCATGAGGGCCAAACTCTACACCCAGGCCGGCCCGCCGGGCCTGCGCAGCTTATTGGTGCGCGTGGCGTTCCTCTTGGGGCTGTTGGCCACAGTTGTGCTCGTGGTCTACTTCGAGGGTGGGCTGGAGGACTCGCGTACAGGCGCGCATCCGGGTTTCTGGGACTGCGTCTACTTCTCCCTGGTTACCATCACCACGGTCGGCTACGGTGACATCGTTCCAGTGGAGACCTCCTCGCGCCTGGTGGACGCCTTCCTGCTCACACCCATTCGGTTCATCATCATTTTCACCTTCCTCGGTACCGCCTACCAACTGGTTCTCAAGCGATTTCAGGAGGATTATCGCATGAAACGCGCCGTCGACAAGCTCAAGAACCACGTCATCATCTGCGGGTATGGGGCCACGGGCCGCGCAGCGGTCCAGGAACTCCTGCTCGAGGGCCGGCCGGCCAACCAAATCGTCGTCGTAGCCAGTAGCGAGACCTCGCTCAACGACGCGGCGGACTTGGGCGTGATCGCCGTCAGGGGCGACGCCACGCACGAGAACGTGTTGCAATCCGTCGCCATCGACCGCGCCGCCCACGTGCTGGTGTGCCCCGGCCGGGACGACACGGCGGTGCTGATCGCGCTGACTGCCCACGAGCTTAACCCCAATGCTCAGCTCATCGCCATGTGCCACGAGGCCGAAAACGTCAAGCAGCTCGAGCGTAGCCGCGTGCACACTGTGATTACCCCCGCGTCCGTTGGAGGAAACCTCATGGCCGCGGCGACCCGCCGCGAACACCTCGTCGAGACCCTCCAGGAGGTCCTGAGCGTCGGGGGCGCCATCCAACTGGACGAGCGCGAGGCGCAACCCGAGGAGGTCGGCAAACGACCTGGTGAAGTGGGGGGTATGGCCATCGTCCGCCTCTACCGAGGCACGCGGCACTTCGACGTGCCCAATTTGCCCACCATCGAGTCCGGAGACATCCTGGTGTACATCGCCGCCGGGTCCGTTTCCCAGGGGTAGTACTGTGATTCATAAGTTCTGCGACGCATTCTATTAGCGTAATCACAAACGAGAATACCAACGGCGGTGGCGTTTTCAGATTCACGATTTGACGTCTGTGTTATACTCGAAAGGGAAAACTCGGTTTCGAGGAAGCATGGAGGTGCGCCGTAGCAATGCGGGTGTTTCTCATCGTCGTTGCCCTCCTGTTGGCGGGGCAACACTTACGATGATGTTTTGGGGGCGTTTTTCATAAACACGTGTAAGAACAAGGGGATATGGAGATATTGGAGATAGGGAGGAACTATGCCTAAGTCCGATAATCTGCCCGAACGGAGCGCCTTGAGCGCGCTGGCCCTGGTGGGCCAGGTGGGGTTGGTCGTGGCGCTGAGTGTTGTAGCTGGAGTGGTCGCGGGAGTGTACTTGGACCGGTTGGCTGGGACGAACGGCAAGATCCTCGTTGGGATGGTGTTTTTGGGAATTGGATCGGGCATCTACGGTGCCTACCGGATAATTGCGAAGGAGATTCCGTGGAACCACTGAAGCGCTTTCGGCTGATGGCCGTCCGGATTGCGTTGCTGCTGACGGCGCTTGGAGGGTTCGGGACCTACAAATTCGACCCCGTGCTCGCCAAAGGTATCCTCATAGGCGGGATCGGCGGCGTCCTGGGCTTCTGGCTGACGGCGCTATCGGTGGAAAAAGTTGCAACTATGCCGAAAAAAAAGGTAAAGTTAAGTGTTTATAACTGGACGATTATCTGTTTACTCATTTACGGCCTGGTCCTTGGCCGCGCGTACATGTGGGACCCGGAGACCTTTCACGGGTTCTGGGGAGCGGCCGGGGGCATTTTGATTATCCGGGCCGTGACGATCTTCCTGGGCCTGACCGGGCTCGATCTGAAGGAAGAGGGGAAATAGAATCCCAGTAGGGTTTACATGGAACAGATTGGTGAGCGCCTGATATGGCACTATGTGCCGTTTACTGACATTCCCATTCCCCTTGGCGGAGTCAATGTCCTTACGGTTTTGAACACCCTGGTCGTCATGATGGTTTTGTGGGTGCTCCTGGGGCTCGGGGCGCGCAAGGTTGCGCTCGTGCCCGGCCGGGGCCAGATGGCCGTGGAGATGTTTGTGGGCGCGTTCGATGGACTGGTGGCCGGTGCGCTCGAGTTCGAGAGCCGGGAGAAAAACCGCCGGTACTTTCCCTTAATTGCGGCGTTGTTCTTGTTTCTACTGCTTTGCAATTCCATGGGCTTTTTCCCCACGCGCCTTTTTGAAGAACCCACGGCCGATATTAACTGCACGCTTGCGCTGGGGTGTATGGCCATGGTGATTGCCACGTTCAGCGGGATCATGTCTAAAGGGTTGTGGGGCTACATCGCGGAACAGCTTGGCCCCATGTGGTCGCAACCCGATGCCGGCAAAGGCGCGGCTATCGCAGGCAAACTGTCATCACTGTTTTTCTTCCCGCTTAACGTCGTCGGGGAACTAGCGAAAGTTGTCTCGATCTCATTCCGTCTCTTTGGTAACATTATCGGCGGTGGGGTTATTATCGTGGTCGTTTCGAGCCTGCTGTATTACATGGTTCTCCCTATGGGTCTGACCCTGTTCTTCACGTTTTTCGTAGGCTCCGTCCAGGCATTTGTCTTCACCATGTTGACGTTGACCTATATATCTGTTGCCATCAAGTAGTGATGCCCGCTGTGGCGTAGCAGGTGGACGCTTTGGAGATTTCAGCAGAAAGTTGGGAGCTTATAGGTCGGTATTTTGGCGCAGCTATCGCCCTGGGGCTTGGCGGCATAGGTGCGTCCGTGGGTATGGGCATTGCCGCGGGTAAGGCGAACGAAGGTATCATGCGTCAGCCCACGCGGCAGGGCTATATGCTTCGGACTATGCTTATCGGCCAGGCGGTCGGGGGCAGTCCATCAATCTTTGCGCTCGTTATCGGCCTGTTGATCCTGCTCGTGCCCGGAGTGGGGCCTGGCGCCCAGGGCGGCAAACTTGTCGCGGCACTTATCGGGGCGGGCTTGTCCATCGGGTTCGGGAGCTTTGGCAGCGGGATTGGCTGTGGTTGGCCCGGCGGGGCGGCGTGCGACGGCGTGGCACGCAACCCGCGCCAGGTGACCCCGGTCACCTCATCGATGATCATCGGCCAGGCCGTGACCCAATCCCCGAGTATCTTCGCCGCGGTCGTCTCCCTGTTGTTGATGTTCTATCGCCTTCCCGGCACAGGTTGGGGCGCTGTGGGCATTGCGATAGGGGCCGGTCTTGCCGTGGGAATAGGCGGGCTTGTGCCGGGTATAGGGTCGGGTTGGGCTGCCGGCGGCGCCTTGAACGGCATGGGCCGCTGGCCAGGGTCCAGGGCTGTGACGCTGCGTGTAATGCTTGTCGGTCAGGCGGTGTGCCAGACCCCGGCCATTTTCGGCATGCTGGTCGCGTTTATGATGATGTTTGCACTGCGGGACCTCGAGGGCAATGTGGTCGGTTTTGCCAAGACCATGGGCGCTGGTTTGTCTGTGGGGCTGGGCGGGATCGGTCCCGGTCTCGGCAGTGGTTTGGCGGGGGAGAGCGGGTGTCAGGTGACGGCGGCGCGCCCCGGCATCAATGCGGTGGTCCTGCGGACCATGCTTGTAGGTCAGGCCGTTTCTCAGTCGACCGCCATATACAGCTTGGTCATCGCGCTGGCCATTTTGTTCGTTATGTAGGGCTCATCGAGTTTTTTGGCGAGAGGCATGTCGATCGTATCGAAGAAAGGGTGATAACCATGGATGTGAGCACGCTGTTGACACTGCTGAGTACAACCATCGGCCAGGTTGCGGACGAGGCCGCGGGCGCCGTCTCAGGCACTGACATAAGAATGGCCGGGGCATTGATCGGCGCGGGGATTTGTATGGGCTTCGGCGCAATAGGCCCGGGCGTTGGCGAAGGTTTTGCTGCCGGCAAGGCCTGCGAAGCCATAGGCCGTTCACCTGAAAACGCCGGCCTGCTTACGCGCACGATGCTCATTGGCCAGGCCGTGTCGGAGTCTACAGGCATCTACTCGCTTGTTGTCGCACTGCTCATGTTGTTCGTGGTTGGTTAGTGATTCCAGGGCTGGTGCAACGCGATGGTTGTTCTAAATCTGACACTGTTCGTAGAGCTGGCTCTCTTTCTCGTGTTCCTTTGGGTCACCAACAAGTTCATTTTCCGCCCAATCCTGCGCATGATGGACGCCCGCGAGGCAGAGGTTGCCGAGGACATGGGGGACGCCAGCGCGGCCACCGAGGAGGCCGAGGCGCTTGAGAAGCAGTACACTACTGCTACTCGCGCTGATAAGCGCGCTGCGCGCGAGGCATATCGCCAGGCGCATCGTGCCGCTCAGGAGCGACACGCGGCCATGCTCGCCGAGCGCAGAAAACAGGCCGATGAGGAAGTGAGCTCGGTTCGCGCAACCGCCCTGAGACAAATGGAAATGGAGCGGGCCAAGTGTGAAATGCTCGCCCCGGACCTCGCCGATGTCATTGCCCGGCGGCTGGGCTTGGGAGACGACGACTCGTGACGCCGGTCAAGCGATACCTACTGATCTTTTTCGGCATCTACATCGGTGTCGGGCTAATCGCCAACTTCCTCATGGGGCCACCGGGATTCTCGAAGGCATACCAGCAGAAGTATAAGGCCGAACACGAGCGTTACCTCGAGATCGTCAAGAGCGACGAATACAAACTGCATGCTCAGCGGCCGGCCCTCCACCCGTTCGACCCGGCGCTTACGGCCTTCATCGAGGAATACGAGGGCCGCGAGGAGTTCAAGAGAGAAAAGCTGCGCCAGGCGCTGTACCACAACTTCTTCCAGTTCTTCACCTTTATCATGTTGGTGGTGTTGGCTGTGCATTTCGGCCGAAAACCCCTGCTGGACTTCTTGGATGGGCAAATCGCCGACCTGCGCGTGAAGATCGATCGCGCGAAGCAGACCCGTGAGGCCGCCGCCCAACGCAAGCAAGGGGCCCAGGAAAAGATGGGCCGTCTACATGAGGAAAAGGAAGAGACCGCCCGGGAAACGGAGGCGCTCATCGCACGGGAAAAGGCCCAGTTCGAGGACTTGACCCGGCTCACGCTGGGGCATGTTGATCGTGAAACCGAAGACCGTAAGCGCGAGGAAGAACATGCGGCGGCGCAACGCGTGAAAGAGGAATTGGTGGCCCAATCCATCGATTTGCTCGTCGAGCGGTACAAGGCCCAGGCCTCACCGCAGGTCGACCTGGCGCAGATCGACCAGTTCATCCGCGAGGTGGAGAGGCGCACATGAATAACTACCTGATCGCCGAGCGCTACGCGAAAGCCCTGAGCGCCTCTATTCCCGACCCGGGGCAACTCGACGCGGCGCTGGCCGCAGTGAGTGGCCTCAACGAACTGTATAGGGTCGAGCGCGGCCTGCGCAACACACTGGCCAATCCCGCCATCGACGTGGACAAGCGCGCGGCGGTCCTGGCGGGGGTGCTTCGGGCCGAGCATCCGCCGCAGGTCGTGGCGCGCCTGGCCGAGGTGTTGCTGCGCCGCGGGCGGATTGCCCTACTGCCGGAGGTGGCGACCGTGTTTGCAGCGATCGTCGACGAGCGCCTCAACCGCGCTACTGGCTTGGTCACGACGACGGTGCCACTCACGGACAGCCAACAGGCACGGTTGCGGGGCGCTCTGGACACGTTTTCCGGCAAGACGGTGACCATGGAATGCGCCGTGGACCGCGAGATTCTCGGCGGGGTCGTCGCGCGTATCGGGGGCACTGTGATTGATGGAAGCCTTCGCACGCGGCTTGAGCGGATAAAGAAAGCATTGCTGGCAGAGGAGACGTCATAGCATGAAGATCCAGGCGACGGAGATCACCGAGATCATCAAAAGGCAGATCGCCGATTACGAATCGACCGTTGAGATTGCCGAAGTCGGCACGGTGATCCAGGCCGGTGATGGCATCGCCCGCATCTTCGGCCTCGAAAAAGCCATGGCCGGAGAGTTGCTCGATTTCCCACATGGGGTGCGCGGCATGGTGCTGAATCTTGAAGAGGACAACGTCGGCGCCGTGCTGTTCGGTGAGTATGAGAAGGTCGGCGAAGGCGACCAGGTCAAGCGCACCGGGCGGATCATGTCCGTGCCGGTGGGCGAAGCAATGATTGGCCGCGTCGTGAACGCGCTCGGCGACGCCATCGATGGTCGTGGCCCGATCGAGACCACGGAGTTTAACTCGCTCGAGCGTATCGCCCCGGGCATCGTGGACCGCCAGCCCGTCAAGGAGCCGCTCCAGACCGGGCTGAAGTGCATCGACGCGATGACGCCCATCGGGCGCGGGCAGCGCGAGTTGATCATCGGCGACCGCCAGACCGGCAAGACCGCGCTCGCCGTCGATACCATCATCAATCAAAAAGGTGGTGACGTCACTTGCATCTACGTGGCCATTGGGCAGAAGCGCTCGACCGTAGCCCGCGTCGTTGAGGTCTTTCGGGAACATGGCGCCATGGACTACACGGTTGTGGTGAGCGCCTCCGCTTCCGAGGCGGCGCCTGTGCTATACATCGCGCCGTACGTCGGCGCTGCCATCGGCGAGTACTTCCGGGACAAGGGCAAACACGCCCTATGCATTTACGACGACCTGTCCAAGCACGCGGCCGCCTATCGCCAGCTCTCCTTGCTGTTGCGGCGTCCGCCGGGGCGCGAGGCCTACCCGGGCGACGTGTTCTACCTGCACTCACGCCTGCTCGAGCGCGCCGCGAAGCTCAGCGACGAAGAGGGCGGCGGCAGCTTGACTGCCTTGCCCATTATCGAGACGCAGGCCGGGGACGTGTCGGCGTATATTCCTACGAACGTCATTTCCATCACGGATGGTCAGATATTTCTCGAAACCAGCCTGTTTTACTCCGGTGTGCGCCCGGCCATCAACGCCGGGATCAGCGTCTCGCGCGTGGGCGGCAACGCTCAGGTCAAGGCCATGAAAAAGATCGCCGGAACGTTGCGCCTCGAATTGGCGCAGTACCGCGAGCTGGCCGCCTTCGCCCAGTTCGGCAGCGAACTGGACAAGGCCACTCAGGCTCAGCTCCGTCGTGGTGAACGCCTGGTCGAGATTCTCAAGCAGGGCCAGTTCCAGCCCCTGCCGGTGGCGAGGCAAATCATCATCATCTACGCTGCAACGAAAGATTACCTGGACAGCATCCCCGTGTCGGAGATTGACCGGTACGAGCAGGAGCTTTACACCGCTCTCGACACCAACCATAAGGAACTCATGGATGAGCTGGAGTCGACGGGCACGCTGAGTGAGGAACTCGAGGCCAAGTTTGACGAGGTTCTCGAAGACTTCACCAAATCGTTCGAACAGAGCATCGAAGAAGGTTAGCGTACTACGGTGAAATCCTATACAAAGCGATCGCAAGCAGGAATCTCACGCAGAGGCGCAGAGCCCGCAGCAGCTAACAACTAACAACCAACAACTAACAACTGGGACGCTGTATGGTTCCCGCTTGTCCGAGTTAGGGATTGACACATGCCGAGTCTTCGAGATATCAAGCGCCGCATCAGCAGCGTTAAGAGCACCCAAAAGATCACGCGTGCAATGAAGATGGTCGCAGCGGCGAAATTGCGACGCGCTCAGGAGGCCATTTTGCGTACCCGGCCTTACGCGTACCACATGCGCGATCTGGTCAACAGCCTCGCATTGCGCAGCGAGCGTGACATGCACCCACTGCTGCGGCCGGGGGGTGGCGGCAAGATCGGCATCATCGTCGTGACCGCGGACCGCGGATTGTGCGGCGCGTTCAACTCGAACATCGTGAATGAGGCCATGCGCGTGCTCAAAGAGCGGTTTAGTGGTCGGGAGATCGAGCTCAGCGTCGTTGGCCGCAAAGGGGTCGATGCGCTGCGCCGGCGGCCCTGCACGATTCGCGCCACGCACTTGGGCATCTTCGACCGGGATGCCATGCGCGCCGCGGCCGAGATCATCGACAACGTCATCGCGGACTATGCCAAGGGCGAAACGGACGGGGTCTACTGCATTTACAACGAGTTCAAGTCCGCCATCCAGCAGCGCGTCACCCTCGAACGCCTCTTGCCGTTTGAACCAGCCGAGCCCCAGGACGGCGCCGTCATCGACTACGTGTACGAGCCCTCGGCCGGGGCGGTTTTCGACGCGCTTTTGACTAAGCACCTGCAAGTGCAGATGCATCGGGTCCTGTACGAATCGGCGGCCAGCGAACACGGTGCGCGCATGACAGCCATGGACGCGGCGACAGAGAACGCGGCCGATGTGATCGACCGGTTGACACTGTTTTACAACCGTGCCCGGCAAGACGCCATCACCAAGGAATTGATCGAAGTGGTCAGCGGCGCAGAGGCGCTCTAAACGGAGAGCGAGATGAACGTAGGACATATTTCACAGATAATCGGTCCGGTGGTGGATGTTAAGTTCGAGCCCGGACAACTTCCACCAATTTACAACGCGCTCGAAATACAACGGGAAAACGGTAACAGGCTCATCGTCGAAGTGGCGCAGCACCTAGGCGAAAACTCGGTGCGGGCCGTCGCCATGGACAGCACCGACGGCCTCATCCGCGGCATGGAAGTGAAAGATACCGGCGATTTCATCACGACGCCCGTTGGTAAAGAGGTTCTGGGACGAATCATCAACGTGATCGGCGAGCCCGTGGACGAACTCGGACCGGTCAATACCAAGGACCGATGGCCCATCCATCGGCCTGCCCCGGCCTTCGAGGACATCGAGACTTCTTCGGAAATGTTCGAGACGGGGATCAAGGTGATCGACCTTCTCGCGCCGTACCAGAAGGGCGGTAAGACCGGGCTGTTTGGCGGCGCCGGCGTCGGCAAGACCGTGCTCATCATGGAACTCATACACAACGTGGCCATAGAACACGGCGGCTACTCCGTGTTCGCCGGCGTTGGGGAGCGCACACGCGAGGGCAACGACCTCTGGCTCGAAATGAAGGAGTCCGGCGTCCTCGACAAGGCGGCGCTCATCTTCGGCCAGATGACCGAGCCGCCGGGCGCCCGCGCTCGCGTGGGCCTGACCGGCCTGGCCGCGGCCGAGTACTTCCGCGATGTCGAGGGCCAGGACGTCCTGCTGTTCATCGACAACATCTTCCGATTCACACAGGCCGGTTCGGAGGTGTCCGCACTGCTTGGGCGCATGCCCAGCGCCGTGGGCTACCAGCCTACCCTGGCCACGGAAATGGGTGAACTCCAGGAGCGCATCACCTCGACCAAGAAGGGCTCCATTACCTCGGTCCAGGCCATCTACGTGCCCGCGGACGACCTGACCGACCCCGCGCCCGCAACGACCTTCGCACACCTTGACGCCACCACGGTGCTCTCGCGCCAGATCGTCGAGTTGGGCATCTATCCCGCCGTCGACCCGCTCGACTCGACCAGCCGCATTCTCGACCCGCGCGTCCTGGGTGAGGAGCACTACCGCGTCGCACGTGGCGTGCAGGAGATACTTCAGCGCTACAAGGACCTCCAAGACATCATCGCCATTCTCGGCATGGACGAGTTGTCCGAGGAGGATAAGATCATCGTGAACCGCGCCCGCAGAATTCAGCGCTTCCTGTCCCAGCCCAACTTCGTTGCGGAGCAATTCACCGGCATGCCTGGCAAGTTCGTCCCCGTAAAGGACACGGTCCGGAGCTTCGCGGAGATTTTGAACGGCGACCACGACGCCATTCCCGAGAGTGCGTTTTTGTACTGTGGCGCGATTGAGGAGGCCGCCGAGAAGGCCAGGCAGATGGAGGTGAAGTAGGCATGGCGGAGGAGGTCATCCAGGTCGAGCTCTGTGCACCGGAATGCGACCCCGATCACCTCGAAGTGACCGAGATCATCATGCCCGGCGCGGCCGGCGTGTTCGCCGTCTTACCGGACCACACCCCCATGCTGACGACGCTGGTACCGGGCGTAGTCGTCGCCTACTCAACCGACGGTCAGGAGCACCATTACGCCGTCAGTAGCGGCTTTGCGGAAGTCCTCGACAATAGGGTTATCGTTCTGAGCCAGACCCTCGAAAAGGGCGATGAAATCGACGTCCAGCGCGCCCAAGCCGCCCGCGACCGCGCAAAACAGCGACTCAGCCATCCCTCCGAAGACATCGACGTGGCCCGTGCCGAACTCGCGCTCCAGCGCGCCCTGGCCCGCCTCCAGGCACATACGCGCGAGGGGTATTAGCCTGAATGTCTCATCACTGCTGTCCCCATTTAACATTTAGCAGACTCTTGGCGACTTTGCGGCTTGGCGTGAGCATGCAGAACATCACGCAAAGACGCCAGGCCGCAAAGAATGAGGGCCCTTATTGCGCCCTCGCGCTTCTTGCCCTTCATCCAAGCCGGTCGCGCCCCAAAATTCGCCGACTCGGGGATGGGAAATAACAGGTGAATGTCCCCATTCAATCATTCAAGCTTCAATCCCGTTCGAAGAGATGGCCTGTGCGTTTCAAGGCCGGGCACGGTGCCCCGTGTCTCCTTGGCGCGGGCGATGCTGCTCCTGAAGCGATTCCTGTCGGCGCCGGCGCCAGTACGCCAGTTCCTCTTCCAGCGTCATGCCCTTGGTCGCTTCGTAAATCCGCAGCGCCCCTTCGTGCATCATCTCCACACAGTCAAAGGTCTTGGTCTTCGTTTTCATAGCGCACCATCTCTTGCGGCGTGTGGATGGCCACCGGGCCGAATCCTTGCGCCAGGTTGACGCCATTATATAGCGGAATCTTCTCAACATAACAACTGCCCCTATTTAAACAGCAATGCCCACACAATAAGCCATACTGCAATAGCGCTCACGCTTATCACGAACACGATCAGCGGACCCTGGGTTATTGCAAGAGGTATGGCCATGGAGGTCCACAGGCCCCCGCCCATGAACGGCTCATGTAGAAGTTGCTTGTAGCCGAAGGCCGAGGTGGCGTCGGTCTCGCCCTCAGGGTCAACGACCCGTAACAGCAACAGCCCCGTCGCCGTGACTCCCATTGACTGGCCCATCTCGGCAATTGCGCGCTCAAACCATGAATTCCTCGGAAGGAGTCGCTTGGCCAGCCACATGACGCAGAAGACGTTCCACACAACACCCATGGCTACGAGAATTGCAAACGGCAAGAGGCCTTTCATGATGACGGTCAGGTTGATAGTTGAAATGGCGGCAACTACAAGGAAGTCCATCGCACTTCCCGATAATCGCTGCATGAGTTGTCGGTCAGCCGGGCTGCTCTTTGTTACGCGGGAAAGGAAAAGCTGAACGATCAGCCCGCCTATCATGCAAAGGGGAAATAACGGGAATCCCGTAAGGAGCCTCTTTTCGGCAAGTGTGGGAAAGATGGATTCAATCTGTAGTAACCCTAGCTTGAAAAGGTAGCCGATAAAGATTGCAACTCCGATTATGGCAAGGTGAAGCGCAAGGCTGTCCACCGAGGCGGGAGATACGGTCTGCCTTCCTGCGATGGGCCGTTCGTCAACCTCGTAGACGCCGATAATGCTGCTTTCGGGCATATCTTCAATCTTTTCGAGCTTTTGCGTAATGCCCTTTCGCGCCGCCCAGTTGATAAGTATCATTCCTACAATAATGGCGAAAAGGACACCGGCTGTAGCAGAGGCAAGCCCATAATCAGTCCCCTCAGGCCAGTCGAGGATTTCAAATGTCTCTTTCAGACCGGCTGCAGTACCGTGGCCTCCTTCAAAGCCCACGGGGATAATGGTTCCTAAGGCGCCATGAACGGAGAACAGCGGCACAAGAAGGAGCATTGAAATTCCCAGGCCTACGACATACTGCCCCCACGCAACTATCTGGCCGTATGCGAGTTGGGGCCCTGCCTTCTGCCAGATGGTTTTAAGCGGAGGGATGGTAACGCCCAGGAAAAGCGCTCCGAAGACAATGTTTATTAGAAAGCCTGGAAGTTCGGCCCAGCCGGCCGTAGCGCCTTCCGGGAGATAAGCCCCGAAAGCCTGAAGTACTATCAGCCCGAGAAGCCCGCCGATTACCGAAGCAGGAAGGTACAACCGCTGGAGCAGCCTGACCTTGACCCGTAAGACCTTGCCCGCCAGTAATAACAGGCACAGTGTCGTGAAGGAAAGGACGATGGTCATGCTGCTCCCCAGTATTAACGCTCGCACATCTCAGGCGTGGCACGCACGAACCGCTTCAATTCGGGTTCAACAGCTTCACCACAATAACCGCGAGGACAAGCGGCGCCAAAGGGGCTAACCACCACTTGTGCGCTATGATCCACTCAATGATTGTCGCTACATCCATTTCCGTTTACCACTGTTGAAATGCCGCTCCTCCGTGCAGACAATGCGCCCTCTCCCACTGTTGGATGCCTGGCCCCCAATCTACCACAGATTGACCCCCGTTGCAATTGGCGCCGCCATGCGGGGCATCGCAAATGCCTGCGCGTCGTTGAGGTCCTGCCCGTTCTGTTGGGGGATGTGGAGATAGAGAAAAAGAGATATGGAGATGTTTGACCTTTTCCCCGGTGGTGCGAGAAGTCTTCGCTTCGCTTAGAATGACGTGAAAGACGGGCCTTGTGCCAAAACGTGCGCAATTGTTTAGGACCCGACTGTATGCCTGTGTAGTAGACGCGGCGGACCTGTGCCGTGTACAATGGGTCAGCGGCGGCACGTCACCGCGGAGGGAGATGCCATGATGAATGAAGTCGAGCTTTTCCGAGTGCGGATCGCGTTGATCCAGGCCTTTTTGCAAGACAACGGCTACGACGGGATTCTGCTATCGCGCGTGGACAATTTCGCCATGGCCACCGGCGGCAAGCGGAACTACATTTGGGTCGCCACGGACATGGGCGCCAATTCCCTCTTTGTGACCAAAGATGGCAGAGCCTGTTTCGTCGGCAACACCATCGAATTCCCCCGCCAGATGGATGAGGAGTTCTTAACCCTGGACTGCGGCGTGTGCAAGTTTCCATGGTATGACGGTGACCCCGCCGGGGCGGTCCAAAAAAGCTTCTCAGGCACACTCGTATCCGACGACGGCACCATCGGCGAAAACGTCAACGACCAACTGGCCGTCCTGCGCGCGCTGCTTACCCCGATCGAACTCGAGAAATACCACCGCCTCGGGCGGCTGGCCGCCGATGCGATGGTTGCCACAATCGAAGCCATCGAGTCCGGCATGGCCGAGGCGGATATCGCGGCACGGCTGATCGCCGAGGGGTCTAAGCGGCGGTGTCTGGTGCCGGTAGCGCTGGTGGCGGCGGATGAGCGGATTGCGAAGTACCGCCATCCACTGCCGACGGAGGCCCCGTTGGTATCGGGCAGTTTGGCCGAACGCAAGGTGAAGGGCTACGTTATGGTCGTCGGGTGTTTCCTCAGAGAAGGCCTGGTGGCTTCGATGACCCGCTTCAAGCAGGTCGGCGATATTCCAAAGCATATCCCCGATGCCTTCGGCCGAATCTGCGCACTCGACGCTCTCATGCAGGAAGCCTCACAGCCTGGCAAAACACTCGGCGACGTATTTGCCCTCTGCCAGCAGGGCTACCGCGACTTGGGGTTTCCTGAAGACGAATGGCACAACCACCACCAGGGCGGTGCTACGGGCTACGCTGCGCGTACCTGCAAAGGGGCCCCCGGCGAGACCTTCCCCGTGCTGGATGCTACATGGGCCCAGCGCGTCGAGGAAATCGCCGGTATCAATGTGGCGTTGGGCGCCGCCTTTGCCTGGAACCCATCGGCCGCGGGGGTCAAATCTGAGGACACGTTCATCCTCCTGCCAGACGGGTCCAAGGAAATCGTGACCGCGACGCCGCAACTGCCCCAAGTAGACCTCGCCGCCGTGCTGGGCCGCCAAACGGACGTTGTCAAGACCGGCATAGCATAGGCCGCTCCGCGCGCGCATTCAGACGGGGTGATGATTAACGGAGCCACTGGATGGCGATGGTTGAAGCGCAGCTCGCTGGGAATCGGCACTCTTTGGCCGCAGGAGCATCAGGACAGCAATCGAGCCAAAGGCGCTCACCAGGGAAATGAGCATCCCCGCGTACACACGTTTGGGCGAAAACTCAAACCGAATGTGGTGCGTGCCCGCAGGGACGACGACCGCCTTGAACACGTCGTCGGCGAGGAGGATCGGTACCGGCTCAGAGTCCAGATACGCCTCCCACCCTGGATAGTTGACATCGAGAAATGTCAGGATTCGCGGTTCCTGCAGTTCGCCCACTTCAAGCTCGACGGAGGTGAGCCGGCGCGACAGTATCCGAATCAAGCCGTCCTCGTCGTTCTGGTCGGATAGCACATAGGCCCGGGTGAATTGAAACACCCCAGTCCTGCTGGCAGGTCTGAGCGTTACCCTCCCTTCCATCCTGTGGAAGTCAGGCAGCGGTATTTCAACCAACGCCTCTCGTGCGCCGGTCGGGCGCAGCCTTGCACTGCGCCCCCACTCCGAGCGGTTCGAGTCACGGTCAGGGAACCGTGTATCGATATTTGCGAAACACGAGCTCCTATAGTGAAGGCACAGGACGCTATGCACAGCGCCGGCCGGGCCCGGTGCACGGCCTGCCGCACTGGTGGGAAGCTCGAAATACAGATACCTGTTTAGTGTCTTGCCGCCGGTGACCCGATCGTATAAACCCTTGGCTTTAGTGAGAGGGACTTTGACAGTATCGTTTGAAATGCCGCTGTTTGGAAGGTTTTTCAGACCTGTCTCCGGCACAGGCAGCTCTTCAACATCTTTCAAAAAAACGGTCGTAGCGGATGGAAACAAGGCCTCTTTTCCCGGCAGAGGCCCCTTTACCCACTGTCTCGCCAGCCAAAAGAACCGTTTCAGACAGAGGAGCCCGCGGTTGTTTACCTGGGTTACTTCAGCCGGTCGAACAACGCGGAAGTAGTGTCGACCACGCCGGGGCCCACTGATAACCTCGCGCACCTTTCGAATGTGAAGCGGCTCGCAGCCGTTCATGACGGGCGTGAGCGCGTACAACATACGGCTGCCCAGCGGGTCTGTTGTTCTGCTGTTATCCTGAGGCAATGTGACCTCGCCTTGGTAGAGACCTTCCCGTTCAGAGAAATACTTCTTGGTCATATACGGCACATAGTGCCAATTCCACGCCAGCGTCTCGGTAAAGATCAAGACCGGCATGAGGAGCAACGCCAGGAAACGCGCCACTTTAACAGTGCGGAATTGGCCAGACACGAGCATCAGCGTCAAAGCCACGGCGGGCAAGATAACCACCGACTTTGAAACGGGGAGATACGGATGCGGGCTTACCCACTTTGCAAATGGAATGAGCACGGCGACGCCGGCGCCTGCAACGATGGAGGTCTGGACCGCCCTCCGCCAGCGGGACAACAAGGGCGTTGACACGGCCTCAACGCCAAGGCCGGCCAACATGCCGAACGGTAGCAAGGCGAAGTCATAGGAGCGTACGTGCGAAGAGGACGAGAAGGGCGTTAACCATGCCACCAAGCGCGCGACGGGGAGCGGCGGCCCCAAACTGCAATCGACGAGCATCAAATACAGCGCGCAGAACAGAATTACATCCCGCCATCGGTGATGGGTGAGGCCGGCCAAGGCTAGAAGAAGCGCTGCAATACCTGCGCCGCGGAGCGCTTCCGCTTCGTATTTCATGCCGGCATAGGTGACGAAATCCTGAAACGACTTAAGCGGGCTCTGCTGCAACAAGTCCGCGTAAAGCCTGACGTCCGTGCCTTTCTGACGCGCACTAAAGGCTGCCAATTCCGCCGTTGGCAACAGCAACACAGAGGCGACCATCGCGCCCAAGGCAAAAAGCATCGCCACCGCCGCCACGTCGCATATCCACCCGCGCACGACCTCTGTGCCCAGAGGCCCGGGGCGTTTTTTCAGATGCAGGAGCCGGTAGAGAAACGCGTAGGCGCCCATGGTGAGAGCCATAACGTTAACTATCTGGACGAAACCACCCAGGACGCTGACGCCGAAGAGAAGGCCTGCAGCCGTAGCGAAATAGATTTTCGACCTGAACTTCGGCGCATCCAAAAGCCGCTTTATTAGAACCAGGACGATTGGAAGCCAACTTATGGT
>CAYRLQ010000003.1:0-40309 GCA_964425145.1 uncultured Nitrospiraceae bacterium
TCGACGGCCTCCGCGCCGTCGAAGTCACCGTAGCCGCGTACAAGTCGGCCAAAACGGGCAGAATGGTCAAGGTGTAGCCCAAAAACAGCACCACAGAAAAAATTGTGTCGTCCCAAGCACAGCGAGGAATGAGCATAGACGGGACTGTTTCCCTTTTTCTCATAACGGGTTGACGTCATTGGAATTATCGTCGCTATCGGTTGATTGGCGTAATTGCTCATTCGCCATCCCTAACAAGGACGGAAGATGTTCAAATTAGCAGCATTTTCGGACGAGATTTCGCAGGACCTCGCGCGGGCCTGCCAGGTATTGACGGAATTCGATGCGAAAGGCGTCGAGATTCGCGGTGTCTGGCATACGCCGGTGCACAAGCTCACGGACGGCCAAGTACGCGATATTAAACGCGTTGTAACGGACCACGGCCTGGCGGTGTGCAGCATCGCGTCGCCGTTCGGCAAATGCGAACTGGACGAGCCCGGCCAAGTCGCCGAGCATATGAACATTCTCCGCCGCTGCGCGGAGATCGGCCTCGAACTCGGCTGCGCCATGGTGCGCGGGTTCGCGTTTTGGGGCCATGGCGCACGCAAGAAGCCTTGGGACAGGATGCTCAAGGCCTACGGGCCCGTGCCCGCCATCCTCGAGGAAAAAGACGCGATCCTGGGGCTCGAAAACGAGCCCGCATGTCATGTCGGCACCGCCGGGCACACGCGCACCTTCCTGGACATGCTCCGATGCGACCGCGTTAAGGCCGTCTGGGACCCGGCCAACCACGTGCTGGACCCGGACAGCGACTCCCAGCCCGTATTCCCAGCCGGTTACGAGGCCGTCAAGAAAGACATGGTGCACGTACACGTCAAAGACGCCGTTATCCAGCCGGACGGCAAGCGGCCGATTGTGTTCATGGGATGCGGCATTTGCCAATGGACAGAACAGTTCCGGGCGTTCAAGGAGGACGAGTACGAAGGGTATGTGTCCTTAGAAACGCACGTGAACCCCGAGCAGTTCCCGGAGGACCTCCGGCTCAAATACGGCCAGTACCTCACCGGCGAGGGCCGCGAAGGCGCCAGCAAAGTCTGCCTGGCATGGATCCGCGACGCCCTGCGCGAATTGATTTATATAGAGCGACAAAAGTGATTGCGCATGTTGCATACCGGTTGCGTGAGATATTACGTTTGCGTCATTGCGAGCAAAGCGAAGCAATCACTTGCTAACAGCAAAGGTCTTTGGCTCAAGTGATTGCCGCGTCGCTCGCTTCGTTCGCTCCTCGCAATGACGCGATTACATGCGCTGATAATTGCGCCGCCATGTATAGAACCTATCCGAATAACTCTTTGTCGGGCCTGTGTGCACACCAGGCGAATGGTGGCACCCGCAGCCCGATGCCTTCGGAATGGCCCAGGACACGCTCAAGCCGCCGCTTGAGCGTGGCACCCCTCAGGGTTATTCGGATAGGCTCTTAGCACTACAACGCTAGATTCTGCACGACGCGCACGGGTTGGCCCTGTTCGCCGTCGACCGCTGCACCGTCTCTTGGGGGAGGGCGAGATTCCTGTCGAGCCGTCGGGGTGGATGCGGCTCGACAGTGCGGCTCGACAGTGCGGCTCGACAGTGCGGCTCGACAGTGCGGCTCGACAGGAGTCTCGCCCTCCCCACGTAACCTTTTTGTCTGTTTGGATTTACACGATAGTCGATACTGGAATCCAGCGTTGTAGGGTTAGTACGCCATCCTTGAATCTTGCCAATCAAAAGAACGCGTCGCCGCATTCAATAATTCGAGTAGTTCGAGTCAACCGCTTCACGAAATCAGCGCAGGAGTTCAACCTGCCTCAACCGGACATCCCTATAAGGTTTTTGTTGCTCATACAGCGCCAGTCGCCTCTGGATGTCCCCTGCACGCCGGTCTCCGCGCGCGCGCGCACGCGCCACCGCCTGCTCCGCGGTTCTCACGGCATCGTCGAATTGGCCCGCTGCAGCGTACGCCGCTGCAAGCGCGTCGAGAACCTTCTCGCTCCTGTAATGTGTTAATTCCGCGGCCAGTTCGGCAAGCTCGATCGCCTGACTTGCATCACGCACCTCCGCATCCGGGTGCGCAGCCAGGTACCACACCATGCCGGTTAACGGCGCCAGAAAGTCAGGTTTCAGACCCACCGCCTCTCGAAGATGTTTCAGCCCCCCACTTTGGCCTGTCATTGACAAAGCGACACCCAGCTTGTAGTGCGTTGCGGCATCGTCGGGCCGCCCCTCGAGCACCTGACGAAACTGACTGATGTCTTCGTGAAGATTGAGTTGCTGCGCCTGACGATAGTAGCGCTTTGCCTCACGGCTGCGCCCAAGGTTCTCGGCGTTGACGCCGACAAGATAATAGGCCTCCGCATCCGCAGGGGCCATCTCCGCAGCCTGCAATGCGACCTTGCGGGCCTCCTCATTCTTGCCGGCCCAGCCCAGCACCCTCGCCAGGTTACGAAGCGCGATGCCGTGGGCTTTACGGTCCAGCCGGCCTTCAACATCCCGTTTTACGCCCGCAATCGCCGCGTCGCCCCACGTGCTTATTGGCTGCACGACGCCCTGCTCGATCATCACTTCCAGAAGCGCCAGCGCCAGTTGGCGATGGGCCTCGATCGTCGGGTGCACGTGGCCGAAGAACAGGCTCTCACCCGGAACGGCGTGATCCGACCGGCCCTCGACCAGCCCTACGAAATCCACCAGCGGCACGTCGCGGTCCCCGGCGACCTCGGCAACGATACCGCGCATCGGCGTCAGGGCGCGCAGTGGGCAGATGTCCTCATCACGTGCCCGCATGAAGGCTGCTTTGGCATCGCCATAACGTTTCAAGTCCCACAGCACCTCGCCCCGCAGGTAGTGCAAGTGGGCATAGCGATCATCGATCCTCAGCGCCTCATCGAGCGCCGCCAGCGCTTCATCCCATTCGCCCGCAGCACGGGCCCCCTCAGCGCGGTGAAACAGCGCCTCCCAGCATTTGAGGTCGGCATCACTGAGTCCATCGCGGTGCTCGCTCTTATACGGGGAACAGTGCCGCAGGTTCGACGCGGGCGTTATCAGCACGACCTTTGCCCCGACCGATCTCGCAATGTCGATCATGCGCGTCAGGTTGAAGCGAAAGTGCTCGAGCACCTGATTCCGCAACTCATCGTCGCGATGGTACGCCTTCGGCCCAACAGACTGGTCCAGTATCGTCAGAACCTCACCGCCCAGAAGCTCACGCGTATCGGCCGTCCCACCCGCTCGCTCGCGCAGCACATCGACAGCCCGTTTGACCACCGCGCCGACGCGCGTCCGGCTCACAAGCGCCGCCAACTCGCGCAGTGCCCGGGGCATCTCTTTGATCCGGCCGTAAGTCCGCTCTTCGAGGAACTCGTTGTGGCCCGAGTAGATGATGAACAGGTCCGGCTCGTAGCGGATCAGCTCCTCCATCAACATGGCCACTCGGTAGCTGGCATAGCTGATGCCGCCGGCGTTAATCACCTCCCATTGGCGAGATGGGTCAGCCTTGGGCAACATCGCCCGCAACCAGCCGCAGAAGGAGGTCATGTCGTCATAGGGCTTGCCCAGGGGCGTCGAGCCGCCCGGGCAAAAGATGCGGTACGTCCCGGCGGGCTTGTCTTTGGCAAATCGCTGCGCGTTGAATATCTTCAGCTTGTTCTTCGCCGTCACCATGACGCCGGTACCGTCCGGCATGGTCTCCTCGACGAAAAGGGGAATATAGGACGAGAACCCAACGTAGGGGTCTTCATCGTACAGAATCGGACGCACTCCACACAATGCCAGCACCAGTTCCGCCACCACAAAAAACACGCACGGCGCCGTCACTACAAGAAGCGCATTGACACATTTCTCGCGAAAAGCGGACCCACGATCGCTGGTACTTGTTCTCGTTCGTCGTGCTCGCAACCGAACTCCGATTCTCTTGGGTCATTCCGAGCGCAGCGAAGAACCCCGCAAGCCCCGAAGACTCGCCGTCAGCCCTTAAGAAAATGGGCCTGTCCCTGGTTTCCTAGCCAAACAACCCGCCGGAACCGAGTGGCCCGCTCGGCACGTTAAGCTCGCCGGCTTCGACGTTTTTCCCGGTCCCATTCAGAAGTCGAGTTCCACAAACTCGGCGCCCATAACCTTATCGAGCATGCCCAGCCGTTCGTAACGGAACTGCTCGGCCAACTCCATGCCGGCCTGCTTGCCGATATCGGCACAGAGCGACCGTATGCCGGTGTCGATGAGCTGCTTATAGCCATCTTCCCCGAGGTTCTCGAGGACCGGGAGCTTGGCGCCAACCGCCTTGGCCTCCTGCGCCAACGTGTCGGCGGTGAGGGCCATCTGGCAATCGTGCTTAAGCAGGGCTTGTATCTTCTTGTCGATGGTCGAGGAAATGTCAACAAACAACTCCGCATTGTACGGCGATTTCGCAAACCAGTACGCCTCGGTGACGGTGTACGCCTGGCACTCAGGCAGATACAGCGGTATACTCGAGAAACTCGCCGCCTCGAGCGTGGCCATGGCCGCCATGCGGTGATCCGGATGTTCCTCGTACGGCGCAAAGGGGTCCCAACTCATGACCATGTCGGCCTTAACCTCGCGAATCATCGACATGATCTTCGCCCGAAGCACATTCGGATTCTCTTCGTTCAGGAAACCGTCCCCATAGCCCTCGAGGCGCACCTCCTTCAGCCCAAGTACCTCGCCGGCTTCCACAGCCTCGCGCGCTGAAACTTCGATCAACTCTTCGGGCGTAAGCCGGTAGGACCCCCTCGAGTTGTCCGTCAGGATATACTCGTAAACGTCATACCCCTTCTCATCGACGAATCGCGCGATGGTGCCACCAGCCATAAACTCCATGTCGTCCGCGTGTGCAACCACCACCAAAATGGTCTTCTTCCTGTTCATGATTCTTTCTCCACTGTACGGAACCAATCCACCGTCATTTCCAGCCCCTCTCGAACCGATATCATCGGTTCATAACCCAATTCTTGGCGCGCCTTTGAGATATCAGCCCACGAACAGCGGATGTCGCCAGGGCGCGCATCCCGGAATACCGGCTCGATCGACGTCCCCAAGGCCTCATTCAACATCCTAACCAAGTCCAATATCGATGTCGTTGCCCCGCACGCAATGTTATATATACCCGCAAATTGGCCTTCAGCCTGGCAGGCTCGCACATTCGCCGACACCACATTATCGACGTAACTAAAATCACGTGACTGGAGACCGTCACCATCAACCGGGGGGCTTTCACCCGCAAGCAGCCGCGTGATAAAAATGGGAATTACCGCCGCATACTGCGAGTTGGGGTCCTGGCGTGGACCAAACACGTTGAAGTACCGTAATCCGACGATATCCACACCATAAAGGTCGGAAAACACTCTCGCGTACATTTCGTCTGAAGCTTTGGTGACACCATAAGGCGAAATGGGGCGAAGAGGCGACGATTCGCTCACGGGGACAGCTTCGCTATCGCCGTACACCGCCGAAGACGATGCGAACACAACCCTCTTCACGCCGGCCTTTTGCGCGGCAAGGAACACATTGATCGTCCCTTCCACATTCGCCTGGTTGCTCCGGCACGGGTCCTCTATCGACCGCGTCACGGAAGGAATCGCGGCTTGGTGTAAGCAGTAATCCACGCCTTCACACGCACGCCTCACCTCATCCGCATCGCAAATGCTGCCCTCGATCAATTCGATTTGGCCGAGTATATCCGCCAGGTTTTGCCGACGCCCGGTCGAGAAATCGTCAAGCACTCGGACCGTCTCACCCAGCTCGAGCAGCGTCCGCACCAGATTGCTCCCGATAAAGCCAGCGCCACCGGTAACGAGAAAACGCGCCATAAGTGTCTCTCCCAAACCGCTACACAACGGCTATTTATGATACAACATCAGCCGGCTGACCGGTCTCGAGTGATTCATGCACCGCTACCAGAAACCGTGTATTGGACAGCCCGTCCTGAACGGTCGCTAATGGCTCTTCACCCCGCTGTACGCAGTCGATAAACGCCCGTAGCATCCCATACGTACACCCGACAAAGCGCCCAAGAACCTTTCCGTTAGCGTTTATCACATGCTCGTAAGAGCCTTCGCCCATCAAATGCATCGATTGGTCAGACATGTCAATGTCAATAGCCGCCTTAGAGCCAATCAGCCGCATTTTCAACTCATAGACCATCGGGAATCCGACCGGCAGTACCCAGCCGCTCGTATAACGCCCTGTTGTGCCGTCCGAGTACTCGGACAGTACCTCGACGACGTCGTACGTATCAATGCCCTTAGCAACCAGAAACTGCCTCGTTCCCTTCGCAAATACACGTATCGGTCGTTTGCCTGTAATCCAACTGGCCAGATCGGCCACGTGGCTCATCAGAAACCACGCGGGACTGGACTTACTCGCCCAGGAAAGCATTTCGGTAGGGACGAAAACTGTGTCGTTCAATGTGGCCGTGACAGAGAAAATGTCACCCAGTTTCCCCTCCTGGACGAGCTCACGAGCCTGGGCAAACTGGGGACTCCAGCGATTGGAAAACTCAATCTGACACTTCACACCCGACTTCTCAACGGCCCCCACCATAGCCTCGGCGTCGGCCACTGTCATGGCCAGGGGCTTTTCAACCAATATATGCTTCTGTGCGGCCGCAGCCGCTAAAAACGGCTGCCGATGCATAAAGTCTGGAACTGCAATAATTACCGCGTCAAAGTCCGCCTTCTCAAGCATGACCTCGTAAGACTCGTATACCGGACACCTGTGTTTGGTCGCGGCCCGATCCCGCATACTTGCATCAACATCCGCGACAGCCGCCACCCTGGTATCATCCCACGTATCGATAGCCTCCGCGTAGAGGCTACCCATAATTCCAAACCCAATAAACCCGATCCCAACCTTATCCATTCCCAACAACATCCTCCACACTGAAGTCGTGAATGCCTCGGCCCAAGTCAAAACCACACCGGCCAGCCAAAACACCACCGGCCAGCTACCTTGAGGGAGGGCGAGACTCCAGTCGAGCCGTCGGGGTGAGTGCGGCTCGACTGGAGTCTCGCCCTCCCCACGTAGCCCTTTCGCCTGTCTGGATTTACACGTTTCCCGAAAACCATCCACCACCTCATTACTGAATGTCAAAAACCAATTAAACATGGTCCGCAAAAGGCGCAACCCGTGTAAAGAACTGAACGCCAAGCATCTACGACCCTCAACCAAGGAGCAGCTCAGCAGTTAACATCATCTATACCACACATGAACTCCCGCACTTACCCACAAACTATCCACATTCCCAAAAACAGTCGCGCCCGGCTCCCACGCCGGGCACAAAAAACGCTCCTATGCACTCCACAGCACAGCTTGTACACCGTCACAAGCTATACCCGAATAGGCATGATCACATTGAGATAGTTCTCGACAGCCTCCTCCGCATACGGCTTTAGCAAGCCCGGACTCCCCGCATCCTTCAGCATCAGGCACACCTTCTCACAATCAATATGACGAAGCACTTCCAGGACAAAATCCGGGTTGAAGGCAATCTCCACATTCTCTCCGCCATATTCCACCGGGATTTTCTCCTCATACTCTCCAACTTCCGGCGTGACTACCTTAAACACAACTTCATCTGCGCTGATAACAAATCGTACAGAATTGAATTTCTCGTTTGTCATGGTTCGTGTCCGGCGCATCCCTTCGGTCAGACGCATCCTGTCAAATAATATCTCCTTATCATGCTTCTTAGGGATAACCATGTCATAGTTTGGAAAATTGCCCTCAATCAGGGCTGTGACTAACCTCAACAAATCGAAAGAAAATGCTGCCTGCGCCTCATCTAAAAATACGCTTACATCACCCTCATCACCCAATAGTCTCTCAAGCTCACTGATCATTTTCCCTGGGATAATAACCTTGACTTCGATACCTTCTGGAATGCCTTCCACCTCGGAATATAAACTCATCCGTCGCCCGTCTGTGGACACTACGGTCAATCTACCCTCCCTGATCTCAAACAGCAGACCAGTCAAGTTATACCTAGCCTGGTCCGAGCAAATCGCGAACGAAGTCTTCGTAAAAAATCTCTTGAGCGATTTCTGCGACAAAACCAGCGGTTCAACACCCTCAAAATCTCTAATCGGGGGAAACTCCTCAGGAGACATGCTAAAAAGCCTCGTATGAATTTCACCACACTCCAGCGCAATAACATTGCTCTCCGAAAGGTTAAGCTTAATCTCGGCATCCGGGAGCTCTGAAAGAACCGAAGCCAAGCGTTGCGATGAAACTGTCAACGAACCTGGCTCCTCAACAGCACAATCAACTGAACATTCAATGCTCACTTTGAGGTCCGTAGCCGAAAGGCGCACCTGGCTCTCTCCTGTCTCCATAAGGATATGCGAGAGAATAGGCAAAGCCGATTTAGACGACACAACTGCCTTAACTTTATTTACCGCGTCGAGAAGATCGCGTCGAGGAATTGTGATTTTCATGATTAGCTCTCCAACTGATCTATTCGGTAAAAGTTATTAGCTGGCCTTTCATTTTCATCCTTAAACTGGACACTGAAGCTTATTCAACAATATAGATTATTATTTAGTAAGTAGAAAATAAGTCTTAGTAGTAGTAACCCTGTTTAAGCTGTTTAAAAGAACTTAAGCTGGTGAGTTCTAATAAGTTAGCCTATTAGTAAGATGTGGATAACTTCGATTACTTGTCCACAGTTTTCAACATATTTTAGCATACTTGCATGGAGTGTGCGAAAGCAAGTCGTATGTAGTGGATTTTCTTTGTAGTTTATTCAGAAGTTGCCTCTTTTTATCAACGGTGTTAGCTGCTTGGTGTTCCACGGCTTCGTGAGAACTTTTCCACAGCCTGCGAATTAGCATTGGAAAAGGAGTTTTAGCTACTACTTGGCACCTTGTTTTTGCTGCGTGGAACTTTTCCAATTCTGGAGATCGCTTATGTCAGCGGTTTGACTGATCACATCTAAAGTATTGTCGTATATATGCTTATAACGAAACCATTAAAAGGCGAGTTGCAAGTAGAGAAGCTATTTAAGCTATGTATTAGCAGATACTTGTGTCGTCTGCACAGTCTATGTATCAGCCTTCCAGTTCGCGGCTTGAAACAACTTATCCACAAGTTTTCAACACCTTGCCCGAGGCTAACCAACTACTCTTGGTAATGCTACCGGAGGATTTGGGTAAAAGCAACAAAACTGCCTTCAATACCGGATGACGCGTAGGAATTCTTCCGGAGCTATAATTCCTTTCTTCACCTTGATTCGGCATGATTCGGCCAGGGTTTGAAGTTTGGCTTCCTTAATGATCTTTTCCGTAGGTTCCTCATCCGTAATCATCCGGCGGATTGTAGGAGTCATGGTTAGAATCTCGAAGATGCCTGTTCTCCCACGAGAGCCTGTATGGTAACATTTTTCACACCCCTTGCCTCTATAAAGGGAGCGTGTCGTCTCCGGCAGTCCGATAGATTTCAGCAAGGCCTTGCTGGGTTTGAATTGAGTTTTGCATGAAGTGCACATTTTTCGCACGAGGCGTTGTCCGATCACGGCTGTAAGGGCGCTTCCCAGGAGGTAAGACGGCACACCCATATTGCGCAGTGTAGTGATTGCCTCAGGTGCGTCGTTCGTGTGTAGTGTACTAAACACGAGGTGCCCGGTCATGGCGGCGCGCACGGCGATCCGGGCTGTCTCGATGTCGCGGATTTCGCCTACTAGCAGCACATCGATGTCTTGACGCAGGGATGCGCGCAGTGTCCTGGCAAAGGTCAGGTCGATGTCGGTGTCAATCTGTACCTGGTTGATGCCGGACATCTGGTACTCGACTGGGTCTTCGAGGGTGACGATGCTTTCGGTGGTCACGTCTTTTTGGTTTAGGGCCGCGTAAAGGGTGGTGGTTTTGCCGCTGCCTGTCGGCCCCGTCACAAGGATCATGCCATAGGGTTCCTTGATGATTTTACGGAGCCGTTCTTCGTCCTTGGCTTCTAATCCCAGGCCTTCCAAACCTGACAATATAGCAGACTGGTCTAATAGGCGTAACACTACACGCTCACCAAGAAATGTAGGCATCGTGGCTATACGTATGTCACACTCCTTGTCGCCCATTACCACGCTGATGTGGCCGTCTTGAGGAAGGCGAGTTTCCGTAATGTCCATGTCTGCCATGATCTTGACGCGGGATACCACGGCCGGTTCGAGATTTTCCGGAATGCTCAGGACATCGTGCAAAACCCCGTCAACGCGATAGCGGATACGCATCTCGGGTTCTTGCGGGTCCAGGTGAATGTCCGTTGCCCCGGCGTTTATTGCGTCCTCGATGATGGTCGAAACGAGCTGGACCACGGGCATTCCCGTGGCGGCGAGGTGAGTCTGTTTGAATCTGGAAATTGTGCCCGCGCCAGTTGCCGGTTTCGCTTTTGCTTCACCTTTTGCCTTGGTGCCTGTCTTCTTAGGGGCCGCTTCTTCTGGCGCCTTTTTCGGAGCAGGCTTGATGCCGGATTGAAGACTTTCCATGGTTGCGGCTATCTTGGCACGCTCATCTGCGGTCATGATTACGCTCTGCGGCCGCTTCTTCTTGACCTTTGCTGAATGGTATCTGGCCTTGATTTCCCGGCGAATATTATCGGTGGTCGTCAGCATCGGATGAAGTCGCATGCCTAGAAGAACCGCTACATCATCGAGGGAGTTACGGTCCTGCGGCGCTTCAAGCAGCACTGTAAGCCGGTCGTTTTCCAGGCTGACGGGTAGTAGCCTGTACTTAACGGCGATGCTTTCAGATACGGCGTCGAGCGCCTCAGGTTCGCTGATGGTTTTGTTGAGTGGGGCATACTCGAGGCCGGTCACCTTGCTAAGTGCGATCGACACTGTCTGGGCGTCCACGTAATCCCGGTCCAGGAGGATTTTACCCAGCAGTTGTCCGCTGCGTCGTTGCTCGTCGATTGCATCGTCGAGTTGCCATTGCTTGACAGCCCCCATGCTGACAAGCATTTCCCCGATGCGCTCATGCTGACGACGTCGCGATCTTGGGTTGTATTCCCATTGTAAGGCGGTTTTGAGGACTTCAAACAGACTTGAGGGTCTATAGAGGTCTTCACGGGATGTCGGCGCTGGTTGGACTTCCTCATTGGCCGCGTCTCTAATATCGGGTTCGGTGGTCTTCTGTTCCTTAGCCATATCTAAACCCTCCCGGTCATTTGTCCGAGCATTTCAAGATCATTATAGGAAGAGTTGGTATAAAATCGCAAGAAAATCTCGCACCCCAGACCCTCCTGCATCCCAGCGAAGTTCCGCCTTTGGTCTCGATCAAGTTCATGGTGTATTATTAGATTTTGTGGAACCGTGTGGGGCCGGGAGGCATCCTGAAATGGCCAAGTCGAAGACACCGCAAGAGCATGAGAGTGTACTTACCTCAAGTTCAGCAGTAGACGCCGGCGATCGCCCCGCGGCCTCGTTGGACATAACAAAGTTGCTTCTCACAGGACTGGTCATCCTGCTTTCCCTGACAAATATAGTCACCTATTCCATTCTCGACGCAAAATTTGATCGCCTTGAAAGATCATCGAGTCGGCCTGCCACGGCCTCCGCCGCGCCAAGCCGGGAACTTTGGGATTTCAAGGTGGTGAATGCACACGATCACCTGTACATGCGTAAGCACCTTGATAAGTACTTCGAGGCCGCCGGGAAAACGGGCGTAGCACGGACGCTGTTTGTGGCGAGCTCTGACTTTACGCTCAAGGGCGCTGGGTACGATCCCACCAAGGGGAACGACTGGAACTCCGAGGAAATGCTCCGCGTGGCCAGGGAGTTCCCGGACAAAATCGTGCCGTTTTGCACGATTCATCCCAGCGACCCGGAGAAACTTGAGAAGGTCAAGAAATATGTTGCTCAGGGCGCCAAAGGGCTGAAGCTATATACAGGCCACGGCAAGTTCTGGGACAGGCCGCTGGACGCCAGTGAAATGCTGCCAGTGTATGCCTATTGTGAAGAAGCGGGTTTGCCCATCTGTTGGCACGTGAATATCCCGCGCTATGGCGCTGAATTCGCCCGTGTCATGCTCAGGTTTCCCAACTTGAAGGTTATTGTGCCGCACTTCGGCGTGACCTTCTACCGGCCTACGGAAAAGCCCTTCCACTTTTTTCAGGAGCTCCTTGATACCTATCCCAATATGTACACTGACACAAGCTTTGGCACCCGAGGCATCCTGGTTCATGGATTGGAGGTGGTGAGTCGACACACGGACGTGTTTAGGGCCTTCTGTGAGAAATACAGCGACCGGATTTTGTTCGGCACGGACATGGTGGTTACGGGGAATAAAGAGAAGACCTCTGAATGGATCGAAGCGGTGATCCGAGCATGCCGTGATGTGCTTGAAAAAGATACCTACCACTTTTTCATGGCCGCAACGGGCGCGCCATACGCGCTCGAGAGCGCGCACAATACCTATGGCGAGCTTCGCGGCCTTGCGCTGTCAGATGAGATTCTGCGCAAGATTTACGAAACTAATTTTGACAAATTGTTTCCTTAGAGCCTCTAACAGAAAGACACATTCTTCTTGTGGCATGGGCATCTTGCCCATGGAATCACGGGCTGGAAGCCCGTGCCACCGGGGTTCTGTTAGAGCCTCTTAGCTGATGCTCGGAATGATGCGAAAGGAAGGTACTCATCCTGAAGCCTGTGAAAAACACAATTACCATCGGCTCGCGCGGTAGTCGGCTTGCCCTGAGTCAGACCGATCTGGTGGCGGACGTGTTGCGTGCTGCGGCGCCCGGTGCCAGTGTGCGTGTGGAAGTTATTTCGACGAAGGGCGACCGGATTATGGATAGGCCGTTGGCGCATGTCGGTGGCAAGCGGTTGTTTACGAAGGAAATCGAGGGCGCTTTACTAAATGGCCGTATCGACCTAGCCGTGCACAGTATGAAGGATTTACCGACGGACCTGCCTGAGGGTCTGGCCATCGGCGCGATACCCGCGCGCGGAAACCCCTATGACGCTTTGGTGAGCGCGTCGGGTACGGGTCTGGACGACCTTCCCGAGGGGGCGGTCGTCGGCACCTCGAGCGTGCGCCGGGGGGCTCAGTTGCGGGTCCATCGGCCGGACCTAAACATAGTCGATTTGCGCGGGAACGTCGATACGCGTCTGCGGCGTGTGGCCGAGGGCGGACTCGAGGCGGTGGTTGTGGCCTGTGCCGGCCTGGAACGCCTCGGGCGGGCGGATGCCATAACCGAGGTGATTCCGCCCGAGGTGATGCTGCCCGCGCCGGGGCAAGGGGCTTTGGCGATCGAGATTAGGGCGGATGATGTGGCGTTACGGGAAGTCCTTCGCCGGATTGAGGACCGCAATGCCGAGGCCGAGGTGACTGCGGAACGCGCGTTACTTGCTGCGATGGGCGGTGGCTGCCGCGTGCCCATCGGCGCCCTGGCGCGCGTCGAGGGCGAAGGGGACGCCTTGGTGCTTGCGGTGTGCGTGTGTAGCCCGGACGGTGAGCGGGTTTTGCGGACAACCATGATAGGCACGGTTTCTGAAGCGGCGGAATTAGGCCGGAGGGCCGCGCGAGCGTTGTTGGCGGAGGGTGCTGAGGCATTGATCGCATCGGTTCAGTCTACGGGGGGCCTGCATGGGTTGGCGCGTAGCGCCAAGAAGGTGGTCGTGACCCGTGCCCGGGCTCAAGCGGGCGAGTTAGTGCGCCGGCTTGAGGATTGGGGGGCCGCCGTCTTTGAATTCCCAACGATTGAGATTTGCCCGCCGGAGGAACCTGTGCTATTGGCCGAGCCCGAGACGTATGACTGGCTGATCCTTACCAGCGCGAACGCGGCGGATATGTTCTTTAAGCAATTGGCCGCGCAGGGCTACGGTCCACAGGACCTCGTGGCAGAGGTTTGCGCGATCGGACCGGCGACAGCGGAGGTCGTGCGTGAGCGTGGTATTAGGGTTGACTTGATGCCCAAGAAGTATGTGTCGGATGCGCTATGCGCGGCCCTGCTGGACCGCGAGCCAAACCTTCGAGGGAAGCGTGTTCTCCTGCCCAGGTCGGACGTTGCCCACCGGTTCTTGCCGGAAGAATTGCGCAACCACGGCGCAGATGTGACGGAATTGGTCGTATACCGGACGGTTTGTCCGGCTGTTTGCGAACGGAGTATTGCGGCGCTGATGGATTTCGCGCCGGATGTGGTCGCCTTCACAAGTTCCTCCGCAGTGCGGCACTTTTGCCGGCTGCTCGGGACGGAACGTTTGGAGGCGATTAAGCGTGTGGCTGCATTTGCGTCGATCGGGCCTGTGACGTCAAAGACGGCCGGGGAGCTTGGGTTGAACGTAACGATCGAGCCGGGGCAGCATGACATCCCCGGCCTGGTCGAGGCCATAATGGAGGTGTTTAGAGATTGAGCGGGTTCACATAGTTGAACAGGAACCTCGAAGACTTTTCTCACGGGTCCGCGTTAGTGTCCTGTGGCGGGCATGTTCGGCGGAGTTCCCTCTCGACGGCGCGTCGGGAATCCTCGTCCAGATCGGGTGACTCGAGCATCTGCTGGTACGTTGCGCACGCTTGGCCGGGCATGCCGGCCCGGGCGTAGGTTCGGGCCAGGGACAAGCGCAGGCTGAGGTTGTCAGGGTCATGCTGGAGCGTTTGCCGCAGGATGTTGATGGCTTGGGTGGTCCGGTGCAGGCGCGTGAGCACCTGAGCCCAGTGCAGCGCGCAGATGCTTTGCTCGGTGGGCCAGAGGTTGGGCAGGGCCTTCGCATAGAGTTCGTCCGCCCTGATGAGCTCGCCGATGCGGGCATAGAACATGCCCAGCCCTAGGAAAACGGACCCTATTTCTTCGAGCTCTGCGGGCGCGTTCTGCGCCTCGGCCAGCAGCAGGTCCGCGGCCCAGGCTAACTCCTTCCTCGCCGTGGCCCCACGGTCCGCGCGGAAGCGATCATCTAAGGCGCCCCCCAGCAGTTTCGCCGCCTCGCCCAGCGCTTCGGGGCCGCGCTGCTGTACCAGGGCCACCGCCTCCGCTTCGGGCAGGGGCGCTTTGCCCTCCGCCTCCAGGCCTTTGCACGAAGCCGCTAAGGCTGTGGCAAACGACGTGTTGCGCCCCGTGCGCGCGGCAAAGCGGGCGTAGGTGCTCCAGACATCGGGACGCAATGGCGCCCACCGGACCGCCTCTCGGTAGGCTCGTTCCGCGCCGTCCGCATCGTCGTAGCCTGATTCATATACGGTGGCCAGCCATAAATGGCCCCCGGCGATAGCGTCCGGGTCGAAACCGGGTGTTTCACGCATCCGCCGGACCTGCCCCAGCAGTGTATGGCGCAGTTGGTCAAACCGCCCCAGACGCTTGGCGAACTCATAGAAATAGGGCCAGGTCACCTCATCGGCGGGGTTGGCTTGGGCCGACCGGATCAGCGCCTGTTCCGCCCCGTCCTCGTCTCCAAGGCCCAGGTGTGCCCGGGCCAGCAAACGGTAGAGTTCGCCCTGGTTTTGCGCGCCGAACTGGATGGCGCGGCTTAGATGGGTCTCGGCTCGGGCCCAGGTTTCCTGGATGGCTTGCGTGGGTGGTTCGGCGGGGCCGTATTTCTTGGCCAACTGCGTCGCACGCGCGGACGCGAGCCGGCCTAGGGTCTCTTCCGCCTGCGCAAACTTGGGACATAGCCCGAGTGCCCGCTCCGCATACGCCGCGGCCTCGTCCAGCGCCGGTGTCGATTCCGGGACAGTCTCGGAAGGTGGCGGGGCGTGTGATAATTCGGCGACGCCAATCCACATCTTGGCGCGCGCCAAGGCCACCATTGTGACGATGTACTGTGGATTCTTTTCGAGCGCGCGCTCGAGGTGTGTTGCCGCGCCTTTGAAGTCCCGAATCGCGAGACTCACCAGGCCTAGCTGCTGGGCGAACCGCCAGTTCCATGGCGCGAGCGCCTCGCCGCGCGTGAACAGCGCCTGCGCCGCGCCGTAAGTTCGTCGGTACACTTGTCTTTTGCCAAGTTGCAGATACACCTCGGAGGTGAACACGAGTGAGTCAAGCACGGCACACCACGCCGCCAAGGCAACCACGGCCGCGCGCCAGGCCACTGCAGGGGCTGAGAGCGATGCCGCGTGAGGGGAAGGTTCTAACGGCAGCCCCAGCCCCTCCATCGCGCCCGCCGTGACAAATAGAATAGTGGCCGAGACGGGCACGCGCAGGTTAAACCCAAAACAGCCGTCCACTAGAAACGCCGCGAAGAGCGCTGCGAAGGCGAAGCCGAGCCGTCGCTCCGCCGGGTCACGCCGGGTGTACCCCATGAGAATGCCATAGCCCATGCCCAGGATGAGGAACGCCAGGTAGAGTGCTGCAGCGGGCAATCCCGCGTCGATGGCAATTTCGAGGGGGTCATTGTGCACGTGGGCGTTCATCTTCAGTTCCCGTGCAAACCAGTCCTGCTCGTAGGGTGTCCAGAACCGCGGATTCTCGATCTTATAGGCCCCCGGACCATAGCCCAGGATAGGACGCTCGAGGATCATCCGCGACGCGCTGCAATAGGACTTGTAGCGGACCAGCAATGATAAGTCGAGCGGATATACATTGCCCGTGCGGACCTTCGTTATGGCCATGATCCCGCTGAGCCCCACCACGCCTAGTATCCCTACCACCAGTAACGAGGCGGCCGCCGAAGCCAGGGGCCGTTTGACTATACGGTTCATGAGTTTGGATACGGCCACCAGGAGCGCCGCCGCAAGGAGCGCCAATATGCCTGCACGCTGGCGCGTGAAATAGAGATGAACCAGGAATACCGCCGCAAACCCAAGATACCACAGCCGGTTCTTTTTCATGGCGAGGTACACTGCCATGATGATGGCCAGGATGAGCGTATGGGCGGCATAGTTCGGATTGCCAAAGGTGGCGGGGAGATTGAGGTATTCGTCACTGGTGCGGTCGGCCCAGGGGAAAAAGTCCAGACCCGCCTTCTGGAAAAAGGCGTAGACCGCGGCGACAAGCACCGCGCAGCAAAGCACAAACATCAGGTGCCGGACCTGCTGCGGGGTTCGATACACTTGGCTGGCTACGAGGTACAGCAGGAATAGCGCACCGAACCGGCGCACTTCGATCAGGCCATAGGCCACGTAGTCCGACCGCAATGCCGCGATAAGATTGAGCGCGAGGGAGATCAGCAGGATTGCCAGGAAAAACCGTGGAGGGCGGAACGGCTGCTTGCTGCGCCAGGAAGTCACCAGCCACGCGCTACCCAGCACACACGCGGCCCAACTGATGATCAGGTTCTTGATGTCGCCGGTGGGGTCGCCCGTGTAGGGAAACATAGCCAGCACGAGCAGTGCCATAAACCCGGCCATACCGGCGCGGAAGAACCGGTTGGTTCGCACGTCCTTTGTCCTACTCCCCGTCAGTTTCTTCTCCCGGGCCAAAAAAGGACCATGCTACGCGTTGGGGCGCCCTATGCTGAAGTACCTGAAACCATGTTCTGCCAAGACCTTCGGGGTATAGAGGTTGCGCCCGTCGAATATCACCTTCTCACGCATTAGGTCCGCCATGCGCCGGTAATCGGGTCGGCGAAACTCGCTCCATTCCGTCGCGATGACGAGTCCATCGGCGCCCTCGAGCGCGGCGTGGCTCTTCTGGACCACCGTAATCCGCTCGTCGTACAGCGCGCGGAGTTTCGGACCCGCCTTAGAGTCGTACACAACCACCACTGCCCCTGCCCCGAGCAGCGCATCGATCACAGCCAGCGCGGGTGCGTTTCGGATGTCGTCGGTGCGTGGTTTGAAGCTTGCCCCCCACACTGCAATGCGCTTGCTTGTAATCGCCTCCCCGTAGTAATCCAGAATGAGCTGGGCAAATGCGGCTTTCTGGCGCTCGTTGACCGCCGTGACGGCCTCGAGCAAGTCGCAGTCGAGCCCCGCCTCGCGCCCGAGCCGTGCGCAGGCCACCACGTCCTTGGGCAAGCACGAACCACCAAACCCTAACCCCGAGAACAGGTATGCCGGACCGAGGCGGCTGTCCGCGGCGAGTCCCTCGCGCACCTTGGTGATGTCTGCCCCACAGCCCTGGCAGATATTGGCCAATTGGTTGATCATCGAGATACGCGCCGCGATCATCGTATTCACGGCATATTTCGTCATCTCGGCGCTGCGGAAGCTCATGCTTAGGAAGGGCTTTCCCGTGCGCAGGAATGGCGCATACAGCTCCTTCATGATCTCTTCCACGCGGACATCCTCGCACCCGATCACGATGCGGTCCGGCCGCGTGAAATCGTCCACGGCTGCGCCTTCCTTGAGAAACTCGGGGTTCGCCACCACGTCAAACGGGTGCTCGGTCAGTCCCCGGACCAGTTCGCGGATTTTCTCCGCGGTGCCTGGGGGACAGGTGCTCTTGTTGACGATGATCCGATAGCCGGTCATGGCGCGGGCGATTTGATCGGCGGCGGCAAACACTGCGGATGTGTCTGCAGCCCCTTGCTCGTTGGGCGGTGTACCTACGCATAAAATCACCAGCAAACAATCTGCCACGGCCGCATCGAGGTCTGGCGTGAAGAAGAGCCGTTCCTCCTCGATGTTCCGCGCCACCAGTTCCTCAAGCCCAGGCTCGTAAATGGGCAACTGGCCCTCGGAAAGCTGCGCGGTTTTTGCCGCGTCGATGTCTACGCACGTGACGACATGGCCGTTCTCGGCCAGGCCCGTTCCCACGACGAGCCCGACATAGCCTGTACCTACTACGGTGATTTTCATAATTCCCACACCCCTTTTCCCTAAGGCACGCTAATGCTAACACCGCAGTTGCGGAGTTCGCAACCAGTTCCATCCAGGCCTCATCGGAGACCATTCACCCGCGCGTGGAGCCAGTGAATAGTTTCCCAGCAGCGCTGGCCGGCGTTGAAATCAGGGAACGGCATACCGTACCTTACTGTGGCAAGGCCGCGTGGAAAGGGTGGACGTTTCCACTCGGAACGAATATTGCGGGAGCGGTGCCCAACAATGGGAAATGATAAGTCAACTAACCGGGCTGAACGGCGACGAAGCCTGCATGGGGACGTCCCGCCGGATGCGGCCCCGGGCGACCGGACCATGCCGCACGGCGCATACGCAACGTTTCTGGGTATTGCGGGGATCGGATTTGTCCTGCTTCTAGGCGTTGTCTTTGCCTACGGCGTGCACGGAGAGAGGCTGACTGCAGGCATCGACACCGCCTGTGCCCAGGCCGCCTTCGCGGCCGGGAAGAAAATGGAAGCACTCGGCAATTACGACGAGGCGCTGGTTCTGTTCCGCCGCGCACTCGAGGGCCGTTTCCGGGACAAGGAACGCCAGTACATGTGCGGCCGATCCATTGCGGAACTCTACGTCCGGCTCGGCCGCTACGAAGACGCCATCGACGCTTACCAAAGCCTGCCGCCGGAAGCGCTGACGTCCCCTGGCGCCCTGACCGGGTACGTGAGCGCCCTGTACCGTACGGGCAAGTATGCCGAGGCCGAGCGCCTGGGCCGCCAATGGCGGCAGCAGGCGGAGGCCGCCCAGGACCGACAGCAACTGGTGTGGGCCCATCACATCCTCGGGCTGATCTATCGGGAGACCCACCGGCCCGACGCGATGCTGCCGCACTTCCGTGCGGTCCGTGAAGTCGATCCGGGGAACGAGGCCAACCTCGCCATCGCCCAGGTCCTGCGCCAGGAAGGGCTTTACGAGGAGGCGCTGGCCCAGGTGGACGCGCTGCTGGCCCACGCGCCCCAAGGACACCTCCACAAGCAGGCCACCGACATGCGCGCCCAGATTGCGGCGGCGGCGGGTCCGAGCTAGCCTGCAGGGCCGGTACGGGCCTCTTGAGGGGTCTTTGCACCCCGGCTTTCGATTGTGTTAGGCTCCTTCCCAACCCTTGGGCTCTCAGCGGCCTGACTCCGACAACGAAGTGTCGATATCAACAGTGCGGTTCACCGAGGCGGTAATGGGCAAGACCGAGATGGAGCGCTTTCATGACGAGTAGAGTGGGTTTTGGAGCCTGGGTCCTGGCGAACTTCCAGAAGATCGTCGAGTGTCTGCGCAAGGACCGCACGCGCATTGCCGTCGTGGTGGTGCTGCTCACGATCACGGGGGCCGCCTTGGGCAGGATGACAAGGTCAACGACATCGACCGCCCAGCTCGTGATGACGCCCATACCGCTGCGCGAAAGCTTCGACCCCGAGAAACAGGCCGACGTACTTCCCCGGATGATTTCCCGTCCCATGGACGTGAAAACGGCCTCACTGATTTGCTTAAGTGACGAGGTGCTTCGTACGACGTGCGACACGCTCAACGCAAGCGGCAGACTGTATCGCGAGATTAAGGAGCTCGTCAGACTTAAGAAATCCCTGAACTTTAAAATCACAATCGCGAAGGAAACACCCTACGAAACCGTGTATTCACCCGTGATCGAGTTGACCGCAAAAGCCCGCACCCCGTTCGAGACCCAGTTGATTGTCAATACCTGGGCCAAGGTGTGCGTGGATGCCGCTGAAAAGTTTCAACGAGCCAACCAGGGGCCCGCCCAGGAAGCGTTTGCCGAGCAAGCGAACGCCATGCTGACAACGCTCCATGACGCGGAACAGGAGTACGAGGAGTTTCGGAAGGAGCACAACCTCATCCATCTCCAGGCGCGTCTGGAAACCTTGGTGAAGGTCTTGACGAACTTTGATGACATCCGGGCGCAGTTGCAGCAAGAAAAGGAGCAATCCAAGGCTAGGGCGGCGGTGTTCGAGGCACAAAAACAGGCGGAAGACCCGAAGATCACCCTCGATTGGATCCCCTCGGAGGGGCTCCTCGCCACGCTGGGCGAGAAGCTCGGGACGACCGTGTCCGACGAGGCCGTCGGCCGTCAGGCGCTTAGCGTGGAACAGATCAACGATATCTATATTCGGGTGAGTGCCGAGTTGGCACTCGACCTCGCAATGCAATCCGGCGCCGAGGCCCAGTTGACACACCTGGAGCGATTGGTCGAGACCTACGACAAGGAACTGAGAGACGTTCAGGTGGAGTTGGCGCAGACGGAGACAGAAGACACACGGTTGGCCCGCAACGTCGAGATCCTCGAAGAGGCATACAAAGATGCTGCGTCAAAACGTGAATACGCCCAACTGGCCAGCAAGCTGGACCAGCCACCACTGCAACTACTTTCCGGTGGAACCGAATGGCGGGCGCCCCGGTTTCGGCGTGCGATCGCATTCGGCTTTGCTGCGGGCGCCTGGGGATTCCTGGCGGCGTCGTTCCTTTCCGTTTTCGTCCGGATGGTCCTGAAACCTGCCCTAAAGGCCTAGCCGTGGCGACACTGGACGAACGTTCATCCGCCAATCGCCGGCGGGAGGACCTTGCGCCACTACTGTTGTGCGCCGGTGTGGCAACCGCCCTCGCAGGGCTGCTGGCGGTCCCCCTTATCGCGTTTGCCGACTTCCCCGCCCTGCTTTTGCCCGCCATCCCAGCAGCGGTTGCGGCCGCTGTCACGCTCGTGTGGAATACCCAATTAGGCCTCTGTTTCGCCGCCTTTGCCATCGCCCCACTGGGGATCGTGCAACACGAGATTGCCGAAGTCACCCTCAACCTTCCCGAAGTGCTGATCCTGATACTCGTGGCCAAAGAGGCCATCCGGTTCATCGCCCAGGGGGAGAGGCCCGTCGACTTCTTGCCCGCCAAGACCCTCGCGTTTTACCTCGTCGCATCGATCGCCGCCATTGCAACGGGGCTCATGCGAGACAACGGCCTTGTCCCGGTGCTCCAGGACTTTCGCCAGTTCACCGAATACGTGATCCTGTACCTGCTCGTCCTCCATCGCGTATCCAGTCCCAAGCAGATGAGCGCAATCATGGCGTGTTACGTTTTCGGCTGTACGGCAATTGCCGTGCATGCCATTGTACAGCGCTTTACGGGCATGGGCATTCCCATCGAGCAGCTTGCCAGCGATGCGGTGCTTCACGGCGAGACCCGTAGCGGGTCGTTTTACGGCGCGACTCCGCTCGGTGGGCTCATGGTCCTGGCCGTGGGAGCGGGCATTTCGATGCTCCTGTTCTCTCGCTCTTATATCAAGAAGTCGGTATTCGCGGCCTGCATTGCCACTTGCCTCGTGGCCGCCGTCTTCTCTTATACACGCGCCTCGTGGCTGGCCATGGTGGTCTCATTTGCGGTCATCTTTCTCTCGGTCAAGAAAACACCGCTCATGGCCGCGGTCGCCATCGCAGTGGTGCTAAGCTTCGCCATCGTTCTGGGACCGATGGTGGTGAAGCGAATGCACACGCTCTCTTTCTCCAAAGCGGAGCGGTCGCTGCACCAGCGCGTCCAGTACTACACCACCGCCTGGTACATCTTCCGCGACTATCCCGTTCGGGGCCTCGGTTGGGGGTGCTATTACGAGGTGCAAAGCATCCTCGTGAACCGCCGCTACGTCCGCGTCCGCGATTTCTCCGAACAATTCGATGCGGAGAAAGGTACGGTCCACAGCGCCTACCTTCAACTCCTGGCGAAGGCCGGGCTTCTGGGGCTCGTCAGCTTCCTGATGTTTCTACTCACGTGGCTCCGCCGGGTGTGGCAAGAACGATTCGTAACAGACCGCGACGAACGTGTCCACAATCTGTTTATTGGGCTTGCCGGCGGACTCATCGGCTATCTGCTTCACAGCGGGCTTGAGAACTTCTTCCAATGGCCGGTGATGGCGCAGTCCTTCTGGTTGTTCATGGGCCTGGCGACGGTTATGGCCCACGGCCTGTTGAAGGCCGGCGGCCGCATCGAGCCCGCGCCGGCCCAACTTGAGACCGGGAAGGCCTGACCCGTGACGGCCGATCCCGCTCCGGACAAGCCGCTCCGCGTGGCGTTTTGCCACTACACGGCCGATGTCTGCGGCGGTTCAGACCGGTCCCTGTTCGACCTGGCCACCCACTTGCCCCGGGACCGATTTTGCGCGGCCATGATCCTCGATGGGGCCGACCCCATGGTGGAAGCCTACCGTGCCGCCGGCCTTGAGGTGGTTCCAGTGCGCTTCGTAGGCCCCCGGCGAGCGCCGGAATTGCGCAAGCAACTCCGATTCCTCTTGTCGTATTGGCCATCCGTCGTCCAAGTGGCCCGGGCGATCCGCCAGTTACGCGCCGAGGTCGTTCACGTCAACACGATCAACAACCTCCAGGGGCCCGTGGCGGCTTGGCTGGCCCGGCGCCCTTTGGTGTGGCACATCCGCGAACTCGGCAAAGGAACTTTGATAGACAAAGCCATGATTGGCCTGGTCCGCCGCTTGGCCACGCGGGTCGTGGCCGTCTCGCGTGCGGTGGGGGACACGCTGGTGTCTTGCGGCGACCGATTGCGGATCATTCCCAACGGTGTCGACGTTAGCGACTATGACTGTCCCGCGAATGGGGGCGCTTTTCGTGAGGAGTTGGGTCTCGCGGACGACCAGCCGCTGGTCACGACCGTCGGTCGGCTCGAGTACTGGAAAGGCCAACACGTGCTGGTCGAGGCGGTCCCGGCCGTGCTCGAGGCGTTTCCCGCCGCGCGTTTCGCCATCGTGGGTGGGGCAGCCGTGAACAAGCCCGAATACGGGCCGGGGCTCCAGGCCCGGTGCCGCGAGTTGGGCGTAGCGGATAACGTAGTGTTTACGGGACCGCGAAATGACATTCCCATCATCCTCAATGTCTCCGACGTGCTCGTCTTGCCAACCTGCACCGCCGAGCCGTTCGGCCGAACCGTAGTGGAGGCCATGGCGGCGGGGTGTCCCGTGGTGGCCACGGCGGCTGGGGGACCCCTGGAGACGGTCCTCAATGGGGAAACGGGCTGGCTCGTTCCGCCGGATGATGCCGGCGCGTTGGCGGAGCGGGTTCGTCACGTGCTGGCGCACCCAGACGAGGCCCGCCGAATGGGCGAGGCGGGGCGTCGCCGCGCGCGGGAATGCTACTCCCTCGAGCGGCTCGTGCGGGACATGGCGGCGCTGTTTGAAGAGGTCGCCGCCGGACAAGCCCCTGGGGAATCGAAGGGAGACACCGCAGATGGCGTCGCAGCACAGCAATAGCGCCAAGGTACCGGTCAAACTGCCGCGCCGTAAATGGGGCAATCGGGTGTTGCGCGCGGGAACGTTCCTACTGGCGAGACTACCTCTCGGCCGGCGTCCGGCGTCGCCCAAGCGGGTCCTCGTCATTCGGCTGGGCAACGTCGGCGACATCATCGTCGCGCTGCCGGTCTTCCTTGCCCTGAGGAAGCTCTATCCTGACGCTCACTTCACCCTGCTGACCTCGCCCACCCGGCGCGGCGCGCCCGGCGCTGCCGAGGTGCTGGCTAACGCTTCGGTCTTCGACGAAAAGATTATTTACTACGAAGACGAGTCGGGCCGGCCGCGTTTTCTGCTGGAGCTTGCGGCTAAACTGCGGGCCCTCGAGATCGACCTGGCCGTGATGCTGCCGGGTCCCCGCGCGGAGTTGCGGAACTTGGCCAAACATCTGGCCATGATGGTGGCGGTGGGCGTGCGGCGGACGGCCGGGTTTCGGCTCGTCGAGGGTCCCGAACTTACGGTACCCACCACCGACACGCTGCTGAAGGCGCTCGAGCCGCTGGGGCCGGTGGCGATGGTGCCCGTGCCTTGGCTGGTGCCCAGCGAAGCCGACCGGGGGCGCGTGGCGGAATGGCTTGCTGCCGCGCCGGCCGGACCGATCGTTGCCATGCAGTGCGGCGCCAAACGGCCGATCAATCGTTGGCCCCGCGAACGGTTTGTCGCCGTGGGACGCCACCTGATAGAGGACCGGAGCGCCTGGGTCGTGCTGACCGGCAGTGCGGGGGAGGCGGAGGCCAACGCGGCCGTGGCCCGCGTGCTCGGCGAACGGTGCCTTGACCTGTCCGGGCAGACCACCGTCTCGGAACTGGCGGCCCTCATGGAACGCTGCCGCCTGGTGGTCAGCAACGACACTGGGGTCATGCACGTGGCAGCCGCCGTGGGGACACCGGTGGTTGCCATCTTCAGCGGCCGGGACTACCCGAACCTATGGCATCCCTACGGCGACTGCCATGTCGTGTTGCGCAAACAAATGGACTGCAGCCCGTGCCATGCTCAGCGGTGCCCCCTTTATCCCGTTCCCGAGTGTCTGTGCCGCATTACCATAGACGAAGTCGTTCAGGCCGTGGACGAGTTGCTGAAAGCACGATAAATGTGACGGGCGCGTGCATTTGTGGCGCACGCGGTTTGACACGACGTTTCTATGCGTGGTAGAATTGTCATTCGCTGGTGAAGCGTTTTGGGCGCGTGTTTGTACTCCTGCGGGCGACCCCTTTTGCCTAGGCGCGTCGCGCAACCGGCGCGAAAAATCCGAGAATCATAGAGGGGAGGTTGAGACTGCGTGTCAAAAATTCGTGTGAAACCCGATGAGTCCTTCGAGAAAGCCCTGCGGCGTTTCAAAAAGAAGTGTAACAAAGAAGGTATTATGCAGCGGCTGAAGGAAATGCGGCATTACGAAAAGCCTAGCGAAAGGCGTCGGCGCAAGCTTGCAAAGGCCATTGCCCGACAGGCTGCGGAGCAAAAAAGCCCGCGATAGAACCTCTCCAAATCCGATTCTTGCAGGGTTGTTTCAGCAGCCCTGCTTTCTCTTTATGTTATGATGCGGCCAGTATTGCAAAGTTGCATTCAAATGGCTGCAAATCCGTGCAACGGCGAGGTCGGCCGTTCGTCTGATCCAGGCACACACGGACCTGTTTAGTGCCCATCGTGCCGAACAAATGAGGAAAGAGGACGCGCAATGAGCATCGTACTTGGTTTGGATGTGGGGACAAGCGGCGCCAAAGGACTCGCAATAGATGAAACGGGTGTTGTTGTTGCTTCCGCTCTGGCCGAGTATCCGCTGTTGAGCCCCAAACCCAATTGGGCCGAGCAGGACCCTGCCGAATGGAAACGTGCCGCTCTCGAGGTGCTGGCCCAGTTGGCCCATGCGCCCGGCGTGAACGTCGCCGATATCAAAGGGTTGGGATTGACCGGTCAGATGCACGGCGCGGTCTTCCTCGATGCCAACGACGCGGTGCTGCGCCACGCTATTCTCTGGTGCGATCAGCGCACCGCGAAGCAGTGCGACGAGATCACATCGAAGGTTGGTGCCGAGAAGCTCATCGACATGGTCTGCAATCCGGCGCTGACCGGTTTTACCGCACCGAAGATTCTCTGGCTACGCGAGAACGAGCCCGAGGTCTACGAGAAGGTCAGGAAAGTGCTCCTGCCCAAGGATTACGTGCGCTTCGTACTCACAGGCGAGTTCGCCACCGATGTCGCCGACGCCTCCGGCACACTCCTGTTCGATGTCAAAAACCGCACCTGGCACAACGAGCTGCTCTCTATACTGGACATCCCGGGGGACTTCATGCCCAGGGCCTACGAGGGCCCGGACGTGACTGGCATCCTGACCGCCGAAGCTGCCGGGGCCACCGGCTTGCCGGCCGGTATCCCTGTCGTTGCGGGCGGCGGCGATCAGGCGGCCGGTGGCGTGGGCTGCGGTATCGTGCGCAGCGGCGTCCTCTCCTCGACCGTCGGCACCAGCGGCGTCGTGTTCGCCTTTGCCAACCAGGTCAGCATCGACCCCCAGGGCCGCGTGCACACCTTCTGCCACTCCGTGCCGGGCAAGTGGCACGTCATGGGCGTGATGCTCAGCGCGGGCGGGTCGCTGCGGTGGTTCCGCGACGCACTGTGCCAGGACGAAAAGGCCGTTGCGGCCGAAACCGGCGCCGATCCTTACGAGTACATCATCGCCGACGCCGATACCGTGCCCCTGGGTTCAGAGGGGCTGATTTTCCTGCCATATCTCACCGGCGAGCGGACACCTCACAAAGACCCCTTCGCCAAGGGTGCGTTCGTCGGTCTTTCCCTGCGGCACACCCGCGCACACATGGCCCGGGCCGTGCTCGAGGGCGTGGCGTTCGGCATGCGCGACAGCCTCGAGATCATCCGCGAGATGGGCGTGCCCATCGACCAGGTGCGGGCCTCGGGTGGTGGCGCACGCAGCGCTATCTGGCGCCGGATTCAGGCGGACGTGAATAAGGCGCCCTTGGTCACGATCAACGTCGACGAAGGCCCGGCGTATGGCGCGGCACTGCTGGCCACCGTCGCCACCGGCGTGTATGGCTCCGTCCAAGAGGCCTGCGATGCTACGATCCGTGTCGTGGATACCTGCGCGCCGGCCCCGGCCCGGTCCAAAAAGTACGACCAGTGGTTTGCCGAGTACCGGCAGGCATATCAGGCCCTCGCGCCGGGTTTCAAGCGTTGCGCGAAACTGTTGGAAGGCGCCCCTTTCGACTGAACGAATCGCTCCGCTCGATTTAGGTGTTAGGGCGTTCCCGACCAAAGCCGGCGTCGGGCTTGCACAGCATATGACGGGGTCAACAGCTAAAGGCAGTCGCGTTCGAATAGGCAACATCGCCCTTGCAGCGCTGCTGGTGGTGTGGGTCGTGGTAGCACTGCGTAACGCGTGGCTGTGCGACGATGCCTATATCACGTTTCGCACTCTCGACAATTGGCTTGGCGGATATGGGTTGCGTTGGAACGTGGCGGAACGCGTGCAGACCTACACGCACCCGTTATGGTTGCTTGTGCTCGCTCTGTTCCTTGGGGTGACCGGGGAACTGTACTGCACCGTGATCGCAGTCTCCATTGCGCTCTCGCTCGTCGCGGTGGTTCTGATGTCAATCCTTGTGGCCAAGACACGGACCGCTGGTGTGGCCGCGGTCTCGATGCTGGGGCTTTCCAAGGCCTTCATGGACTACTCGACCTCGGGACTCGAAAACCCGTTGTCGTATGTGTTGCTGGTACTGTTCTTGCTCGCCTACCTGAAGGCGCAGCCCACCCGGCGGACGTTGTTCCTGCTATCCTTGATTGCGGCATTGGGCATCCTCAACCGCATGGACGCCGTCCTCCTGTACGGGCCTGCTCTGGCCGTTGCGTGGTGGCGGGTCCGTTCATGGCGAAGTGTGGGTGTGGTGTGCCTTGGTTTTTTGCCGTTTGTGTTATGGGAGGGCTTTTCGCTGTTTTACTATGGCAGCCCGTTTCCCAACACGGCCTATGCGAAGCTCTTCCAGGTCCGCATCGGCTCATTCCGGCTGGCGAAGCGCGGCGTGCTTTATCTGTGGAATTCGGCCCGAGTGGACCCTATCACACTATTGACAATTCTGTGCGCCGTGGCATATCCGCTGCTGGCACGGAATAGGAAGCTCGTACCCATCGCCCTGGGCATAATGCTGTACCTGGCCTACGTGGTGAGAGTTGGGGGCGATTACATGAGCGGGCGGTTCCTGGCCTTGCCCTTTTGCTGCGCAGCGGCGGGTTTGGTAAGCTGCGAATCGATGTTTCGGACGTGGCGGCCGGCGGCCTTGATGGCCGTCGTGCTCGTTGCCGGTTTCACCAGCCCCTTTCCGACGGTGTTGACAGGTGCGGACTATGGGCATCAGGCGGCTTGGGTGGTGCGACCGCACATGTTCCGCGAACTCTTCATGGATGAGCGGGGCGTTTACTATCCCTACACGGGGTTGCTGAAAGGATGGGGCCGGGCCGATTGGCCCCTCGAGGCCTGGGTGGAACCGGATGTACAGTGGTGTAAAGCGGAACCGTATGTGGTTACCGCGACGCGTGTCGGCTTGGTGGGGTATTTGGGTGGCGCCGGTCTGCATGTGGTGGACCGGTTGGCCCTCGGGGACCCGCTACTGGCGCGGCTGCCTTCACGGCGTGTGGACGAGGGCGCTTTTTGGATAACCGGGCACTTCGCACGTGTCGTGCCCGAGGGATACATCGAGACACTCGCCACCGGCGAGAATCGGATTGCCGATAAGCGGCTGATGCAGTTCTACGACCGGATTGCCCTGATTACGCGCGGGCCGCTTTGCGATTGGGAGCGCTTGGAGGCCATCGCCAACCTGAACCTGGGCCGCTATAACCACCTCATTGATGAGGAGGCCTACTATCGGTGCGAGGGCGTGCGTGAGGACACGATCACGGAGTACCCGATGCGCAAAGTGCCATAGAACAGGACCTTAATAGGACCGTTTTGGACACCTTCTTCGAAAACACCGTTACCGAGGCATTCGAGCGGTTCCGGCTGGACGTCTACCTCGCCGAAGTCATCGAGGACGCCACCCGGTCGTTCGTCAAGAAACTCGTCAAAGACCGCCGTGTGACCGTCAACGGCCGCGTCTGCACGCGGCCGGGCCGCGCGATGAGTGTCGGCGACCAGGTTACCGTCGAAATCCCGCCTCAGCCCGAGACCACGGCCTCGCCGGAGGACATCCCCCTCGAGATTCTGTATCAGGACGAGGATATCGTCGTGGTCAACAAACCTTCCGGGCTCATCGTCCATCCCGCGCCGGGCCATCCTACGGGCACGCTCGTCAACGCCATTCTGCACCACTGTCCGGACTTCCAGCGACCTGGCGTCGACCCACTCCGCCCCGGTATAGTCCATCGGCTTGACAGATTTTCCTCCGGCGTCCTCGTCGTGGCCAAAACGCCCCGGGCCTTCACCGGTCTCTCGCGACAGGCCCGTGAACACACCTTCGACCGGCGGTATCTTGCGTTGGTCCGCGGCGAGTTCGAGGAGGACCGCGGGCGGGTCAGCGCGGCCATCGGCCGCAGCCTGAGCGACCGTAAGCGCATGTCGGTCACAGGCGTCTGGGGCCGCGACGCCGTCACCAATTTCGAGGTGCTCGAACGGTTTCGCGTCGCTTCGCTTATAGCCCTACGCCCCGAGACCGGCCGCACACACCAAATCCGCGTCCATTTGCGCTTCGCCGGCCGACCCGTCCTCGGCGATCGGGTCTACGGCGTTGCCGACTTCGCCTCGTGGGGGATTCCCCAGGACCTCCGCGCGGCCCTCGAGAACCTCGATGGCCAGGCCCTCCACGCCGAACGCCTCGGCATCGACCACCCCGCCACCGGCGACCACATGGCCTTCACCGCGCCTCCGCCCGAGGACTTCCGCGCCGCCCTTCAAGCCCTACGCCACTTTGCCGCCGACCGGTCGCCCCACCGCGGCGCCTGACCACAAGCGGCACCAGCCCTCTTGCCCTGCGCGCCGCCTCGTTGACGTGTGCCACGCGGTGACCCATTAACGCGGCAACTTCCAGTATACTACATTCCTACCGCCTCGCGGCATTAAGCCCGTGGGATACTGCGCCTCGCAGTGACTACGATGGGATGCGTCCGACACCCTCATCACTCTTGGACGTTGTGCGCCCAGCTTGTTTAGGTACTACCCCAACGGTAGCGCGCATTGCACAAGCTTTTGTGCCCCGCTCAATGCTTTTGGCTTCACGGGCGCCGGTCCGACTATCGGAGGAACACTGTCCCAAGACAGGTTATGGTTGTAATCGAAATCGGTGGCGCAGAGCGTGCCGCATCAATGCCGGGTCGAATTCTCTCTGCACGTCATCGCGGTTATCTCGCCCTAGTCGTGTCCACGTGGTGATGCTGTCTGGGGTGGAGTCGACATCAAAGCCATTCGGCAAGGAAATGCCCATCAGATTCGTGATCAAAAAGCGATCATGAAAATCGTCCCAGATAAAAACCTCAAGGGGGAATGAAAACCCCGGCAAGTGAGCCCCCAATCCCTCTTGGAAGCGTTTCTCCCAATCAACATCACTAATAATCTCCCTCCCGGGTCCGGACCCGAAATAGCACACACGGTGGATCTCGACCAGAGGTGTGACAACAGGTCTGTTGCAGCGGGCAAGCAGATGGAAGAACTCCTGATATTGGGGCTTGGTCGGGTCCAGGTGCGGATCGATGAACATCAGAGAATTCGCGTGTCGCAGCACAAGGTTCAGACGCAACAAGTAATCCTCTGTAGTCCGGCGTAGGCGCAGCGATGGACTTCTTGCAGACCACCAGGCGTGTGACGTGAGTTTCTCCATGCTGGCCGCACGGGATTCCGAACTAAACGCCTCCTTGGTGGTGGGGGAGGTGATCACGCATTTCAGCGGGTCTCGTGCATGCGAGGCGAGGGCCTCTTGACACCACGCCACATCGTTGCTCGGTACCGTAGAGCCGCAAGAGGCCACTTGGCGAAGGCGCCCCTGCGTTTGCAGCTTCTTGAGCAACTCCTTCGCCGTTGGCGATAAGTTATCCCGAACGGCCAGCAAAGACTGATACCACTCGCCGTCGTGGAGATTCCTAACAAGGACCTCTTGGAGCAACGGTTCCTTCAGCATTTGCAGGTAGACCGGTCCTGTCGCCGGCTCTGAATAGGAGGTCTCCTCGAACACAGATGGTGTTATCGCCACCTCACCCAGCATCAGAGCGTCTCCTGAAGGGCTTCTTCAAAAAACCCCCCCGGCCACGCTTTCACGAGTTCGCCGCGCTCGTTGAGGGGCATCTCTCGGATGATGGTTTTGCCATCGACGACTTCGACAAGTAGCACAGCAACCTGGTCAGGGGTAACTGGAGGGAAACTTGATGGCAACCTGTCTTGGGAGGTTTCCCGCATGCGCCGCATGATTCGTAGAACGAGGTGTTCACTATGGGTCTCCAGCAAGAAGGTCCGGTGGCTGCCGCTCTCCCCGAGGGCTTCCCTTAGGAACACGTCACCCAAGCTGACTTGGATCGCCGGGTGAACATGCAACTCTGGTTGTTCGACGACGAAGATGCTGCAGTTAGGCTCCACGGCGCCGACGACAACCGGCAGCGTTTGGGAGACGCCCACGCCGATATCCTGGGCTTCGACATCGATATTGTTTTTCTCGTCGTGAAGTATAATCACTGGAGATCTTGGCACGGATTCGAGCGGCTCGACCACACGCTTCGCCAGATAGGCGGCGTCCTTCTCCTCGTATCGGGCAGCCAGAAGCTGCAGTTCCTCCATGATTTCCCCCTTAGCATCGATCTGAATGTGGTCCTCTCGGCGGATGGTGTACCCCAAGTCCAGCACATCCTTCATGTAATCGCTGCATTGCTCGACCAGTGAAGGCCCAGTCTCGGGCTTAACCGCGCTCCTCAAGAGAGCATCCCACGCCGCCAGCCCGGTGGCCCAGCGCGACGGCTCCAGAGGAGGAGGAGAAGGCGTGTAGGCGCGGCTCGGAATCTCCCTGAGCGGCCCAAGATAACGGAGTTGCTTGAGTTCCCGTCGAATCGACTCTCCGGCCCCCGAAAGGAATTGGCTGAAGACCGAATCCATCTCGTCGCCAACGCTCAGACCGAGACTCCTTCCCCATTCCGGGATGACGGATCTCACAATCGGTAGGGGAGGTTCTTCTTTTGCTAGCGTCAACGCCTGTCTTGGTGATTCCCGTTCCAGTGTCTTTACTTTCGCCCGGAGCATGTCCCGGATTTTCTTTTGCTGTTCGGCGGTCCCGCTCTCATAAATGATTTTCATTCTTTGCACAATGCCGGCATAGTCTTTGGCCATCTTCTCCATGATCATCTGGCCATATTCGTTTTCCCCCTTCTCTGCTTCGATGAAGAACGGATGATTGAAGTTGATTGCAAGGCGCGCATCACGGGTCGGGCCCGCCTTCTCAATGCAGCCGAACGTCTCTCCGTTAAAGAACACTTCGTAGGCCGCGGTAAAGGCCTGCTTGCGCTGCCCATCCCAGCCGGTCGAGACTCTAACGGCCAAGTCCTGGAAATGCAGCCATTCTGTCACGATAGGGACGCCCTCCATGAAAAAAAGTCTTTCGTAGACATCGGAATAGAAGAGGTCAGGGAGCAAGTATGGAAAGACTTCCGGCGAGCCAGAGAAGTGGAGGGTAATGGAGATTCTTCTGTTCAGCTCATGTTTGTGCACCAGCGCCTCGAACCCACCCAGGTCCATGGTATCGCCGCCGTGAATGGTCCGGTAGACGTCTGGGTTGCGGTGATCGAGCACTTCCCCGGCGTATTGCATCGCCTGCAACACTGTGGACTTGCCGGAGCTGTTTGCGCCAAATAGCAGCGTGATCGGCCGCAACGGGACTGTCACCGGGTCCCCGAAGGACTTGAAGTTCTCGATGGTGATGGCCGTCAGGCCGCTTCTGGTTTGTTTCTGGTGTTCTCTAGCCACGGCGCGAAAGCTCCTTTCTCTTCAGTGGCGTAACGCCTTTCCCCGCTTGAGGGCCTTGATCTGAGTGCCCGTGAGCGTACTGAGCGGGTTCAATAAATAACGCAATCCGCGTGCCAACCTCCGGGCTCCTAAAGCCCTGCTACCCGACAGAATTGCGGTTAGCCCGCGTCAAGGCCATAGCGCTTGAGCCAATTTGTCAAGGTCTGATAGCTGGGCAACCCCACGAGACGTGCCGCCTTTGTCTTGTTACCGCCCGCCTGTTCGATGGCTCGGCTCAGGTAGTGTCGAGCGACTTCAGTGATGATCTCCTGTAGATTCAGGCTTTCTCCCAAAGGCCGCCCCAACACATCCGCCGAGTTTTTTCGGGGAATGGGCAAGATCGCTTCCTGAGCGTCCCGTACATCGATTACAGGGCCGGCTGACCAAACAGCGGCACGCTGTAGCGTGTTCATGAGTTCTCGTACGTTCCCAGGCCACGGATGCCGAAGCAGAAGGTTCTTTGCGGAAGCAGAAATCTTCTTGTGTTCATAACCCGGTTGAGTTTCAGCTTCGCTGTTTATCTGCGCCATGAGAGCGTCGATCAGCAATCCAAGATCGCCTTCCCGTTCCCTCAATGGGGGCACATGCAACACGGCCACCGCGATCCGATGGAACAGGTCCTCCCTGAATCGATTCTCGGCCACATCCTCCGGTAGGTTTCTGTTTGTAGCCGCAATCAGTCGGAAGTTCACATCCCTTGGCTTCGTTGAACCCACGCGTACGACCTGCTTCTCTTGGAGCACGCGAAGGAGCTTTACCTGCGCGGATTGAGGGAGTTCGCCTACCTCGTCGAGAAACAGCGTGCCTCCCGAAGCATCTTCAATGTAGCCGGGCCTTGCCGCGGTCGCCCCTGTAAACGCTCCCTTGTCGTGCCCGAAGAGCTCGGCCTCTACGAGTTCCTTCGGAATGGCGCCGCAGTTGACAGCCACAAACCGCCCATCCTTCGCGGCACTCGACTTGTGTATGGCCCGCGCCAGCAATTCCTTGCCCGTACCAGATTCGCCAAGAATAAGAACCGGTATGTGCCGGGGCGCGACCCGACGCGCTTTGGCAATGAGACGCTTCATGGGGACGCACCGGTGGACGATGTCTTCAAACTCGGGTGCGTTAGGCGACAACCCTTGCGAGAGACGCACAAGGTCCTCATCGGGCTTTCGCAGGAGGTCTGGGATGTAATCCACCGAGATATCGAAAGGAACGGAGGCAATGCGGATGCCGTGGTCACGCGAGGACTCGATGAGTGTCGCAGGGAATCTTGTCTTCGAGACGATTATCCATACCGCTGCCATTGCGGGCGTTCCGGGACTCAGATGAAAAACGAGTTCGTAGTCATCCCCGTGCTTTGCCAGGAAACCTTCCAAGGTGCGCACTACGGTCTCGTATATCTCGCCGAAGTTCGTCGGGCTGGTTAGCCGTGCTTCGCTAACGTCTATTGCGGCGCTGCACCGTTCTCGCAGCCATTCCACATATCTCTTGGTCGTGCCGCCTTCGTGATCGGAGAGGAGCACAACCCTGTCGTAATGGTCCGGAGGGACAGCCTGGCCGATAGGGCCGAGTTCCCCCTCCTCGTGTTTTCGAGAGGCCTCGAGGTCGGCCATTCCAACCCATGCGAAAAGAGCCTTGTCCATGGACAGCAGTGTACAAAAGTCCTTGTGCAAAAACAAGGCTCGTGGTACCCTCAAGCGCTAGCTTGAGGGTGTCTTAAGGTGCTGCGACTACAGACCTTACATCCTCAAACGAGTTTGAGGGTGCCACGCATCCCCATTTTGTATTCTGTTGCCCTTTTTGCGTTGAGCTGTACTTAGCCCCATTTTATCAAGTCGCGGCCAGGCCCAGGAAGAGCACGGAGGCGGAAAACTGCATTGTGAATGGTTTTATTGCCTATATACTTCCCGTCTGTGACCAACCCGGACTATGACAATCACCATTTCTTCTTTTCGAATCTGGTATACGATGCGGTAGTTCCCGACGCGGACACGCATCAATCCTTTTTCCCCTGCTTTTGAGCGGCTTGGCGTCCTTGGGCTTCGGAGTTTGGGCAAGGGCGCGAATTCGCTCGTCAATTCGTTTCCCAAGAGCCGTATCGAGCCTTGCAAAAGTCGTAAGCGTTCACGGACACATTTCATATTTTTCTTAGCGAAAGTACGCTCAAGAGGCCATTCTACCGCGGATTGCGCGGATTGAATGGCAATCGAAGACAAAAATCCGCGTGTATCCGCGTAGATCCGCGGTTTCAAAGGCTTGTTTTTGTGTACACAGTACGAAATACCCCCGTGAACGGTTACCAAGAGTCTTTTTTGCTGAGGGCGTGATCTGTATATGATAGGTCATGCCAAACCTAGGTCTTTGCGTGCCTCCTCGTACGGCATGGGAACTTCGTGAGGATCATCGAGTATACGTTCCGCGGCCTCAACATCAACACGGTCCTCGAACGCCTCGATGGCCTCATCAGGCACGAGAATAATAACTTCGGCTTCTACGGGCGGGATCTCGGCAGGCACCTCGATCCTGTGGTCCTCGCCAATGATGGTTTTCAATCTATAAGCTTGCATCTCGATTCCTCCGGAATTGCCTGCGCGATATGACAGGCTGGCTCACCATTGTTGCCCACGGAACAGCCGATAGTCAACGTTTCTTGTCCGTGGTTCATTAAACCTTCAACGCCGCCGGACATGCTGGCAGGGCTACGAGCATCGACCACCCTGCCACCGGCGACCACATGGCTTTCACCGAGCCCCCGCCCGAGGACTTCCGCGCCGCCCTTCAGGCCCTACGCCACTTTGCCGCGAGCCCCTGAGGGATATGGAGATGTAGAGAGATGGGGGGATATCTCCCTATCTGGCAAACATCGCCACATCCCCCTGCTAGCGATACGGGCGGATGAGAATCTGGGATGCTTTCAGGTTGAGCACAAATCCGCGTCTTGGAAGTGTGATTATCCACTCGACGGGGGAGGGCGAGACTCCTGTCGAGCCGTCGGGGCGGGTGCGGCTCGACAGGAGTCTCGCCCTCCCCCGGAGCGCGGCTTCGAGCTTGGCTTTGAGCCTGGATTTTTGGAAATGCATCTGGTTGTTTTCGACGATGGAGTCCGGCCAGAGCGTTTTATAAATTAGCTCGTAGCGGCAGAACCGTCCAGGACGGGAGGCCAGAAGTACGAGGAGGTCCCACTGCTTTGGCTGGAGTTTGACCGGGATTCCGTAGACCCTCACTTTGTCCGGCCAGTTCATGTCGATGAGTAATGCCGGTGCGTTGTCGGCTCTTCGAGTCTTCATCGTACTGTGCCTCCATCGTTGAACGTGCAGCTCTGTGCGCGTTAATCGTGCGTTAGCAGAATAGCACTCGAATAGAGGGAAGTCAAGGTTTTTTTACAGGAATTGACGCCGACGCATAAGACTTTTACAGTATCCGCTCTTCGTGAGCAGAATGTCAATAGAAGGTAACGGAATCTAATTATTATCGCTTTTTCACTTGACAAACGACTCAGATTATGATATATAGTACTTGATACAAGGAAAGATACAAGATAATGTATAGGATGCTAGCAGGAATCGGCGACGCTGAGGATTGCGTATCAGAATCGTCGATTTGTAATGGAGAGTAGTGGCCAGAATCCGGAATGGAGTGATTGACCATGGAACGTAATGATGGTCCTGAGACATTTGCCGATGCCAAGCTCATCGACATTGACATAAATGCCCTGCGAAAGGAATTTCGCGACTTGCGCCGGGCGCGGCGACTGAGCCAGAAAGAGGTTGCAGACATCCTCAAAGTAAGTCAGGCAACGGTCTCGGCGCTTGAGAAGGGCCGCTATGGGACGATGCGTAAAAAGTCGCTGATGGGTGTGTGGAAGCTGGTTCAATTCTGGAAGCATGACTCGAACGCGATTATCAAGGGGGATTTCGCTAATCGCAGTATTGTAGCCATACCGCGCGGCAGTGAGTCTGTAGATTCCGGCCCGGTTGAGTGCCCGAGCTGCCATGAGCGGATACCCGAGCATGATCCCCCTTTTCGCTATTGCCCGTTTTGCACAAAGGCATTGGGGCTGATCTGCGAGTGTGGCAATGCTATACTCGATGAAGAGGCTAACTTCTGCAGCCGCTGTGGCAGGGCCCTGATCCCCGAGGGGAAAGACCCATATCCCTATCCCTCGCTGAGGCGGAAGAACGAGTCTCTCAGGCTGAGACTCCTTCGCAGCGTTCTCAACTGGCTTGACAAGGGCGGGGCTGCTGATTCCGTTCTTCCGGCGCTTGAAGGGTCTCAGGCAGGTGGATCGGAGGAGCCTCGCCGTGGATAACCGCTTCGGCCGTCCACTGCAGCGTGGCCGCGCAAAGCTGTTGAATCGCAATTGAGAGCGGTCTATGCTGGAGACGTGTTTTTCGGCGCATTGTAATGTGGCGGCGCAGTGTCACCCGGGTGACAGTGAGGAGGATTTGAATGTTTTCGCAACGGGGTTGGACGATTTGTGCGGCAGTTTTTCTGGGTTTGGCGTTGTGCGCAACTTCGGAGGAGGATGGGGTAACCACGCTGTACGTGGCGACGGATGGGAACGATGCATGGTCGGGGAGGCTCCCGGAGCCGAATGCGGATGGTACGGACGGCCCGCTTGCGAGCCTGGCAGGGGCCCGGTCGGCGATTCGCGCCCTGAAGGCCTCCGGAGCGGTGCAAGGCGCCGTTCAGGTGCTGGTCCGCGGTGGGACGTATTCACAGCCGGCGCCGCTGGTGTTGACGCCGGAGGACTCAGGCGCCCCGGACGCCCCGGTGACGGTTGCGGCCTATCCGGACGAGACACCGCTCATCAGTGGCGGACGCCGGATTCGAGGGTGGCGGCAGGAGGGCGATTTGTGGGTTGCCGAGATTCCCGAGGTGAAAGCGGGCACGTGGGATTTCAGCGCATTGTGGGTCAATGGCGAACGGTGCGAGCCGGCCCGCATGCCTAATGAGGGCTACTTTTACACTCAAGGCAAGGCGCCGGCACTCAAGGACCCGGCGACGGGCAAGGAGACCCAACGGGGCAACACCGCCTTCGAGTACGCGCCCGGCGACATTCAGCCATGGGACAACCTCGAGGACGCCGTCGTCGTGGTGTTCCACTCCTGGGCGACATCGCTGATGCGGATCGCATCGATCGATGAGGATAACCATATCGTCAACTTCACCGGGCCGGCGCGGTGGGATTACATGCGGTGGCGGCCGAAGCAGCGCTATTACGTGTCGCACATTTTCGAGGCGCTGGACGCCCCGGGAGAATGGTGCCTGAACCGCAAGACGGGCAGGCTCTATTACCACCCGCTTGAGGGGCAGGACATGACGCAGGCCGAGGTCATCGCACCGCTGGCCAGGCAGTTCGTCGTGTTCGAAGGCGTGCCGACCGAAGGCAAGTTCGTTGAGCACGTGCATTTCAGAGGGCTCACGTTTCAGTATTCAGAATTCACAGTCGCCGCAGGAGGCCACAGCGACGCCCAGGCCGCGTTCAGCGTACCCGCGGCCATCCAGGCCACGGGCGCAAGGCGGTGTTCCATCGAGGGCTGCACCATCGCGCACGTGGGCACCTACGCCATTTGGCTCCGCGCGGGGTGCAAGGGCAACCGGGTGGCCCGCAATCACTGCCACGACCTGGGTGCGGGCGGCGTGCGCATCGGCGAGGGTGGCAGCCCGGCCTCCGAGGATGAAGCGGCCGAGCATAACCTGGTCGACAACAATTGGATTCACGATGGGGGTAGGATTTTTCGGTCGGCCGTGGGCGTTTGGATCGGGCGCAGTTCACACAACACCGCCTCGCACAACGAGATTTCGGACTTGTTCTACACGGGCGTTTCCGTGGGGTGGTCGTGGGGCTACGCGCCGAGTTCCGCCCACCACAACATCATCGAGTACAACCACATACACCACTTGGGCTTCGAAGTGTTGAGCGATATGGGCGGTATCTACACGCTCGGCATCGCGCCGGGCACGGTCCTGCGCTACAACCTGATCCACGACGTGCGCTCCTTCCTCTACGGCGGCTGGGGCATTTACCCGGACGAGGGCAGCTCGGACCTCCTCATCGAGAACAACGTGGTATATAACACGAAAACGGGCGGGTTCCACCAACACTACGGGCGTGAGAACCTGGTGCGTAACAACATCTTCGCCTTTTCCTGGGAAGGGCAGATTATCCGTTCCCGCGAGGAGGACCACATCTCGTTCCTCCTCGAGCGGAACATTGTCTACTTCAACAACGGCCGGTTGCTCGGCAGCAATTGGAAAAACGGCAACTACAAGCTGGACTACAACTGCTACTGGGACACCTCCGGGGCGGAAATCAACTTCGCCAGCCACAGCCTTGAAGAGTGGCAGGCCAAAGGGTACGACGTCCTCTCGATTATCGCCGACCCCCTCTTCGAGGATGCCGAGCATCTTGACTTCCGCTTGAAACCCGAGTCGCCCGCCATCGCGCTGGGCTTCGAGCCCATTGACATCAGCACGGCGGGGCTGTACGGCGGCGTGGCATGGGTCAATGGGCCCAAGCAAATCCCGCGCGAGCCTTCGCCACTGCCGAAGCCACCCAAACCTTAGTGCTCTGGCTCAAAAGTTCCGTTACGGATTTTTTGACAGGATTCACATGATTTACAAGATTCTGCTTCTCTATCTTATGAATCTTGTCAATCCTGTCCAAAAAGGTTTCTCTCCGAATTTGCCCCGTGAACTGTTATCGATCAGTAATCCCCAGAATGCGGCCCAAGGAGTCGAACGCTTCGCCAAACGCCGCCCAGTCGCCCTCTTTCAAGCGCTCCCGGGCCTGTTGGTAGAGTTGCCGTGCCTCGCCGTAGGGTTCGGTTGGGGGCTGTAGTGGGACCATCGCCTGGGACGGTGTAGGGACCGGTGGCCGTTCGCCGAAGAGTTTGTTCAGGGCCTCATCGATGCTGGGCGCCATGGCTACACGGTCGCCGTGGCCCAGGATGATCTGCTTTAGTTCGGGAATCTTGACCTGCGGGTCCTCGACGTACAGTGACTGTAGATATAAGAGGCCTTGCTCGATGGGGATGGCGAGCACTGGGCTCTGGATCACGGCCGACCCCAACTGGCCCATGAGCGTCATAAAGGCGGAGATATCCGGGTCCTGATTGAAGCGGCCCTTGGCCTGGTTGGGCCCGTAGATGTTGCGAGCCTTGGGCAGGCGGTAAACCGTGAGCCGGCCGTAGTGGTCGCCATCGCAGCCGCCGGCCATCCACGCAATCATGTTGTCCTTGCCCTCGACCGTGAAGGTGCGTGCCAGGACGAACTGCTCGGGCGCGTCGGATTCGGGCAACTCGAGCACGAGGTAGCGCGGCGGCTCGAAGGACAGGGCCC
>CAYRLQ010000004.1:0-34929 GCA_964425145.1 uncultured Nitrospiraceae bacterium
CAAGAACCGATCGGTGATGTACTGGTTGGACAGTTTGGCCGCGGCCACAATGGCCTCGTCGGAGAACTTCACCCGGTGATGGGCTTCATACTTGTCCCGCAGCCCCGTGATGATCTCGACCGTCTGTTCGACGGTCGGGGCATCCACGAGGATCGTCTGAAACCGACGTGCCAGCGCCGCGTCTTTCTCAATGTGCTTGCGGTATTCATCCATCGTAGTCGCGCCGATACACTGCAATTCGCCCCGGGACAGCGCCGGCTTGAGCATATTGGCCGCGTCCACGGCGCCTTCGGCAGCGCCGGCACCGACGATTGTATGCAATTCGTCGATAAACAGTATGATGTTGTCGGCGCGGCGGATTTCCTTCATCACCGCTTTGAGACGTTCCTCGAACTGGCCGCGATACTTCGTGCCTGCAACGACTCCAGCCAGGTCGAGTGTGAGCACGCGCCGATCCAGCAGGAGGTCCGGCACGTTGCCGGCGACGATGGCCTGGGCCAAGCCTTCCACAATGGCCGTCTTGCCCACGCCCGCCTCGCCAATCAGGACGGGATTGTTCTTAGTCCGGCGGCTCAGCACCTGGATCACCCGCTCGATCTCCTCTTCACGTCCGATGACCGGGTCCAGTTTGTCTTCGCGGGCCAGTACTGTCAGGTCACGCCCAAACGCATCCAGGGCGGGCGTTTGCGATTTGCGGCCCCCGGCCGTTTGCGCCGCGCCCGGCCGGCTTTGATCCCCCAGCAGCCGAATCACCTCGGCCTGGATGCGCCCGAGATCAACCTTCATGTCCTGCAGCACCTTCGCAGCAATGCCTTCGCCTTCTTTAAGCAACCCAAGCAGGATGTGCTCTGTGCCAATATAGCTGTGGTTAAACCGCCGGGCCTCGTCGACCGCCAACTCCAGTACCTTCTTGGCCCGTGGCGTAAAGGAAATGTCATCACCCGACACCACGGCAGTGCCCGGCTGGACCTGCTGCTCGATCTCGAGGGCCAGCGCGTCGATGTCCACGCCCAGGTTCTCCAGCGCCCGCGCTGCGATTCCCTCGGGCTCGCGACACAGCCCCAGCAGGATGTGCTCGGTGCGCACATATTCACTGCCCAGGCGCGTCGCCTCCTCGCGCGCCGCGCTTACAACGTGTTTTGCCCGTTCCGTGAATCGTTCCCACATAGCTCCTTATGATCCTCTCGGTATCGACTGCGACATGTGCCTATCGTGCACTCGCTCCCGGGGCCACAGCACTCGACTCGCTTGAGACCCATGTCACTGTAGGAGATAGGTGCCCGCGGCCTCAGACGCCCCTGCGCGCGACCCTCAGTCCGGAGAAAAACGCGTCCGGAATAGGTCCGCCCGCTTCGTGCCTAATGTCAATTCGTCGCAGTCCTGTCCTGTCTTCATTCTGATATGAAAGCCTTGCGAAGCTATTAAGAGCTCATTCACATGCTGTATCGAATAGTCCTCGACTAATCCCGTAGCCACGCCCAGCCGTATCGAAGAGAGCAACGCCAGCGCCTCCGAAAACTCCAGTAGTCGCGCTTTGCGTGCCAAGCCTAGAGCCCGGGCCACCCGGTCTTCAAGACGGAGCCGGTCTTCTTGTTGAATGGTCTGGCGCGCTTCCTCCTCGCGCGCGATAATATCCCCGGCCAGATGCCGCAGGTGAAAGAGGGTCTCTTCTTCCGAGATGCCCAGCGTGCACGTATTGGATAGCAGGTACAGGTCGCCCTCGGCTTCGGCCACCGCCCCATACAGCACGCCGTACCAGTCGCTGTACAGGGCCTCACTGACCGCCTTGGCTTCCGGCGAGGACCGGGCATCAGACCCGCCCTTAGAACGCTTTTTCCCGGCTTTAGGCCACAACTGGGACAGCCCCCTTGCCACCCCCTCGATCTGGAAGGCAATAGTCGGTTTCAACCCGCGAAGTATCTGATGTCGTTCCCGTGCAAGCTGATCGACTTCATCTATCTTGTTGACCATGGCCAACCCCGGCAGGTGCAGAATCACGCTGGCCTTCAGCCCCGTACCAACATGGCCCAGGTCGCTTGTGAAGTAGCCATAGCGGTCGTCAAACGCAAAATCCAACGCGCCTGCCAATGTATCGTCTACCAGGTTCAGGCGGGCCCAAACCTCCAGAAGCTGCAGGCCCGAAGCCAGCACCCGCATGCACATGTGGTCAGCCCCATTGACCATGATGCTCATACTCTGGTCCTCGGCCACATAGGCCCCCGCGGGCGCTTCAAACCGCATTCTCCCACGTGGACCTTTGGCCTGGATTTGGTAAAATGCGACGAGCCGCCGTTCCATAAGTAATCGCTCTGCCAGGAATCGTTCCGCTAACAAACGCTCCTCGCTCGAGTTACCCGCCAGCAGCGAAGTTGACAGGGGACAGTACTGGCCGTTGGCGAGCAGGTCCACGCGCTCCAACACGTCCATCATACGCTCCTCGATGGATCGCCGCTCCTCTTCCGAGCAACGCGCTGGAAACGGGAAGTCCGCCAGATTACGCAGGAGGCTGCACTCGCTTGCTACAACCACGGAAGCCTCAGGGCCATCCCCGGCGAGCCACAGCGGTGCTTTATCGAGCAATGTCTCCACCATGCCTTAGCCCTCTCTCTCCGCCGCGCCCAGTTCCTTTTCCAAAACACGGATTTCGTCGCGAAGATGCGCAGCCTCCTCGTAATCCTCCGTGCGTAGCGCGCCACGCAACAAGGCCCGTTTGGTTTGCAGGCCCGCCCGCACGCGGGCCCGGCTATCATCTACATGGGGCACCTTGCCTCGGTGCCGCATACCCATGTGCAGCCCTTCCAGGATCGACTCGACCTGCTCTGCAAACGTCTCGTAGCACGTGCTGCAGCCCACCTTGCCCGACTCGAGCACTTGACCAAGCGTTTGGCCGCACGACTTGCACCGCTCACGCACCAAATCCGCCCTGTGTTCCCTCTTTGACGCCGCCTGCCTGCGGGACGGCACCGGGCCCGGTTTCGCCAACTCGAATCCCACCACCGCCTCCTTCTGGTGCTTTGCTAAGCATTCCGGGCAGAGGTTCAGGTCTTTCACCTTGCCATCCACCACTTCCGCGTAGCGAACCGTTGCCAGGTTCTTATGGCATTTCTCGCAAAGCATGCTACATCACCTGCTTCGAATACGCACCACATTCGGGTCTGGTTTGGCTGAATTCGCCCTCGACGCCTCCGACCACCGCGGCCGCGGCGGCTCCTCGTAATCTCCACCTACCAACAAGTATACCATCCCCGGCGTGCCCAGTCCATTCGCACGTCACGCTGTAACATGCGCCCTTTGCCCGGACCAATGCCCCCAACGGCACGGAAGCGGGTCTGCCTCAATACTCCATTTCGTAAGTTAGGTCACGTATTTTTGGACAATTTACATGATTCATCCATTACGTCCTGTCAATCTTGCCCAAAAAGGTTTCTATTCCTGCTCATACGTCATCGTATTTGTGAAAACGTGTGCTAAGTTTCTACTGCCTACATCATTACGGGATTTTCTCATATCGCGCGTTTTTCTGCACTAGACAAGTAATAAGCCTGCGCTGACATGCGCGGTCAGAAGGCGAGGTCGGTTTGGAAGGTGGTGATAAGGTGCCCGTCGCTGCGGGCGAACTCGAGTTTGATGGCTTGGGGGGTTGTGCCAAGGTGGGTGAGCCGGCGTGCGTCGAGGGTCAGGTCGAGGGAAAAACCGGGGTCGATGGTGAAGGTGCTTTGGCCGGGTATGGGTAGGCCGTGATGGCGCCAGCAGCCTTCAGGGGTGGGCATTAAGCGCCATTGGGCGTCGCCTTCCTCGCGCACGTAGAGGGTTAGGCCGTATTGCGTGGATGCGTTGTACCGTTTGGAGCGTTCAGGGCGGCCTTCGGGCCAGAGGACATGGAAGGTGATGGGGACCTTCCTGTCGTTGTGACAGGTCAGGAGGATGGTGTGGGACGATGATCCGGACAGTTTTGCGTCGCATCGGACTTCGCCGCCAATGGGTATGATCGGGGAGACAAGAAACACCACGATGACCAGGCCTGCTGCGGCCGCAAGCAGGATAATGGCCGCTGAATAGGGCCGGTTCGTCTGGGGCGCGGCCTTCGGCTGTGGGCGGGGCTCTTCCTGCATCACCGGACTGTAGCGTTCCAGGGCAAGGTCGATGAAGCCGCCGAGGGCATCGGGTGTCCTTGCGGCATGAAGCGCATTGAACTCTGCGATGGATGTGCGCAAGGCCTCGATGCGCGCGGCAAGGCGCCGTGCGGTTTTGTTCGCGGCCTGAGGAGAGGTGCGCCCGGCACGTACACTGGCCCGGAGCCGTTCCTTTTCGTCGAGCGCCATGCGCAGTTCGTTGGCCAGGCGCACTGATTCGGTCCGCACGGTGTCGCGCAGGCGTGCGATCTGGGCCTCGGCGTCCTTGATGTGCGCCTGGTAGTCCTCGTGCAACGCATCGTGCCGGGCTTGGTCTATGATTCCAACTGCGAGCTCGTGCGCGCATTCTTCGCAGGAGGACAGGGCCTTCGCACGGTGCGATAAGGCCAACTGGAGGCCCCGTCTCGCCTCGGCGCTATCCATTGGACCTCCGTTGTGCCTTGGCGGCCTTCACGAACTCGCGAAACAGCGGCTGGGGGAACAATGGCGTGCTTTTGAACTCGGGGTGAAATTGTGAAGCGCAAAACCAGGGATGGTCTCTTAGTTCGGCGATTTCGACCAGCTCATGGCCGCCTCGGGTGTGGGTGCCGCTTACCACGAGCCCGGCCTCGTCTTCGAGCCGCAGGCGGTAGGCATTATTGAACTCGTAGCGGTGCCGGTGGCGCTCGTAGATCACGTCGGTTCCATACGCTTCACTGGCTTTGGTGCCGGGCTTAAGGTCGCAACGGTACGCGCCCAAACGCATCGTGCCGCCCATGTCCTTAATGACGCGCTGCTCGGACAAGAGCGAAATCACCGGGTCAGGGGTCTGGGCATCGAATTCCGTCGAGGTCGCATCGGACAGCCTCAAGCAATGGCGGGCCATTTCGATGACCGCGATTTGCATCCCAAGGCAAATCCCCATGAACGGTCTTTTGTGCTCGCGGACGTATTCCACCGCCTTGATCTTCCCTTCGATACCCCGCTTGCCAAAGCCTGGACCGATGAGAACGCCGTCGTAGTCCTTCAACACGCTCTCGGGCGCCGCGCCCAGCTCGAACTGTGCCGCATCGACCCATTCCAGGCGCACGTGGCAGCCATTGGCGATGCCCGCGTGCACGAAGGCCTCATTGATGCTCTTGTAGGCGTCGTTATGCGCCACGTACTTGCCCACGGCCGCAATGTGGACCTCATCAGTCAGGCTTTCCAGTTTATCCACCATCGCACGCCACTCGTCGAGGTTCCCCGGTGGCGCGTCCATCGCGAGCGCGCGGAGCACCGTGTCGTCCAGACCCTGGCGCTTGAAGTTGAGCGGAATGGCGTAAAGCGGCGAGATGTCCTCGGCGCCGATGATGGCCTCATTGCCGACATTGCAGAACAGTGCGATCTTGGCGCGCTGGTCCGGCCCGAGTTTATAGGTTCCCGTCCGGCACACAATTATGTTCGGTTGAATACCGATGTCCCGCAGCGCGCGCACACTGTGTTGCGTGGGCTTGGTTTTGAGCTCGCCGGAGGCCTCGATGAAAGGCAGCAGCGTCACGTGCACGTAGCAGCACTCCTGAGGCCCCATGTCGAGGCCGAACTGCCGAATGGCCTCGAGAAAGGGCAGGCCCTCGATATCGCCGACGGTGCCGCCTGTCTCGATGATGGCCACGTCCGTGTCGCTTTCCAATTCGGTTGTCAGCATCCGGATTCGGGACTTGATCTCGTCGGTAATGTGGGGAATCACCTGGACCGTCTTGCCCAGATACTCGCCGCGCCGCTCTTTTTGGATGACGGCGTTGTAGATGCCGCCCGTGGTGACATTGCTCTTCTGCGACAGGTTGGCGTGGGTGAAGCGCTGATAATGTCCCAGGTCCAGGTCCGTCTCCGCGCCGTCATCAGTCACGAACACTTCCCCGTGCTCGTAGGGGTTCATTGTGCCTGGGTCCACGTTGATGTAGGGATCGAGCTTCATCATGGCGATCTTGAGCCCACGCGCCTCCAGCAGCAGGCCCAAACTCGCCGCCAGAATCCCTTTGCCTACCGACGACACGACTCCACCCGTCACAAACACATACTTCGGCATCTACGTCCCTTTCTGTTCCTCCATAAGCCCTCGCACTCGCTCCAAATCCTCCGGTGTGTCCACGCCAATGCACTCGTATTCGGTCTGTATCACGGCAATGGGAAAGCCGTTCTCGAGCACGCGCAGTTGCTCGAGTTTCTCGAGCCGCTCGAGAGGCGTTTGATCCATTTTGGCGTAACGCAACAAGAAATCACGACGGTAGACATACAGGCCGATATGTTGCCAGTAACACCGCGGTGCGCCTTGCCGGTCCTCCGCGTCCCGAATGTGGGGGATAGGGCTGCGTGAGAAATACAGCGCCCGGCCGCGCGCATCGCACACGACCTTGACGACGTTTGGGTCTTCGATCTTCCCGCGCTCGGTGATCAAGCGCCGTGCCGTGGACATGGGCACGTCCGGACTCTCAAGCAACGCGCCAACGGCCGCATCGATCGTATCCGGGTCGATCAATGGCTCATCGCCCTGAACATTGACGATGATGTCCGCGTCCGCCCCCGCGGCTACTTCGGCGATGCGGTCTGTGCCCGACGCATGGTCCGCCCGTGTCATCACGACCCGCGCGTCAAAAGGCGCCAAGGCCTCCAGAACCCGTCGATCATCGGTCGCGATGACCGCTTCACGGACCTGTGCTGCTCGACGTGCCTGCTCGTAGGTGTGCAGAACCAGCGGTTTGCCACAAAGGGGAGCGATGATCTTTCCGGGGAATCGGGTCGAGGCAAAACGGGCCGGAACCACTGCCAAAACGTTCGGGGCCAGAGCCGAAGTCATTGCGCAGTACCACCCTTAAATGCAAAACGGCCCCTAACACATTGATTTAACACAGGTTAGAAGGCAGGAGGAAATGTCCCGTTCCCCTAACGGGCTTCAAACATACCACAGACCTAACCCCCTTTTCAACTGTGCACCGTGCACCGTGCACTGTGCACCGTTGGCGGCGGCATTGAATTAGCGTGCCGACTTTGGAAATACTTGTCTGGATTACGCGGTATGTTTCGTTACGCTCCTTGGTGGTGTAGAGACTACGTAAAGGATTCAATGGACCGCGATCGGAATCTGCTCTTCGGCGTTTTTGCCGTCCAGCTTATGCAACTCACGCCCACGCAGTTGGCCAAGGCGGCCGTAGCCTGGGCGGCGGACCCTGCTCGTGATCTGTCCGATCAGCTTGTCAAAGCGGGCGCGCTCTCAGCGCGGGACCGGGATCGTGTCGCCGGTTTTGTCGAGCGGGCCGTTCAGGCGCATCATGGCGACGTCGCTGCGACGCTTGCCGCATTCGGCGGCGAGGAACGGATTTACGACGTCTTTCGCGGCAGCATCGTACTGACGCAATCAGGTGGCGTTGAACCGGCGCCGGGCGCTGCCATGCCGTGGGGGCACGCGGACTCGGTTGCCGCCGTTCAGGAAAGCCCGGGGCGGTACGCCCAAATGGCCGAATATGGCCGCGGCGGGATGGGTAGAATACTGCTGGTTCACGACCAGCACCTGAGACGGGATATCGCACTCAAAGAACTCTTGCCTGCAGAGGGCCCTGAGGGTTCCTCGAGCCAGGCCTTGCCCGTATCTCATGTGGAGCGATTTCTACAGGAGGCGCGCATTACCGGTCAGTTGGAGCACCCATCCATTGTGCCGGTTTATGAACTCGGCCACCGCAGAGACGGTACGCTGTATTACACGATGAAGCTGGTCAGGGGAAAGACCCTGGCGGAGGCCGTCGAGGAGGCTGACTCGCTCGAGGAACGCCTGGCGCTGTTGCCTCACTTTGCCGACTTGTGCCAGGCCATCGCCTATGCCCACAGTCGCGGCGTCATTCACCGGGATATCAAGCCTGGGAACGTTATGGTGGGCGAATTCGGCGAGACGGTCGTGCTGGACTGGGGGCTTGCCAAGTCCAAAAACGAGCAAGACGTGCATGCCGACGGCTTAGCGAAGACACTGCGCGTCATAACCGATGGTGATGAAGAGGAGGTTGCCAAGTCCGCTTATGGAGACGCGCTGGGTACGCCGGCCTACATGTCGCCGGAACAGGCCGAAGGTAAACTTGATGAAATGGACGAACGGGCCGACGTCTACAGCCTTGGCGCTGTGCTCTATGAATTGCTGACCGGCCACGCACCGTTCGAGGGGGGCACGATGTACAGCGCCCTGTGGCGGGTCATGACGGAAGCCCCACCTCCTATCCACTCTTTGGAGCCGGCGGCGCCACCGGAACTGGCCGCCATCTGTCGGCGGGCCATGCAACGAGATCGAGCCGCGCGCTACGAATCCGCTAAGGCACTGGCGGACGAAGTTCAGCGTTTTGAGTCCGGCGCGCTGGTTCATAGCTACGAGTACAAGTTGGGCGATTTGTTCCGACGGTTCATCCGCAAACACAAGGCCATGCTTGCTACGGCGGCCATTGCAGCTTGCGTGCTCCTGATCGGTGGCGTTGTTTCCTACCTGCGCGTCGTCCACGAAAGAGACCGGGCTGTTGCGGCCCACGGAAAGGAGCTGCAAGCACGGTTGGATGAGCAACGCGCCCGCGAAGAGGAACATCGAGCGCGGCAACTTGTAGAGCGCGAGTCCTATAGCTCGAGCGTCCTTCTAGCGCAGAAACACGCCGAAGATGGGTTCTACGATCTGGCGCTTCAAGCATTGTGGCGCGCGCCAACGAACCTGCGCAATTGGGAATGGGGCTATGTGCTTGCATCATGCAATCAAGACCTCTTCACGTTCACAGGCCATGAAGACAGAGTCGTCGACCTGGCGGCCAGCCCGGACGGCACTCTCTTTGTGACTGCCTCTTGGGATAACACGGCGAGAGTTTGGGATATTCAAAAAGGTCTCGAGGTGGTTACCCTCGCCGGGCACGAGGACGGCCTGACAAGCGTCGAATTCAGTCCCGATGCCGCACGCATTGTGACGGCGTCGTTCGACGGGACGGCGAGGGTCTGGGATGCCCGCACGGGCGCTGAACTAGCCGTGCTGACAGACCATGCCGGCGCCGTGAACTGCGCGTCGTTCAGCCCCGACGGCGCGCGCATTGTCACAGCATCGCCCGATAAGACGGCGAAGGTGTGGGATGCCAAAACGGGCGCGGTGCTCGCTACCCTCACGGGACACGAGAATAACGTAGGTAGCGCCTGCTTCAGTTCCAGAGGTACACGGATTCTCACGGCGTCGTGGCGCGGGACTGCAAAGATGTGGGATGCCTCGTCCTATCGGATGCTCACGTCTTTAGCAAGACCCGCAGTCAACTGCTACGAAGCAACCTTCAGTCCGGATGGGACCCGTATCCTCACCACGTTTCTAGACGAACGTGACAACACAGTGCGTGTATGGCACGCAAGAACGGGCATCGGCCTCTTCTCATTATTGGGCCATTCGGATCGTGTCTTGCACACTGCGTTTAGTCCGAACGGCGCGCGTATTGTGACCGCGTCGTCTGATAAGACGGCGAAGGTCTGGGACGCCCAAACCGGCGCGCTTATCGCTACGCTCGCCGGCCATGAAGCTGCCGTGGTAGACGTTGTATTCAGCCCGGACGGCGCGCGCGTCGTGACGGCCTCGCGCGACAGAACCGCTAAAGTTTGGGACACTGATACAGGTACGCTTCTCGGGACTCTGACCGGCCATGATGATTGGGTGGTGCGTGCCACTTACACGCCGGATGGCGCGCGGATTCTCACGGCCTCTTCGGACAAAACGGCGAAGCTGTGGGACGCCAACGTGAGCTCGGATGGCGCCCCCACATTGGCCGGGCCGTCCATGTCGCTCTTCAGCGCCGAGTTCAGCGCCGATGGGACCCGCCTGGTGACTGTCTCGAGCGCCGGTTCCGTCGAGCTCTGGGACGTGGAAACGCTTGCGGAACTGGCTTCCTTTGTGAGTTTTTCGGATTATAGCCGGGCGGCCATCAGCCCTGACGGAAAGCGTGTTGTGACCGTGTTCAGTGAACCCGGCTTCTCTTCAAACATTTGGATATGGGATGTCGAGGAGCGCGAAATACTTGCGACGCTCGCAGGCCACACGTCATCTGTTAACGACGTGGCCTTCAGCCCCGACGGATCGCGTATTGTGACGGCATCGGACGATGGCACTGCGAAAGTGTGGGATGCGGAGACCGAGACGGAGCAGCTTGACTTGGTGGGCCACTCGATGACCGTATACAGGGCGGCGTTCAGCCCCGGTGGTGGGCAAATCGTTACCGCATCTTCAGATGACGCGGCGAGAGTTTGGGACGCCAACACGGGGACGGAAGTAGCGACGTTTCCAAGCGACCGGTGGCTCGACCACGTGGCGTTGAGTCCGGATGGAAGTCGCCTCCTTACCACGACCGATGATTCCGGTCAGATTTGGAACGTGGAGACCGCCGAGCCACTGGCCGCGCTTGATGGACGCGTGGACGGCGTGAGCAAGGCGCCGTTCAGCCCGGACGGCACGCGCATCGTGGGTGTTTCTTCCGGCAAGGCGAAAATCTGGAATGCCGAAACGGGCAGGGAACTCTTCGCGCTGCCGGACGTAAGCTACGCCGTGTTTCACCCCGATGGGAGGCGCCTTCTTACAGTGGCTAAAGACAATACCGGCAGGCTTTTGACCGCGGCGCCGTTCCGTGAGGGGGGGCTTGCCGGCGATGCGGCGATGGATTGGCAAACCCGGTTCAAGCTGTATAAACAGCACCGATTGGCGGATACCGTATCCAAGCCGCCCACGGCTCACACGCCCTTTGACTTGATTGTCGCTACACGCGATGAGGTAAACAAGCGTCTGCGCCAACTGGTCCGCATCTCTTCATCCAAGCCGCCCACGGTAGGGTCACGCTCCGGCGTGACCGAAAAAGCCCGTGGGTTATCCGGTCAAGCAGGAGCTCGACCCTACCTGGGAACTGAAAGCGAAGGCCGAGAACAAGGTTTCTTTGTCGCCGAGGGCCCTTCCCTGGCAGTTCTTTCCAGGCTCTGTCTCCGACAGGATGACTGTATTGTCCGCATCAACGGCATCGACATCCATGACGAGCAGGCCGGTCTGAAAGCGTTCGAGGCCTTTCTCAAAGATTCTGAGTCCGGCTCCGACATTCCATTGACGATCGCGGTGAAACGCGATGAACGGGTGCGCGAAATGCGATTCAGATTCTTGGAGCAAACCGTTAGCCGTAAGGAAATCTCTTTTCCGCGTACCACCTTTGCCGGCTTGATCTGGATCCTGATTCCGCGCGCCAAGGAGAATCCGGAACTACTCGACGAATACGACCAGAGGCAAGCTAAGTGGCACCGCGAGCCCATTTTCGATGAAAGCCCCGTCGGATTCTGGATCGACGAGACATACACCCCGTTCGTGGACAACTTCGTGCAGCAGATCGGCCTTCAGCCCGGTGACCGGGTCACGTCGATTGATGCTACGCCCATCCGCAGCAGCAGAGACCTCTTGCGCATTGCTGAAACCCTGCACACTGAACTCACAGAGGGGTCCCGTGATGCCTGCACCATCGAGGTCGAGCGCGGCCAGTTTCAGCGCGTGATCCTGCAGCTTCAATTCTAATCTAGTGCTCAGTGCTGAGTGCTTAGAGCTCAGTTCGCTGATGGCTGAGCGCTGATGGCTCATTCACGCCGGCGCCACGATCTTGGCCACGTGTTCTTTGCGGATGAGGTCGACGCGATTGCGAAACTTGATGCAGTAGTAAGGGCCCTCATCCGTAACATCGTCGGCGGGCTGGGTCAAACCGCTGTTGAAGTGGACGGTGTAGTACTTCTTGGCGGGCCTTTTGGGGGAGAGCGTGGGGTAGGGGCGGTCGCCTTTATAGGCCCTGGCCAGATAGCTGGTTCCCACGCCTTCGCGCGCAAACCGGCGCGTGTAAGCCGTCACATCGCGCACATAGTTCTGCGTCTCTTTGTACGGCGGGACACCGCCATGCCTCTTGACCACGTTTGGTCCGGCATTGTACGCAGCTAACGCCTGGGGCAAGTTGTTCTTGAACAATTTCAACAGCTTGGCCAGATACTGCGTGCCTCCGGCGATGTTCTGGGCCGGGTCGAAGATGTTGGTCACGCCCATCTCCGCGGCCGTCGCCGGCATCAACTGCATCAGGCCGCACGCGCCCTTGGTTGACCGAGCGTAGGGATTGAAATCACTTTCCACCTTAATGATCGCGTAAATCAGATTTGCATTCAGCCTGTATCGCCGTGCGTACCGCTTGACGAGGTTCGCAATGCCCGCCGCGGAATACCGGCTCGCCGAATCCAGCCTGCGGTACTGCTCCGGGACGGCGATCCGCTCGTACTTGATGGCGATTTCCACGTAGTCTTTGCGCCGCTGATACTTTTCGAGGCGGTTCGTGATCGTGACGATCCCGTTCTTGTCCCGAAAATACCCGACTTTCGGTTTGAGTTGACCGGGACCAGCGCTTGGATCGTTCCATCTCCGGCCTTCTTCGGCACTCGCAGTCTCCGCGGCCACGGCCAGTGCGAACACGACGAGAGGCAACCACTTACTTCTTCTTTGGGAAAAGAAGAAGTAAGCAAGAAGAAACCAGTTCATGCGAAATGAGCACAGACCATCGATCATTTGTCAACAGCATACCCCAAATCAGTTATTAGTTGCCAGTTGTCCGCATTGACTGATAACTGAAAGCTGATAGCCATATATCGCTTGCTCCGCACTCGCGCCGGATGGTAGTGTAGCACCGTCACGAAACCTACGGCTTGCTGTTCCCGGTAATGTGTCCCCAAAGTCTGGGAGTAATGAGATCAGTGGCTTGTTCCGGGGCCCTCGAGGGCTTAATTGGTGAACGTTTAACCGTGCTGGGGTCTACCCTCGCTGCAGCGGAATCGTGCTCCGGAGGGCTCATCGCGCACCGTATTACCGACGTTCCCGGCGCTTCGGAATATTTCCTGGGTGGAATCATCGCCTACAGCAACGAGGTTAAGGTCAGGTTCCTCAACGTTTCCATGGACGACCTCGCCACTCATGGCGCGGTGAGTGAACCGGTCGCGCGGCAGATGGCCGAAGGCGCGCGGGCTCGCTTCGGCGCCGACTTCGCGGTGGCGGTTACGGGCATTGCCGGGCCGGCAGGCGGCACGCCGGCAAAACCTGTGGGCCTGGTGTTCATTGCTGTATCGGGTGCAGGAGATACCCGGGTGAGCCGGCATCAGTTCAGCGGTTCGCGTGAAGACGTCAAACGCCAGGCCGCACAGACCGCGTTGGGCTTGCTGTGGGAGTGGCTTGCATGAAATCAATGTTCGTACACCTTCACAATCATAGCGAATACAGCGTGCTCGATGGCGCATTAAAAATCGCCGAAATGCTCGCGCGCTGCAAGCAATTCGGCATGGATGCCTGCGCCATTACCGACCACGGCGCGCTGTTTGGCGTGGTGGAGTTTTTCCTGGCCTGCAAGCAGGCGGAGATCAAGCCGATTATCGGCTGCGAGCTGTACGTGGCCCGTGGGCGGCGGGACGACAAATCCGCTCGCACGCCCTCGGCCTCCTACGACCACCTCCTGGTCCTGTGCGAAAACGAGACCGGCTATCATAACCTCTGCCGCCTTACTTCGAGGGGCTACCTCGAGGGCTATCACTATAAGCCGCGCGTGGATGACGAACTCCTGGCCCAATACCATGACGGCCTGATTGCATCGAGCGCATGCCTGTGTGGCAAAATCCCCCGCCACGTGCTCAATGACGACCTGGACGGCGCCGATGCGACTATTCAAAAGTACATCGACATCTTTGGCCGGGACAACTTCCTCATCGAGATTATGGACCACGGCATGCCCGACGAGAGGCGGGTTAATCCCGTCCTCGTCGAACTGGCCGAGCGTCACGGGCTCATGGTAATAGCTTCGAATGACTGCCACTACCTCGATAAGGCCGATGCTAAGGTCCACGACGCGCTCCTGTGCATCCAGACCAACGCCGGCATCGAGGACAGTGATCGGTTCCGATTTCCTACGGAGGAGTTCTACTTTCGCAGCCCTGATGAAATGCGGGACCTCTTCCCGCAGTGGCCCGAGGCGCTGGCCAATACCGCGGAGATCGCCGATCGCTGCAACCTCGAATTGCCTTTTGACAAGCACCTGATCCCTCAGTTCGCCCCGCCTGAAGGTATTTCAAAAAGGGACTACCTGCGCAAGCTGGCCCAGATTGGGCTCGAAGACCGCTATGATGGCCATCCCTCGCCCGAGCACCTCGAACGGGTCCATTTCGAGCTCGATGTCATCGAAACCATGGGGTTTGTAGACTACTTCCTGGTGGTGTGGGACTTCGTCGCCCGTGCCCGAGAGAAAGGCATTCCCGTGGGGCCGGGGCGCGGCTCCGGCGCCGGCAGTCTCGTGGCCTATGCCCTCGGGATCACGAACATCGACCCCATCCGCTACGGGCTGCTGTTCGAGCGGTTTTTGAACCCTGAACGGGTTACGATGCCCGACCTGGACCTAGACTTCTGCTACATCCGCCGCGAGGAAGTTATTGAATACATCCGCCAAAAGTACGGCAAGGACAACGTCAGTCAGATCATCACCTTTGGCCGTATGCTGGCCAAGCAGGTCATCCGAAACGTCGGCCGGGTGCTTGCCATGCCCTATGCCGATGTCGACCGCATCGCCAAGCTCATCCCCGATGAACTCAAGATCTCCCTCGCGGATGCCATGGCACGCCAGCCGGAATTGAAACAGCTCATCGGCGAGGACCCGGACGTTGCCCGGCTCTGGCAACTCGCCACGCGCCTCGAGGGTCTCATTGGCAACTGCGGCACCCACGCGGCCGGGGTCGTCATCTGCGACCAGCCGCTTACCGACCACGTCGCCTTGTTCAAGGCGCCCGGCAGCGACGTGGTCGCCACCCAAGTCGGCATGAAGGCCATTGAAAAGATCGGCCTGCTCAAGATGGACATTCTCGGCCTGCGTACGCTCACGGTCATCCACGACGCGGCCCGGTTTGTCAAAGAAAGCCGCGGCATCGATATCGATATCGACCACCTTGAACCCGATAACGACAAGACCTACGCCTTGCTTCGCTCCGGCAAGACCACCGGCGTGTTCCAACTGGAAAGCGCAGGCATGCGCGACCTCGCCAAGCGGATCGGTTTGGAAAGTCTCGAGGAAATCTGCGCACTCATCGCCCTGTTCCGGCCAGGGCCCATGCAGCTCAGGGACCATTACGTCGAGTCCAAACGCAACCCCGACAAGATCGCATACGACCATCCACTCCTCGAGCCCATTCTCAAGGAAACCTATGGCGTCGCGCTCTACCAGGAACAGGTGATGCAGATCGTCCAGGCCGTGGCCGGCTTTACGCTCGGCCAAGCCGACATTCTGCGCCGCGCGATGGGGAAGAAGAGCGCCGAACTCATGGCCCGGCAGCGCAGCAGGTTTATGGAGGGGGCACAGAAAAACAACATCGACGAGAAAAGCGCCGCGGCCTTGTTCGACAAGATCGCACAATTCGCCGGCTACGGCTTCAATAAATCCCACAGCATGGCTTACGCCTTGATCGCCTATCAAACCGCCTACCTTAAGGCTAACTATCCCGTCGAGTTCATGACCGCCTTGCTCACCAGTGAATCGGGCAACCTGGAGAAGGTCGGCGAGTACGTCGAGGAATGCCGGCGTATGGGCATCGATGTGCGACCGCCCGACGTTAACAAGAGCTGCCGCGGCTTCGCCGTTGAGGACGACGTCATCCGCTTTGGTTTGACCGCCGTCAAGAACGTGGGTGAGGGGCCTGCCGAAGCCATCGTCGCCGAACGCGACGCCAGCGGCCCCTTCAAAGACATCTTCGGGTTCTGCAGCCGGGTCGACAGTCGCCTCGTCAACCGCAGGCTCATTGAGAGCCTCAATAAGGCCGGCGCCCTCGCTTCCACGGGCTGGAACCGCCACCAAGTCGAGATTGCTCTCGATGATGCCCTCGGCGAAGGCCAGATATTACAACGCGACCGCGAAATGGGGCAGACGTCATTGTTCGACCTCATGGGCTCGGATGAAAGCGCGCCCACGTTCCACCAAAAACCGGACCTGCCCGATTGGCCTGAAAATCAGGTCCTCGCTTTCGAGAAAGAGATGCTCGGCCTGTACGTCAGCAGTCATCCCCTAGCCAAGTACGCCGACACCGTCCGGCGGTTCAGTACCATTCGCGCCGGCGATATTCCCAAACTTCGCGATGGCCAAAACGTCGTCATTGGTGGCATGATCGCCAATGTCAAACGCTACACTACCTCGCGCGGCAAGCAGATGGCTTTCCTTACTCTCGAGACTCTCGAGGGGCATTGCGAAATAACTGCCTTCTCCGATATTTTCGAGAAACGCGCCGGACTCCTCGTCCCCGACATGATCGTCATGGTCCCCGCGCGCGTCAGCTTACGCAACGACAGGCCCGGGCTCATCGCCGATGACGTTTTCCCCGCCGACGAGGCTGAGAAGCGTCTTGCTCGCGCTGCGCACATCCGCGTCAACACCGTTGGCCTCGACGATAGCCTGATCCAGCGCCTCATTGACGTCCTCGACGCCAAGCCCGGCCGCTGTGACGTCTTTCTCCACTGCGTCACCCCCGACCGCAACGAAGTCACCGTCCGTGCCACCCCCACCTGCCGCGTCGCCCCGTCACCTGCCCTACGAGCCGACATCGAGGCCATCCTGGGCGAAAACACCCTCTGGTACTCCGGCCCCAACGGCTACGGCGCTTGATATTCACACTGCGCCGGTGAATCTGGCAAGAGCCGGGTTGTGCAGAGATTTACCGCGTGAGGACCGAGAGGACTCCGCGTTCGTTACGGAGGCATCAGGTCAGATCGAGTAACAACTCAGCGAGAAACGGCACAAACACTGAGGAAAGCGTGCTACTCACCGAGCAGGGCGCGGGCATGCTCGAGGCTGACCTCGGAGACCGAGCCGTCGAGTAACCGGGCGACTTCTTGGATGCGGGCGTCGCCTTCTATGCACATGAGGGCGGTGATTGTGCGGCCTTTGCGGATGGACTTGGTGGCGTGGTAATGGACCTGGGCGGCGGCGGCGATTTGCGCGATGTGGGTCACGCAGATAGTCTGATGGAATCTGGCGAGCTCTCGGAGCTTCTTGGCGACGTTCTTGACGGTGTGTCCGCCTACCCCGGCATCGATTTCGTCGAAAATGAGTGTGGGAATCTTGTCGGCGTGGGCGAAGACGGCTTTGAGCGCGAGCATGATGCGAGATATCTCGCCGCCCGAGGCAACCTGGCGCAGTGGTTTCACCTTCTCGCCCGGGTTGGCCGTCAGGAAGAACTCGACCCGGTCGATGCCGTTTGGCGTGAGGCCGGCTCTTTCGATACGGGTCTCGAACTGTCCGTGTTTCATGCCCAGTTCTTGAAGCGTGGTGGTTACGCGCTTGTCCAGTCTTCGCGCGGCCACCTTGCGCTTCCTGGACAGTTCGAGCGCATCCTTTTCAGCGCGGTCTCGCAGGGCATCGCGCTGGGTCTGCGTCTCGATGAGGCGTTTGTCGCGCGACTCGAATGCGCCGATTTCGTCGAGTGCCTCGTCGCGGTATTCGAGAATGGCCTCGATAGTGCCGCCGTATTTACGTTTGAGGTCGCCGATCAAGGCGATCCGTTCGTTGAGGGTCTCGAGCTCGTGTGGGTCGAACCCGAGGTCCTCGGTATGGCTGCGCATTTCGGCGGCGAGTTCCTCGATTTCCGTGCGTGCCGTGAGCAGCGGGTCGGCTAGCGGCTGAAACCGATCGTCGATGGCCCCGAGCTCCTCGATGTCTTTCAACGCGGCATCGATAGCATCAATGGCCGGTGTGGCTTCGCCCTCATAGAGCACAGCCCGGGCATGTGCGGCCAATGTGTAAATCTGCTCGGCGTTGGTGATGAGATTGCGCCGGGCCTTCAGTTCCTCCTCTTCACCGGGCTGCAGCTCGGCTGCATTGATCTCATTGACCTCGAAGCGGCGAAACTCGATGTGCCGGGCGCGCCCGCGCTCGTCCGATTCGAGCGCGGCGATTTCCCTGTCCAGCTCACGCAGTTGAGCGACAGCCGTGGCCAGATTCACGGCGGCTTCTTCCGTTCCGGCGAAGGCATCGAGCAGGTCGAGTTGGCGATCTGGTTTGAGCAGTGATTGGTGTTCGTGTTGACCGTGCATGTCGACTAATTCGTCGCCGATCTCGGCCAGAACGGAAATGGGCACCAGACTGCCCGAAACGTGTGCCCGACTGCGACCCTCAGCCGTTACCACGCGCGAGAGAATGAGCTCGCCGTTCTCGAAGTCGATGTCGTGCTCTTTCAGTAGCTTCGTGAGGCGGCGGGACGGTTTCGCAAGCCGAAATACGGCGTCGACCTGAGCCTTGTCGGCGCCCTGGCGCAGGGCGTCGCTCGAGGCACGCGTGCCCAGTACGAGGTTCAGCGCATCCACAATGATCGACTTGCCGGCGCCGGTCTCACCGGTCAGCACGTTGAAGCCACTGCGAAAATCAACCTCGATATCGTCGATCAGCGCGTAGTTCTTTATCCGCAACGTTTCGAGCATGGCGAGAAGTATAAACTATGAAGGGTGAAGTGGGGAAGACCCTTCGTAAACTCTACTCTATCCACATATGGGCCAGGAATTCCTTGTTGCCCGCAGGGCCCAGCAATGGTGAAGGTATCACACCTTTTGAGGCGAATCCCAGTTTCCGAGCGGCGGTCAAGACGCCTTCCACCACCTGCTCGTGTATGCTTGCGTCACGGACGACGCCGTCCCGGCCGACTTGTTCCCTGCCCGCCTCGAATTGGGGTTTGATCAACAGGACGCCTTCGGCAGCCTCGGCCAGGAGCGCCTTTAATGGGGGCAGCACCAGGCGCAGGGAGATAAACGAGCAGTCGACGGTGAAAAACGTGGGTCGCTCGTGGAGGTCCCCGGGCCTTAGGTGGCGGATGTTGGTGCGCTCGAGGACGAGAACACGGGGGTCCTGGCGCAGTTTCCAGGCCAGTTGGCCGTAGCCCACGTCGACCGCGTACACGCGGGCCGCGCCACGCTCGAGCAGGCAGTCAGTAAACCCACCCGTGGACGCGCCGACGTCAATTGCGATGGCCCCGCGCACATCAAGCTCGAACCCCTCGAGGGCCGCCTCGAGTTTCTCGCCGCCACGACTCACGAACCGGGGCCCTGCGCGAATCTGAAGGGCCGTGTTTTCCGGTATAGAGGCGCCGGGCTTATCAAGCCGCTGGCCGTTCGAGGTCAATACGCGGCCCGCGCGAATGAGCCCTTGCGCCTGGGATCGGGTCACACCCGCCTGGCGTTGGACAAGCCTGTCCAGCCGCTCCTTTTTCCCAAGCATTTTATGCATCACCCCCCATGTCATTCTGAGCGAAGCGAGGAATCTCACACAGCCCTGGGCCTAGTTGTCCCGCCGTGCTGCGCAACATGCCGCCCGATATGCCGTTACCTGCTTTCGATCAACACGATGGCCTGAGTACTGATGGCTTCGCCCTTTCCCTCGGGCCCGAAGCGTTCGTTGGTTCGGGGCTTCACAGAAACGCAATCCGGTGCTATTTGCAAGGGTTCGGCGAGGGTGGCGCAGATTTCTTCGACGTATGGGCCTAGCCGGGGTTCGTCGGCGATGATGTTGGCGTCCACGTTGACGACTTTGAAGCCGGCCTTATGGACGAGTTCGACGGTTTTCTCGAGGAGTTTGATGCTGTTTGCGTTCTGGTATTGGGGGTCCGTTTCGGGGAAGTGTTCACCGATGGCGCCCAAGGCGCTGGCGCCGAGCAGGGCGTCAATGATTGCGTGGGTCAAAGCATCGGCGTCTGAATGACCCATCAGGCCTTTAGCATACTCGATGTGAACGCCTCCGAGAATGAGCCGGCGACTTTCCACAAGTGGGTGTAGGTCGTATCCGATGCCGACTCTGATCATACCAGACCTCGCTCGATCATCGATTCCGCCAGGGCTAAGTCGGCAGGAGTGGTGACTTTGAAATTGAGTGGGGACCCCATGACCAGTTTGACCCGTCCACCGGCCCGCCGCACGATCGAGGCGTCGTCGGTTTCAGCGAAGCCTTCGCGGCGGGCGGTTTCATGGGCCTTGCGAATCACGGAGACTCGAAAGGTCTGTGGGGTTTGACATGCCCACAGCCACTGCCGAGCCGGGGTTGCCTCGAGGTAATTCTCGCTGTCCGCCTCGAGGATTGTGTCGCTGCAAGGAATGGCCACGGTGGCGGCGCCGCATTCGGCTGCGGCTTCGCACGACGCCTCGATGGCTGATTGTGGGACGAAGGGGCGCGCAGCGTCGTGAATGACGACGATGTCGGTGTCGTGAGCGAGCTGCTCGAGGCCCTTGGCCACGGAGACCTGGCGTTTGGGGCCGCCGTGGGCGAATGTGAGGGGTGTGCCGGGAAAGGCGGTGTCGAGGCAGGCCTCGAAGGCCTTCTCATGGCCAGGCGGCACGACGATGACGGCGCCGGCGACGAGTCCAAGGGGCATAAAGCGATTGAGCGTGTGCACCAGCAAGGCGGCCCCGGCGAGGTCCACGAGGGCCTTGGGCCGGTTGTGGGTGAGACGCAGCCCCATGCCCGCGGCCGGTATCATCAACTGGATTTTCACGAGATGACGTTGCTCAACTTACTGAAAATCATGCGTCCGGCAGAGGTCTGCAACACGCTCGTCACCACCACGGCGACGTTCCTGCCGACGTGGTCCTTGCCACCGTCCACGACGACCATGGTGCCGTCCTCAAGGTAGCCCACGCCCTGGTATTCCTCTTTGCCTTCCTTGATGATCTTCACCTCCATCCGCTCATCTGGGAGCACGGCGGGCTTCACGGCATTGGCCAGGTCGTTGATGTTGAGTACGGGCACGCCCTCGATCTGGGCGACTTTGTTGAGGTTGTAATCGTTGGTGATGATCCTGGCGCCGTACTCGCGAGCCACCGCCACCAGTTTGCCGTCCACCTCGTGAACGCCGCGCGGGTCGTCATCGACGATGACGATGTTTACCTTTTTGTCGCCCTCCTGCATAGTGTTGAGGATGTCGAGCCCGCGGCGTCCTTTGGCGCGGCGCAACACGTCGGGTGAGTCGGCAATGTGTTGCAGTTCCTTGAGAATAAACCGGGGAACGAGGAGTGTGCCCTCGATGAACCCACTTTCCCAGATGTCGCCGATGCGCCCGTCGATAATCACGCTGGTGTCGATGATTTTCGGACTGCCATATTCCGGATGGCGTTTGGCGACAGCCGAGATCAGCGATTCCCACTTCCCTGTCTGCGTCAAGCCGAAATAAATGCCCACGAAGCCGAAAATCAAAACAAGCGAGGCGATGACGTTGATGCGTAGGGTGATGTCGACCCCGGGCCACCAAAACAGGATGTATTGTCCCACAAAATAACCCATTACCATGGCCAGCACGACGGCGACGATGGCCGGTGAGAGCTTTTCGTAGAATTCCTGGTGCACAAGCCTCAACAGTAACAATACCAGCGCGGAGACGGTGCCACCGATCAGACCCCCCAGGACCATCCATGGGAACTGATTGATGGGTTCCGTGATGTTTTCGCCAACGGTTTCGATGATGTAGCGCGCCCAAACAACTCCCATAATCAAACAGGCTAGGACAAATAAAACGCTTATGATTCTAACTGCCATTTAGCTATACCTCCTGTGAGACCCAATACTATTTACAGAGTTTATAAGATAGTCTAATACTGCTCAGTCCATTTGTCTATAGTTTTGTGCCCCTCCTCAAACTGGCATTTTTCCGATACAAGCTATCACAATCTCCGCCAGAATCGGCTCGATGCGCTTTGCCACGGCGATGATCACATCGATGTCGGCCGGCTCGAGGGTGTCGGCCAAGCACTCGTCAGTAATCGCTGAAAAACCCAAGACCTTCAACCCGGCGTGCACCGCCACAATAACCTCGGGCACAGTGCTCATGCCCACGGCGTCGGCGCCGATAGTGCGCATGAAACGGTATTCGGCGCGCGTCTCGAGGCTGGGGCCCGTACATGCCAGGTATACGCCCCGCTGGAGCCGGACCCCTTTGGCTAGGGCGACGGACTCGGCCAGGGCTATGAGGTCGCTCGAGTAGGGTTCTGACATATCCGGAAAGCGCGGCCCGAGTCTGTCGTCGTTTGGGCCGATGAGCGGATTGTCTCCCATCAGGTTGATGTGATCCGTGATGACCATGAGATCGCCGGCCTTGAATTGCGGGTTGAGCCCGCCCGCGGCGTTGGAGACGATTAAAACCCGAATGCCCAGGGCTTTGGCGACCCGAATCGGAAAAGTAACCCGCTGCAGCGTGTACCCTTCGTAACTGTGGAACCGGCCCGACAAGGCCACGGACGTTTTGCCAGCCAACGCGCCCAGGATCAGTTCACCAGCGTGCGTATCGACAGTGGAGGTGGGGAAGTGTGGTATCTCTTGATACGGGATTCTGGCGGCCACCTCGATGCGCTCGGCCAGGGCTCCCAACCCCGTGCCCAGGACAATCCCCACGGTGGGTTCTAACGTGCACACGTCTCGAATGGCACCTGCTGCTTCGTCAAGTTGTGTTCTTAGTGGCAAACCGCTCTATCCTCTTGACCTGTGGGCTGATTCCAAAGCACCTAAGGTGCCCCTAATTTCGCACGTGCGACCGGGGCCGTAATCCCATCGAGAACAAGGGTCTTCTCTCGGGACCTCTCGCCTCGAATGACCTTGACGGCTCCCTTGGACAACCCCACGCGCTTCGCGATGAAGGCCACAAGAGCCTTGTTGGCCGAGCCTCGGACGGCCGGCGCGGTCAAGGCAACCCGGATTCTCCCGTCGGGTTCAATGTGCAGCGCGTTTCGCGAGGATTTGGGCTGCACGCGCACCCGTAAAAGCACGCCTCCCTCTTTCTCCTCAATCGCCTGCAACCGGCCTCTCTTCGTGCCACACACCCATGCGGTGGAACTTTTCCTGACGCCGCTCTGGGGTCCATCGGCCTTTCTGGCATCCCATGAGAAAACGGTCGATTTCCTCTGCCAGCACGACGGCCGCCTCGTCGTAGTGGCGATGCGCTCCGCCGGGCGGTTCGAGCAGGACCCTGTCGATCACGCCGAGGTCCGCCAAATCACGCGCAGTGATCTTCAACGCGGACGCGGCCAGTTCTTTCTTCTCCACGTCGCGCCAGAGGATTTCGGCGCATCGTTCGGGCGGGCAGATCATGTATATGGCGTGCTCGAACATGGCGACCCAGTCCGCCACCGCGATCCCTAGAGCGCCGCCGCTACCACCCTCGCTTAGAATGACCGAGAAGATGGGTGTCTTTAAGCTCAAGCATTCCAACAAGTTCTGCGCTATGGCCGGCGCCTGGCCACGCTCCTCGGCCTCGATGCCCGGATGCGCGGCGGGCGTGTCTACCAAGGTCACGACGGGCAAGTGGAAGCGCTCGGCTAACCGGAAGACCCGCATGGCCTTACGATACCCTTCGGGATGGGCCATACCGAAGTTCCGGCGCACTTTTTCCTCTGTCGAGACGCCTTTTTGTTGTCCGGCGATGACGAGCGTTTGGTCTTGAAAGCGGCCAATGCCCACTACCATGGCCGGGTCGTCGCCCACGGCGCGGTCACCGTGCAGCTCGATCAGGTCGTCCAGAATCCGCGTCGTGTAATCCAGCATACGCGGGCGCCCGGGATGGCGTGCCAGTTGAACCCGCTGCCACGGCGTTAGATTCTCAAACACCGTTTGCCGTTCGCGTTCAAGTTCCGCCGCCAGGCTGCTTCGCTCGCTTTCCGTCGAGGCTTTCTCTAGCCGCCGTTCGAGCTCGATAAGCGGCCGTTCAAACGGAAGCGTCATCTTGAACTTTTTAGACGGCTGTATCCGGTGTTCGACTTCCCCTATACCATATTGCGCCAATAGTGACCTCCCTACAAGGCGAACCGCGCGCCCGAACGGGAACTTTCCGGGGGCCGCCGCCCAGCGCACTACGCCGGTCGGTTGGACTCAACACCTTGCTGAAAAACGGCCTTATTCTAACACGAACGCCCCGTACAGTACAGCACGCCCATTCCCTGGCGACGACCGACGAAAAGACCTCGGCGCTTTATACACTCGAGGTGATGTGCCGAGCGCAGGAAAGACGTCCTACGTCAGGTTTTGGGAATTGAGCGCGACGGGATAGATAGTTGGCCGTCAGCAGCGTTGGCGCCCTGCGACGACTTATGCGGTTTGTGCGAGGATCGATCGCGCCAACAAGGTAACGCGCTACACGGCTTCGACTGCTATGTCGAAGTACTCGGCATAACACTCGATATGCCAGTATTCACCATCGACTTCGATGGCATCTCCAAAGTGGAGCTCCACTTCTTCGATGTGCTCATTGCACAACGCACATTGCATGGAGTCAATCACCTTCCTTTCCATCGCAGAATTCGAGAATTTCGAGTATCCCGCGAACAAACGGCGAAGCTTATAGCACATGTCAACACGTTTGTCAAGCGAAATTCTTACAGAATTCCCCCCCTAAATAGCTGGGTTTAAGGCGTTAAGGACTGATAAGCTTCACCCGAGAAAAGTGACCGCGGCGCCCATCGGCGCGGTACCCATCGACAGCCCCCCCCTGTCCGAACGTAAGATACAAAACAGGCCACTCACATCTGTTTGTAAGTGGCCTGTTTATAACGCCCTATACTGGTCGGGGTGGCCGGATTTGAACCGGCGGCCTCTTCGTCCCGAACGAAGCGCGCTAACCGGACTGCGCTACACCCCGACGTTGGTCAAAGCATATCTGTTCGCGTCGCGCAGTGTCAAGTTCATCACGGCGGTGCTGCGTAGCGCGTATTACAACTAAAAGGCTCTAACAGAACCCCGGTGGCACGGGCTTCCAGCCCGTGATTCCATAGGCAAGATGCCCATGCCACAAGAAGAATGTGCCTTTCTGTTAGAGGCTCTAAGTACAGCCGAGCACAAATAAGGGTATACAAACAACAGGAAGGGGTGCCACGCTCAAGCGACAGCTTGAGCGTGTGTGGGCGCCGGGTGCCACTGGCATGGTCTCAGGCATTGCCGGGACTAACCGCTTCATTGTGCATGCGGCGCGGTGATGCACAGCGCTGGGGCTGGGATGGCTTGCCCACTTGTGGGCGTCAACGCCTGCGGTTGCCCGGATTTTTTATTGCGCTTGGCCGCGAACCCCGTTCGAGATGCACTGCTGGACCGGCATTGCTCCATAGGCGGAGAAATGTTGTAACTTATTGCCCAGTCATCCCTTACGGGGAATCCTGGGGCCTCATGCACAGAATCTTCAATGTTGGCCCGGCTCTTGCTCCGTTATCCTCGAAATCGGGGGACATTGCTGTGTCTGGATGTTCCTGGGATAATCTGAACAATCGTCATCAAGAAAGGGTCTTGGATATGGCAAAGCTGGACGCGACAAAGATGAAGGACTGGGAGATTGCTGAGGCCGCCGAGGAAACCATGAAGACGGTCTACGAGTTGGGCGAGGAGCTGGGCCTGGAGAAGATGGAATTGCTGCCCTACGGCCACTATGTGGCCAAGCTGGACTTCATGCGCATTCTCGAACGGCTCAAAGACCGGCCCGACGGAAAGTACATCGAGGTTACGGCAATTACGCCGACGCCTCTTGGGGAGGGCAAGTCTACGACGGCCATGGGCTTGGTGCAAGGCCTCGGGAAGCTTGGCAAGAAGGTCATCGGCGCGATTCGGCAGCCCTCGAGCGGGCCCACCTTCAACATCAAGGGCTCCGCGGCCGGCGGCGGGTTGGCCCAGTGCATCCCCTTGACCGATTTCAGTCTCGGCCTGACGGGCGACATCGACGCGATCACGAACGCGCACAATCTGGCCATGGTCGCCCTGACGAGCAGGCTTCAGCACGAGTTCAACTATGGGGACGACGTGCTGTCGGAGAAAAACCTGAAGCGACTGAACATAGACCCGCGGAACATCGCCATGCTCTGGTCCATGGATTTCTGTGCGCAAGCCCTGCGTGATATCGTCATCGGCATCGGCGGCAAGATGGACGGGTTCATGCTCAAAAGCGGGTTCCAGATCACGGTGTCGTCGGAGGTGATGGCGATTCTGGCGGTCGCCACCGGGCTGGCGGACATGCGGGAGCGGCTGAATAAGATCGTGGTCGCCTACGACAAGTCGGGCAACCCCATTTCCACGGCCGACCTGGAGGTGGGCGGCGCCATGACCGCGCTCATGAGCAAGGCGATTAACCCGAACCTTATGCAAAGCCTTGAGGGCCAACCAGTGCTTGTGCACGCTGGCCCGTTCGCCAACATCGCCATTGGCCAGTCCTCCATCATCGCGGACCGCCTTGCCCTGAAGCTCGCCGACTACCACGTCACCGAGAGTGGCTTCGGCGCGGACATCGGCTTTGAGAAGTTCTGGAACCTCAAGTGCCGGTTCAGTGGGCTGGTGCCGCACTGCTCGGTGATCGTGGCCACGATCCGTGCCCTGAAGATGCACGGCGGCGGCCCGTTGGTGGCGCCTGGCAAGCCGCTGGACAAGGCCTATACTGAAGAGAACGTTGCCTTGCTCGAAAAGGGCATTGGCAACCTGCTGGCCAACATCGAGACCGTAAAGAAGAGCGGCATTTCGCCGGTAGTCTGCATCAACCATTTCTACACAGACACCGATGACGAGGTGGCGGTGGTCCGCAAAGCCGCCGAGGCCGCGGGCGCCAAGGTGGCCGTGTCCAAGCACTGGGAAAAGGGCGGCGAGGGCGCTCTAGAACTGGCGGAAGTGGTGATCGAGGCCTGTGAAGGCGAGCCAAAGTTCAAGTTCCTGTATGAAAATGATCTGCCCTTGAAGGACAAGGTCCACCTGATCGCTACCGAGGTGTACGGCGCGGACGGGGTGAGCTACGGCCCTGCCGCCGAGGCCATGATCAAGCAGATCGAGGCCGACGATGAACTGAAGAAGATGGGCTGCTGTATGGTCAAGACCCATTTGAGCCTGTCGCACGACCCGACGATCAAGGGCCGTCCCAAGGGTTGGACCCTGCCGGTCCGCGACGTCCTCATTTACCGGGGCGCGGGGTTCGTGGTACCGGTGGCGGGCGACATCAAGCTTCTGCCGGGCACCGCGAGCGATCCGGCTTTCCGCGGGATCGACGTGGACGTCAAAACGGGCAAGGTAAAGGGATTGTTTTAGAAGGGCCGAGCAGCGCAGGGTGGAATTGGGCGAGACGCTCGACTCAGCAAAAGAGGAGAGATGGGAATGCCTGCCGAGCCAACGAAGGAGCATTCGATACTCTGGGTCCAGGGGGCGACTTGCACGGGTTGCGCGGTGTCAGTGATCAATACCGTCGCACCCGATGTGAGGAACCTCCTGGTGGACGAGGTAATTCCCGGCAACCACCTGAATCTGTGTTTTCTCCCTACGGTGATGGCAGCCGCCGGCGATGTAGCCATGGGGGCGCTGAACGCCGTTTACGAGAACAAGAAGGGGGAGTATTTGCTGGTTGTGGAGGGCTCCGTGCCCACGGGCGATGGTGGTGTGTATTGCAGTGTGGGCGAGGAAAACGATAAGCCCATTGCATTCACCGACTTGGTCGAGAGATTGGCCAAGGACGCGCTGGCGGTGATTTGCCTGGGTACCTGTGCCTCGTATGGCGGGATCTTTGGCGCGAAACCGAATCCGACCGGTTGCATGGGCGTGGGAGATTTCCTTAAGCAACGCGATGTGGACACGCCGTACGTGAACGTCCCGGGATGTCCGCCGCACCCGGACTGGTTCGTGACCACGGTGGCCACATTGCTGCTGGGCGGGATTCCCACAGCCGACCAGATCGACGATGATGGCCGGCTGCTGAGCATCTACGGTAAGTTGATCCACGAGAACTGCCAGCGGCGCGCCTATTTCGACGAGGGCAAGTTCGCCAAGCATTTCGGCGATGAGGGGTGTCTGTACGAATTGGGTTGCAAAGGGCCCATTACGTACGCCGATTGTCCGATTCGCCTGTGGAACAACGGGGCGAACTGGTGTGTAGGGGCCGGGGGGCCCTGTGCGGGCTGCACGCAGCCGGAATTCCCCGATCTCGTTTCGCCTTTGTATCAAAAGCTTGAGGACGTGCCGATTCCGGTCATCGGCGAATGCTGGACCGATGAAAAAGGAGCGTAAGGGTATGCGCAAGATTATTATTGATCCGTTGACCCGGATCGAGGGCCACCTTAAGGTCGAGGCCATAGTCGATGGCGGAGTGATAAAAGAGGCCAAGAGTTCCGGCACCCTGTTCCGCGGCATCGAGCTGATCCTCAAGGGCCGCGACCCGCGCGACGCAAACCGGATCACGCAGCGTATCTGCGGCGTGTGCCCGACATCACATGCGACGGCCTCCTCACAATGCGTGGATAGCGCCATAGGCATCGCGGGCTCGATTCCGGACAATGGCCGGATCATGCGCAACTTGATCCTGGGTGCGAACTACATCCAGTCGCACATTCTACACTTCTACCATCTGGCCGCTCTAGACTATGTGGACGTGGCACAAGTTGCCGGCTACGAAGGCGACAACGAAGATTTGAAATCGGTATGCGCCTTCATCGAGCGTGGCGAACTGGGGCCGTTCCTGCCGCGCTATGAAGGCGACTACCGGTTGCCTAAAGAGGCCAACACCACTGCGACGGCTCACTACGTGGAGGCGTTTCGGGCGAGACGCAAGGCCCATGAACTGCTCGCTATCTTTGGCGGGAGAGGGCCGCACAACTGCGCCACGGTCGCCGGCGGCGTGACCGAGCAGCCCACCGTGGACAAGATGACCCGGTTCCTATGGCGGCTGAACGAATTGCGCGAGTTTATCAATGACATTTACATCCCCGATGTCATCGCGGTGGCCAAGGCATACAGCGACTACTTCGAGATCGGTGGGGGTTGCAACAACTACCTCGCCTACGGCGTATTCGATCTGCAGGGCAAAGAGACTGATTTGACCAAACGGCTGCGCTTGCTGCCCCAAGGCGGAGTATCGAGTGATCTGGAGCCAGCCGACGTTGACGTCAACGAGATCAAGGAGGACGTGCAGCACTCCTGGTACGATGATTCCTGCGGCGGGCGGCATCCGTCGGAAGGCGAGACAGTCCCGGCGCCCGGCAAGGACAATGGGTATTCGTGGCTGAAATCGCCGAGATATGATGGGAAGGTGTATGAAGTGGGCCCACTGGCCAGAATACTGGTGGCTTACGCCCGGGGCGACGAGAAGGTCAAAGCTTTAGTGGATAGCGTGCTCGGCGAGTTCGATGCGGAGCCGTCGGCACTGTTCTCGGTGCTGGGTCGTCATGCGGCCAGGGCGCTCGAGGCGAAAGTGGTGGCGGACGCGATGGCTGAATGGGTACTCGAACTTAAGCCGGGTGAGCCGGTTGCGACCGAATACGAGATTCCGGACGAGGGGGCCGGTTTCGGAATGGTGGGCGCCCCCCGGGGCGCCTTAGGCCACTGGATTCGGGTCAAGGACAAGGTGATCGACAAGTACCAGTGCGTTGTACCGACCACCTGGAACGCGAGCCCGCGTGACGCGCAGGGCCAGCCGGGGCCGATTGAGCAAGCGCTGGAGGGAACACCGATCAAAGATGAGGACAATCCGTTTGAGATCGTCCGCATAGTTCGCTCGTTCGACCCGTGCCTGGCGTGTTCGGTACATGCGATGACACCGAAAAAACGGCTTATCGCGAAATATCGGGTACTCTAGCGGTGAACGAGTTCGAGTTTCATAGGCCGTTCCTGAAATTGTGGCGAGTCTTTGAAATCTCAAACACGATACAACCGGCGATGGAACATTTGGGTTCCCTGGAGCCTCTGAAACACTTGCTTAAGATACAGGTAGCTTCGGCACCCAAATGAACTGTGAAAAGGGGAAATGGGATGCACGCGACGATTCAGAAGTCACTTGACGAGATTCTGAGTTTCTTAGAAAAAGGCGAAAAGGTGTTCGTCGTCGGATGCAGCAATTGTGCTGCGAAGGCCAAGTCCGGCGGGGAACCCGAAACCAGGGCGATGAAGGAGCGCCTCGAAGCCAAAGGCGTTCAGGTGACCGGTTGGGCGGTAACGCCTGATGGCCTGTCGCTGTGCAAGCTGTCTTTGGCCAAAGAACTACTCCGAGTGGAGCACAGACGCGAGACCGAACAGGCCGATTCCTTCCTGGTACTTGCCTGCGGGCAGGGAATTCATACGGTGATCGACGCTACCGAAGGGGGCAGGGTCCATCCAGGCTGCGATACTATTTTCGGCGGCGAAACGGTCACGGATGATTTCATTACCGAATACTGCAGGCTGTGCGGCGAGTGCATAGTCGAGCACACCGGCGGTTTATGTCCGCTAACCTTATGTGCCAAGGGGCTGCTGAACGGGCCCTGTGGCGGCGCGAAGGACGGCAAGTGCGAGGTGGATAGGAACCGTGACTGCGGGTGGATTCTTATTTACGAAAGGTTGAAGGAATTGGGAAAGCTGGACCTCATGCGAGAATACCGAGAGCCGAAGAGCTGGTCGAAATCCAGGAGTCCCCGCAGCCTGACGCTGAGCGGACAACGCGCTGAGTTCGCCTTTGCCGGCAAAACCATATCGGCCTGGTCTGGCGTCGAGGAACCGCCTGATGAACAGTAGCGGTATCTTGGCCATGCCCGCGGTTCATTATTCGAAGTTGGGACCCAGGTGTTGATCGCCGAGAATCTAAAGCGGCCGCATGAGCTGATCGACGAGGTCGGCCGCTTACTGAACGGACTTATTCGCTCATTGGGAACTAATAACCAGCAACCAGCAACTAACAACTAAAGCATGGCGTGTCAGGCTGACGAACATCGAGACACACTAGTCGTTGGCGTAGGTAATGAGCTGTTGCGCGACGAAGGTGTCGGTATCCATGTCCTGCGTGAGCTGCAGAAACGCGACTTGCCGCCGGGAACAGCGTTGATCGAGGCCGGGACCGCGGTCGACACGTTGTGGGACGAGTTGGTCTCGGCGCGCCGTTTGATAGTAGTGGACGCGGTCGAGGGCGGCGGGCCGCCCGGGTCGGTTTACAGGTTCCACTACGAAGCGTGTCCAGAGCCGGCCGGCGTGGGCTTATCGGGCCATGAGGTCGGGTTTCGGGACAAGCTGGCGGCGCTGGGATTGATAGGCTGCCAGTTGCCTGAGGTGGTGGTCGTCGGCATCGAACCGGCACGGATCGAGCCAGGTATGGACTTGTCGACCCAGTTACAGGAAAGATTACCTGCGGTGGTTGAGTTTGTGCTTGGAGAAGTTGGCAGCCCGCTGGCCGAGACGGCGGCCGTCTCGGCCAAGGACGTGCATAATCGCCAGGGCGAAAGATACAGGGAGGGGCAGAGATGATCATCTCCGAACAGAAGCCCATGGAGGAGGTCCTCCAGATGATGGAAGGTGAAAGGGGCGTTTTCATTGTGGGCTGCAACGGGTGTGCCGAATCCTCCGGGACTGGCGGCAAGGCGCAGGTCGCCGAGATGAAAACCAGACTCGCTGAAGCTGGTAAGACCATTACGGGGTCCATCTCGATCGATGTCCTCTGCGACAAGGCCCTTGTCAAGACGCGCCTGGTGCGACGCGAGGAACAGATACGAGATGCAGATTCGTTGCTGGTGATGACGTGCGGCATTGGTGTGCAGGCAACGGCAGCGGTGGTCAACAAAGTCTGCCATCCGGCGTGCAATACATTGTCCACGGGCGGTGCGGTGGGCGAATGGCGAGGAAGCGAGCGGTGCGCGCAATGCGGGGACTGTTTGCTGGATTACACGGGCGGGCTGTGCCCGTTGACCCTCTGCACGAAGGGGCTGTTGAATGGCCCTTGCGGTGGCTCGCAAGACGGCAAATGCGAGTTCGAGCCCGAGGTCAGGGACTGTGGCTGGATTCTGATCTACGAGCGGCTGAAGAAGCTCGGGCGGTTGGACAAGCTTAGGGAATTGCCCGAGCCGAAACGACGGGATAAGGCACAGCCACCGGCAGAGCTGCGGACAACCTCGCGCTGGGCGTTGGAACAGCGGGACGCATCATAGGAAGGAGTGACGCAGATGAAGGTAAGCGAACTCTTCGAGTCAGGCAAGTTCGTGGTGAGCTCGGAGATAGGCCCGCCCAAAGGCGTGGACGTCACCGGAATGATGGAGGACGCCGAGCTGCTTAAGGACCGTGTCGATGCCATCAACATCACCGATCAGCAGAGCTCCGTGATGCGGCTAGGGTCGCTGGCGGCGTGCAAGTTGCTCAAAGACCGTGGTATCGAACCGATATTCCAGGTGACCTGTCGCGACCGCAACCGCATTGCCCTGCAATCCGACCTGCTGAACGCCGCTGCCTTCGGCATCGAGAACGTACTGTGCCTGACCGGCGACTATGTCTCGCTCGGTGACCATCCTGACGCGATGCCTGTGTTTGACCTCGATTCCGTGTCGTTGCTGCAGGCTGCAAGTAAATTGATGGAAGGCAGGGACATGAGCGGCGCTGAACTGATCGGAACGCCAAATTTCTGCCTGGGTGCCGTCGTCACGCCCTGCACCGAGCCAATGGAACCCCAGGTCCTGAAGATGGAGAAGAAGGTCAAAGTGGGCGCCAAGTTCATCCAGACGCAGGCGGTGTACGATCCGAAAACCTTTGAGAACTTCATGAGCCAGATCAAACATCTCGACGTGCCCGTTATGCTCGGCATAGTCATGCTCAAATCCGCGGGCATGGCGCGTTTCATGAATAAGAATGTCGCTGGCGTACACGTGCCTGACACGCTCATCGACGAGATGGACAAGGCTGAAAAGAGAAGCGACAAAAGCATCGAGATCACCGTCCGGCTGATTAACGAAATGAAAGATATGTGCCAGGGTGTGCACCTGATGCCCATCGGTTGGGAAAAGAAAGTCCCCGCCGTGCTCGACGCCGCCGGGCTGTGACCGCGCTGTAACAGATGTGCCGTCCGAGGAAAGCTTTCTTGCGCACCATAAGATGGCTGTTTGCACCCGAGCATGGCTCAGCGACCCCGTAGCCTTCCCGATGTACTGACCCATTGCTATCACATATATACTACCCAAGCGCTCACCAGCCTTTACCTTGGAGGCGGCTGACGAGGCATTCGGAGAGGACGATGACGTCTTCGAGAGGGAGGAAGGTGAGGATATTGTCGGGGTAGAGGAAAGTCGCGTTGGGAGGGAACTCGTCGTCGCCGCGGTACCATGCGATGGCGATGGCCAGGTGCGGGAAGACCTGAAACCGGAAACCTTTATCGCCCAAAGCCACTGGTTCCGCGCCAAGGCGACGGCAGGCGTCGGTGAACTTGCCTTCGTCGCGGCCGACGGTGGCGCAAAGCCGGCCCAACACGCGGCCGCGGTAAACGGATTCGTAGCCGCGGATTTCGACAAAGTCGGCGAAGGCGAGCCACTGCGCCGCCTCGGGGCACACGGAGGGCGCAGCGATGTAATGCAGCGCCATGACCTGCCACGGTAACCCGACGCTGCCGTCGTCGGCATCGTCCTCGCGGGCGGACACCGGGCGCGTGATGGTTCCCTCGGGCAGGTTTAATGTGAGCTGCGTGTTCAGTACAGGTAGGTCATAACACCCGTCGGCCGTTCGTCGCGCCCCTAGGGCCACGATCGATTCCGGGGTTCGCTTCCGTGCGCCCTCGAGCGCTTGGTCAAGGGCGATTTGGTAGTTCGTCTGTTTTGGTGGGAGGTCCATCACCCAATACCCCAAACACGAATGAGGGCAAGCTGTTGCTGCGTGACGTTCAGGGAACTAGCCGCGCATGCGGTGGGCGTCCAGGAACGAGTCGCAGTAGATCGCCTTCTCCTGGAGCAATTCTGTCGTGATCGCCGCGTTCATGAGGTCCGTATCGAGCGGGTCCGCGATCGCGGCGTCGAGCCCGGCGGTCATCGCCATGACGAGATAGGTCCGATTAATCAACGGGCGCTGGGCGCAGTTTTGAGACACGTTGGACAATCCGAGTATGAGGTGTGGGGGCGGATCGCTGAGCAGTTTAAGTTGCTGAAGGGCCCCCAAGACGTTTTCCGGCTCCTTGGGCGCCACATTGACGGGCAAAATGATGGGATCGATGAACAACCGGTCCATCGGCAGGCCGCCCTCCATAGCCATGGCGCCGATCTGTGCCCCGAGTTCCACCCGCCTTTCAACATCCGCCGGGACCCCCTGCTGATCCAGAGTCAAGGCCACCAGGCTCGCGTTATTCTCGACGGCGAGGCCCACATACTTGTCGAGTTCCTCTGGGTCTGCCTTGGATGAGTTGATGATTGGCTGGTCGCCTGATTGGGGAATCACCTCTTTCTGGACATCCCATTTTGGGCTGTCGATGGTGAGTGGGACATCCGTCACTTCGCGCACGGTATCTATCAGCCATAGCATCGCCTTGACAGGGTCGACCTTAGCCGGCCCCACGTTCAAGTCGAGGGAGTAAGCACCCGCCTCGACTTGCGATCGGGCAAGTTCTTGGATCACAGTCTTGTCGCTTTCCTCAATGGCTTTTCGCACGTTCTTGAACATGCCGTTGAGCCGTTCCCCAATGACAAACATCGATTTTCTCCTTCCTACGCCGAACTGACTGACGGTGCGGCCGTGGCGCACAACCTGTCCAAGGCCTCTCGCACGTTGCTGATAGCCTTGGGATGCCTCATGATAAGCAGGTCGACACCTGCTTGCAAAGAGTTTGTTCCGGTGATGGTTTCCCACAGTGGGCCACGCTCCTCGGCCGGACCGAACCCCGGCAGCGCCTCGGCCGGCGCTTGCGCCTCCTTGGCACGCCAGGCCTCCAAACCCACGGTGGCCACCACAGGCTGCTGCAATAACGGGTCTCCGCCCAGGCCCGCCAGCCGGCCCCGCTCCAGGATGCTGTACACGTATTCGGAACCATATCCCACTGC
>CAYRLQ010000005.1:0-34243 GCA_964425145.1 uncultured Nitrospiraceae bacterium
CATAGGCCTTGACAGAACGTTGGACCCGTTGCGTCGACCGTCGGGGTGCAACACGTCCGCGCGCTGGGGTGAAATGACGGGGCGGCATTGAGACAACGGCACCGTAGTCCACGACACATCCCTGTGAGTTTCTCGACTTCTGAGTCGAGGGTTTTCCATAGTGGCGTCGAACGGTGCTGAAATGCCATCCTAAAGTGACGGGGTCTGATCGCCGGCAGGTTGGTGAGAACGCATTGATTCGTCGAAACAGACATTGATAGCATTGCCTTGACATTGACGGACGCGCTTATTATGTGTCACTACGTCCTTCTGAACAATGGAGAGGAGGCTTGTTATGGGAACTCGCATCGATAGGCCGGGCTCGGAGAGAAGCCGCAGTCAAGAACTGTGCCGTCGTGATTTCTTCGTCACGATTGGTGCTGGGAGCGCGGCGCTGCTGTCAGGATGCCTTCACGCGCTCAGACCCTCGCCAATCCGACGCAAACCGAATATCATTATCATCGTGGCCGACGATCTAGGCTATGCGGATACTGGTGTGTATGGATGCAAAGACATTCCAACACCGAGCATCGATTCCCTGGCCCGAAAGGGAGCGCGTTTCACGGACGCATACGTCTCATGCCCGGTGTGCAGTCCCTCGCGTGCGGGCCTTATGACCGGACGCTACCAACAGCGGTTCGGCCATTGGTACAACCCGGGGCACCCGTCGCAGGTATCACCCCGGTTTGGGCTGCCGCTCAGCGAGACCACGCTCGCAGATGTGCTGAAGGAGGCGGGCTACGTAACCTGCGCCGTCGGCAAGTGGCATCTCGGTTTGAGGGAAGAGTTTCACCCCATGAAACGCGGTTTCGACGAGTTCTTCGGCTTCTTGCACGGCTCACACTCATACGCGAACCCTCGCGCCGACAATCTCAATCCTGTTCTGCGGGGTACCCAGCCCGTTGTGCAAGAGGAATACCTCACCCACGCGTTCACCCGGGAGGCTGTTGACTGTATCGAGCGGCATCATGGCGGCCCGTTCTTTCTCTACCTGTCCTACAACGCGGTCCATACCCCGATGCAGGCGCCGAAAGAGTACCTCGACCGTTTTGGGCATATCACGGATACCAAACGCCGCGTTTACGCCGCCATGCTCGCCGCTATGGACGACGGAATAGGTGCTGTGCTCGATACGCTCAGGAGAACGGGCATTGAGGACGATACCCTTGTCTTTTTTCTGAGCGATAACGGTGGTCCGCCCCGGGCTAACGGTTCCAACAATGCCCCCCTGCGGGGCGCAAAGGGAACCATACTGGAGGGCGGAATCCGGGTACCTTTCCTCATCCAATGGCCGCGCCGCATTCCTTCCGGAGTCGTATACGAGTTCCCGGTCATTGCCCTGGACGTTTTTCCCACGAGCGCGGCCGCCTCAGGGAGCCCCTTGCCCCCTGGCGTAGCGCTCGATGGGGTCGACTTGGTCCCCTATCTTGCCGGGGCCAGGCGGGGTGCACCCCACGACGCGCTCTTTTGGAAACGGGATGGGGGCGGAGCCGTTCGCAAAGACAACTGGAAACTCCTCAAACCCGACAATGGCCTCGCGCAACTCTACAACCTATCCACCGATGTCGGTGAATCCGTAGACGTGGCCCTGGACCATCCCGAACTTGCTGCGGGATTGGCCGGCGCGCTGGCAGACTGGGAGTCGCAATTGAAGCCGCCCTTATGGGATCGTCCCCGCAGGAAGGCCCGCAAAGCGAGGAAGAAACGCGCTTCCTGACTTACGCCGAAATCCAATGCCTCGGGCAGCGTCAGCGGGTGCGGCTCGACAGGAGTCTCGCCCTCCCGCATTGTTTGGATTTACACGATAGTCGACACTGGAATCCAGCGTTGTAATGATAATGTGGCTCACTTCAATACAACGCGTTTCTGAGCACACCTGGCCTTACGCCCAAAAACCGCAACGCGAACCTCAATCCGACCCCTTTTCTACCCGTTTATGAGATGACCTTGAACAAGCCGGTTTTTTAACAAGGATATTCAGGATGGACAGGATGTGTTCGTATTATCCTGAAATATCCTGAAATCCTTGTTCCTTAACGGCAAATGTCGTGAAAGACAGGCCTGCTCAAATCGCGGAATTACTGCACTTGGCGGCGGGTTTTTGACAGCGTAGGCGCAGCGCGATTATAGTGCTTTGCGCCTCCCGGTCATTGCATGGCACTGGAGGCCATTTTCTGAGGAGTCAGGCACCCGGTGAAGCTGACCAGCATAGATCAGAGAATTCCGCCTGTCCGCGGTCTGGTCCCGATGCACAACGCCAAGGGCAAGTCCTTTGGGCTGGTGGACGTGCGCCGTTGGATTCGCATCGGCCGCCAGGTACACCGCGCGGAGAAGATCGACCTGCTTAACAAGGGGCCTATCGCGAGCGTTTGGCCGGACCTGCTCGAATGCGCTGACCAGGTCGGCGTTCGAGTCTCGCTGCGCACCGATTGCGCGGCCGCACCGGGCGATTTGGCGCCACTGGCCGATGCGGGGCTGTTGGACGTGTTTCTATGTCCGCCGAGGGAGGACACGGACCAACTCGAGGCCTGGCTCGAGGCGTGCGCGTGCGCGGCCCTGCCCATTCGGCTGCAAGTCCAGGCGCCATTCGGTCCGGACCTGGATGTCGATGTGTTGGCGGACCGTGTTGCGCGGGCCCACGTAGCCGCGGTGAACGTTGCCCTGTTCGATCCCTTCCAGACGCGCCCGCCATGCCGCGACAAAACGCAAGGCCTGGGAACGGTCGGCCAGATGAATGCGCTGGTGGCGGCTCTGGCCGCAAGGGACATCGAGGCCAACCTGTTGGGGTTGCCGTTTTGCCTGGTTGAAGAGAGGAACCTTCCTCATGCGCTGAACAGCCGGCAGTTCTTCCTGGATCATCAACAGTACACGCAACGCTCGTATGAACTCGCGGCCGCGCTGTACCGGCGGGGACCGGTACCGGTCCGCATTGCGCTGTCGATGATCCAGTCTCGGTACACGCTGCATAAGAATCCCATCGACGCTAAGATTTTGCCCTGGCTGATAAACCGGCCGTGGCTCTACGCGCGGGTGATGGCGTGGCACAAGCTCACTCGTCATCAGCGGTTTCTCCGTGGCGTGCCCAAGCCGGTGGAGGACCCCTTGCACGTGCATAGGGAAACGGTGCGCGAGGTCTCGAACGCCGCGTGCGCCCAGTGCCGTCTCGCGCGAATCTGCGACCAGGCGTCGTCCGCATTCACGCGCGTGCTCCCCGGGCTTTCCGTGGCCCCGTCCGAGGGTGAAACGGTCGTCTCGCCCTTCCATTTCGCTGCGCGCCAACCGAAATACTACGACGTGATCGACTCGGAACGCATCGCCGTCAGACACGGCCAGACCGCGCTGGCGCAAAAGGCCAACGACATCGTCATAAACCGCCCGCCGGACCGCCGTGTCGGCCCCTTCGAGTACGGCACGGATGACGGGCACTTCGCACAGTTGGAAGGCGCGGTCGAATGGCATTCCGTGACCAATTCGGAGAAGGTAAGCTGGCCCCTGGCCCAGCTTGAACCGCCCTGCACGGTATCGGTGACGTTTGGCGGCGGCATTGCAGAGTACATCGGGTTCAGCTTTGGGCGCCATTGCAAGGTCGTGTGCCCCATGGAAGCAGCGCGCCACACACTCACGCTGCACGTGGATGGAAACGGGCATTACGTATTGCTGCGCGACGGCGCGCTCGTGTGTCCCGCAGAATTCGAGGGAGTGCATTACGCCCCGCTGCGCCTGGGCAACCGCCTCGAACTACGGCTTTCGGTTTGGAACATCGACAAGCATATCTTCAGCCAATTCGTGGACATTTGGGAAGGCGACCGCACCGCCAAAGACCGGCAAGCGAAGCCGAAGTATTCGCCGAAGTATTCCGTGATCGTCGTCAACACGCGCTACGCCCGCCGGTTGCAGGCCGTATTGCGCTGCCTCGCCCATCAGGAACACTTTGACCTTAAAAAGATGGAGATCATCATCTGCTACGTTCCGGGGACCGACCCCACCGACGACCTTATCGACAGCGTCGCGATGACCTATCCGAACCTGCACATCCTGCGATCGCCCTTTCCGGAACAGCGGATCACGTCCAAGGGCTTCATCATCAACGAATCACTACGCATGGCATCGGGTGAGTGGATTGTGCTGCTCGACGCAGACACGCTCCTCCCGCCGAACATGTTTGCGAAAATCGAGGAAGTCGAGGCAGGGTGCCATTTCATCGCCCCCGACGGCCGCAAGATGCTCACGCCGGAGACCACGGCCCAAATCCTCTTGGGCGAAATCGATCCCTGGCGCCAATGGGACGAGCTGCTCAAGAAACCCGGGGAACTGCGCCTGCGCGAGTCGCACGGAGTGCCCGTAGGTTTCTGCCAGTGCGTCCGGGCCACGTGCTTGCAGAAAGTCACATATCAGGAGCTCGATCACTTCGAGGGCGCCGACATGCAGTTCGGCATGCAGATAATCGCTCATTTCGGCCGCGAAAAGCGTCTCATTGGCCTGCCGGTCCTCCACCTGGACCATGGAGGCAGCCAGTGGTACGGCACGCAGAAACATTTCTGAGCCATGCACCCCCAGAAACGAAGTGTTTGGAGAATACCTACTCGTGCCCATGCTCGTACTCGTGCTCGTCCTCGTGCACGTGCCCGTCCTCGGTGCTCGTACTCGTGCTCGTCCCCTTAATTGAATGCGAAGTTGGAGTAGGAAACCAGGGAACATGCAATTCGATCACGAAAAACTCGACGTATACAAAGTCAGCCTTGAGTTTGTCTCCTTTGTGGCTGACATAGTGAACGGCCTCAAAGGTAATCAGCGGAATGTCCGCGATCAACTTATCCGTTCCAGCCAGTCTATTCCACTGAACATTGCTGAAAGTAGCGGTAAACGATCTATTAGAGATCGGCGGCGTTTTCTGGAAATTGCACGGGGTTCTGCGATGGAAAGCGCGGCGAGCTTGGATGTTCTGGTATGCTTAGGCGCATGCTCGAGTGAGCAAATACAACCGGGGAAAACACTTCTCATTAGAATCGTTTCGATGCTCTCCAGAATGACAGAGGAACGCGAGAGTTTCGTTAGAGAAACCCCGGGAGAATACGGGGACGGGGACGAGCACGAGTACGAGCACGAGCACGGGGACGAGTACGAGTACGAGCACGAGCACGGGGACAGGGACGGGGACGAGCACGGGGACGGGGACGAGTACGAGTACGAGCACGGGGACGAGTACGAGTACGAGCACGAGCACGAGCACGGGGACAGGGACGGGGACGAGCACGGGGACGGGGACGGGGACGTCTAGTGTATTAACGAAGGGATGGGCTTAGCAGTCACCATGGGAATGACCACGATGCGCCTGGCGTTTGTGGATTTGATGTTTTCATGGCCGCCGCACGGCGGGGCTGATGTGGACCTCTATCGCACCGTGGCCGGTCTCCAGGATTGCGGCTATGAGGTTCACCTGTTCGGCGCGGCATACGCCAAGTCTTGGGAGCGCGGCAAGTTCGAGCCGGCGCAACTGCCTTTCCCCGCCACGCGGCTCGATTTCTCCGTGATTAGCTTTAACCACCGCCGGCTTCCGGCACGGTTTCGCGCCGCGGTTGATGCGTGGCAGCCCGATGTGGCCGTACTCTGCGACGGGTTCTTCCTCAAACCATACGTGGCCCAGGCCCTGGCGCACTATCCTACGGTGGCCCGCTACTATGCATATGAAGTCGCCTGCCCACGCGACATGCTTCTGTTTAATGATGGCGCGCCATGCCCCAATAACTACCTGAGGACCCCCAACCTGTGCCGCCGCTGTGCCTTGACGCGTCTTCGAGGGGAAATCCAGGACTGGCGGTTGCTCGCGTGGACGCATGAGTACCTGGCAGCATGGGCCTTTATGCCCGGTTATCGCAGGCGCCTGGCCGAATCGCTGGGGCGCATGGACGCGATCGTCGTCTCCAATGAGTTGATGAAAACTCACCTGGCCGGGATCAGTGATCGGGTTCACATCTTTACAGGCGGTGTCGACGCGGAGGCCTCCGCGTATCATCCGCTCAGGGCCAAAGCGCCCGAGGAGCGCAAGGTGATCTTGATGGCCGGCCGTGCCGAAGACCCTGCAAAGGGGCTTCAGACCCTGGTCGAGGCCGGACAGAAGCTGGCAGCGAACCGTTCTGACTTTGAAATCTGGGTCACTCATCCCAACCGCGGGCTCAGCACCGACTGGCTCAAGGCCATCGGCTGGCACGATCACGACGCCATCATGGAATTACACCAGCAAGCGGACATCTGTGCCGTGCCCTCTATGTGGGAGGAGCCATTCGGCCTGGCGGCGGTCGAGGCCATGGCTGCCTGCCGGCCGGTGTGCGCGAGCCGTGTCGGGGGACTGCAGCGCATCGTGCGCCATGGCGAAACGGGTTTTCTCTTCGAGCGGGGAGACAGCGCCGATCTGGCATACCGCCTGACTCAACTCCTGGACGACGCAGGCCTGCGCCGGAGTATGGGTGACGCGGGACGCCGACTCGCTGAGCAGGAGTACGACTGGAAACGCGTCATCGAGCGATGCTGGCCGCCTCTCCTGGACGGGTTGCTGCCATGAGCACAGGCCGCTCGCGCAAACGCTTGGCCTTTGTGGACCTGATGTTCTCGTGGCCACCCCATGGCGGCGCGGATGTGGACCTGTACCAAACGGTGCTGGGGCTCCAGAACATGGGTCACGAGGTCCACCTGTTCTTCGCGGGCTATGAACGCTCCTGGGAGCGCGGTTGCGCCGACCCGGCGACGTTGCCCTTTCCCGCCACGCGCGTCGACTTTTCACTGCGCACGCTGACGCCTCACACTGTGCCTAAACGGTTCCGCGCCGCGGTGGACGCCTGGCGGCCCGATGCCGTGGTCCTCTGCCACGGTTTCTTCTTGAAACCCTACGTGGCCGATGCGCTGGCGCATCACCCTACGGTCGGGCGATACTATGCCTACGAACTGGCATGCCCACGAGATTCACTGTTGTTCAAGGATGGTGCGCCCTGCCCGAACAATTACCTGCGCACGCCACAGATATGCCGCCGCTGCGCGCTCGAGCGCCTCAAGCTGCGCCTGACACAATGGCGCATGGTGGTCTGGACCCATGAATACCTCGCGGGGCTGGCCTTCACGCCGGGTTACCACCGGCGACTGGTCGAGTCTATCCGGCGTTTTGACGCGATCATCGTCTCCAACGCGCTAATGAAGGCTCAGTTGGAAGGGACTAACAAAAATGTCCACATCTTTCCGGGCGGGGTTGACGTGGAACAATTCGTATATTACCCGCCCAAGGCCAAAAGGTCCGAAGAACACAAGGTTATTCTGATATCCGGCCGCCTCGATGAGCCGTCCAAGGGGCTTCAGACGCTGCGCGAAGCCGGCGCCCTCCTGGCCAAAGAACGGTCCGACTTCGAGGTCTGGGCCACGCACAGCGACTTCCGACTCAACACCGACTGGTTCAAAGCCATCGGCTGGCACGATCACAATGCCGTCATGGAATGGCACCGGCAAGCGGACATCTGCGTCGTGCCGTCCATCTGGGAAGAACCCTTCGGCCTGGCGGCGATCGAGGCCATGGCCGCAGGCCGGCCCGTGTGTGCAAGCCGGGTTGGTGGACTGCAGGACATCGTACGACACGGCGAAACCGGGTTCCTGATTGACCGGGGAGACAGCGCCGCCCTCGCCCGGCGCCTGGCCCAACTGCTTGACGACACCCACCTGCGACGCCGTATGGGCGAAGCCGGCCGCCGGCTGGTGGAACAAGAGTACAACTGGACTCGTGTCATCGAGAGGCACTGGCCGCCTCTCTTGGAAAGGCTGCTGCCATGAACGACAAACTACAGATTTGCGCCTACTACAGCCAGGGACCCCATTACGTCCGCATGGTGAAACGTCTCCGGGAAGAATACACCACCGCCCAAATCGCCGCCATGGTCCCACCCGACTATCCCGTCTCGGAGGAACTCCTCGCACATGTCGATGGCGTCATCAAAACGGAACTGCCCCACTTTTCCCCGCGCAATGTGGCTGCGTGCCACCGACTCCTGCGCCAAATCCGCTCCGCGCGCTACGACGTGTTCGCCGTCATGTTCGACAGCAGCCAGTTATGCCTCCTGGCCGCGCTGAGCCGCACCCCGCGATGCCTCCACGGTACCATGGACGGCCGCCTCGTCCCGCTGAGCACGTCCATATGCACCACGACCGCCGGCATCGTCTTTCGCGGCCTGTGGGGCCGCCTGGTCTACATCATCGTGTGGCTCATCGTTCACCTCTGCCCCGTCCGCGCACCGGAAAACAAGTAGCTCCCTCCATCGAGTGTGGCATCCTCAAACTCGTTTGAGGGTGAGCCGTTTGCCCGTCACGGCGAGTCCTTGACAAACTACAGGTACCCACCCTATCGTTTGGGGCCATCATGACTCAGGAATATGACATCGAGCGGTGCCGGCGCCTGGCGGACATGGCCGCCCGGGCCAACCTGCATTACGCTCGTTCGCCGAGGCAATACGACCCGGGCCACGTATTGGACCTGAAAGTCACCGGCGTGTGTGCCGCGGAGACCGGCCGGGCGAAATTCGAGGTCGAGCGGTTGGTCGGCAGTGGGTTCGCGGGGCGGGTGTATCGGGTACGCTTGCTTGAACTCGACCTCGGCGGCGCGAGTATCCCCGGGCTGACATCCGGCGGCGTCTACGCGGTCAAAATCAGCCTCCCCCAATCCCGGTTCGCGCAGGCGTTCCGCAATATCATCTACTGGCTGGCTTACCAAAGCGCTTTCCCGTATCAGGTGAACCCCGCCGCGGCCCGTACAGGCGTTATCTGGCACAAACTCATCCGGCGCGCCGCGGCCGTCCGGTTCCAAGACGACCGCTGCGTTGTGGACACCTATGCGACGTTTTTCGACCCTGGCCTGGGCAGCTTCGGTGAGATCAATGAGTGGTGTGAAGGGCGCAACTGGCGATTCGACATCGACGACCAGGTGTTCACGCGCCGCAAACGTAGCGCCGAGTTCGCCGAGGCATCGCGCGAGTACCTCGCCAAGAAAGAGTTCATGGCGGAGTTGGTGCAGCTCTTGCACGAGATGGGGGCACCCGAACTCGCCCGGCAGTACGAGTGGTGGACCGCTAAGAGCCAGCCTAACGTGCTCAAACGCACCGACGCCGGAGACGGCCCCGGAGACGGGTTGACGGCACTGGACTTTCGGGCCGGCCTGGCCTTGTTGCCCTTCCTGCCAATGAGCCCCGCCGATTAAGACCGGATCGGGAAAGGAGTGGCGCGGGGCAGCCAGGTCCAGTACGACCGCGGCGACTTGGAAAAGCTCGAGGCGTTTTGCGACGACTACGTGGAGGAGTTTGCGGATCTGCGGCCCGCGCTTGAGGAATTAAAGACCGCCGACCCGGCATACCGCGCCTCGCAGCTCGATGTCATACATCACCGCTGCCGCCTGTTCACGGACTCGGACCTAAGACACAACGTCAAGACCGGGCTGATCCAGGCCTGGAAGGCCCGCGGCCTCGTTGACGAGGTTCACGCATGGCGGCTCACGGAGTCGTTCTTCATGTTTTGGGTCTTCTACCTGCTCGGCTGTGTGCCGGTCCTGGGCATGCGGCTTCGGCGCTATTGGGGTGACCCGGCCTACGCGCGGCACATCCGCGCCTTCTTCACAAACTTCGGCTACCTGTGCCGCGCCCTCCGCGTTTACGAGCTCGAAACGCTGCTCGATTGGTACCGCAACGGCCGCGCGGATGAAGGCGGCCTCGACAGGTTTCTCGATAACCCCCTGCTGTTTTGGCGCACCCGGCTCATCACGATACTACTGCCGTTGCCCGCGAAATGGCAGCGGTTCCTGACCGACTGGGACTGGGCATGGAACGCCACCGTCGACGCGATAAAATACCCGATCCGGTTCTACCGCGACGCGGAATTTCGGGTCGATTGGCTGACGGGTGAAGTTGAGGCCGGAGCCGATGAGGGCATGCTCACCGAAGAGGAAAAGAATCACATTCTCACGCGCGTGCCGGACCCGTTCATCCAGAAGTACCTCAAATGCGTCGCGGTCCATGTTTGCACACTGCCGGTGACACAAGTGGTCGCCCTAATTGTCGCCATGTATGCATCCATCCGCTTTGGGTCGACCTGGGCGGAAAGCGTGATCTGGGCCGGGGGCGTCTTGGCCTTTTTCCAGATTATCCCCATTTCCCCCGGCTCGGTTGTCCGTGGAACCTACGTCGTCTGCCTGATGATCAAAGAGCGCAACATCCGCAACTACTGGCTCGCCGTGCTCGTCTCGTATTGGCACTACATCGGCTACCTGGGGTTCCCGCTCCAATTGGTCAAGGAATTCCCATTACTCGCCCGGTTCATCGCGGGCCGCTGGGCCACCAAGATGGTGGGGGTCATCCCGGTCTTCGGCGAACGCGGCGCACTGCTTGAACATTGGGTGTTCGACGCGTTTTTCAACGTGCCCTTGTCCCTCAAGCGTTCCCTGACCCGCTCAACCGATGAGTCGGCCTAAGCCGAAGTCGCCCCTTCCCTCAACGCGATGCTGAAGTATAAGCCATTGCAGCGAAGTACCACGGCGACGTGCTCTGCACCAAGCCGTTTGCAGCAGCCAATACTCTGACAAGCTTTGGCATCTAACCCCTTGCCGGCAGGCCTGCCCGTCCGGTTTCCGAAGAGGCATGCTGCTGCATTGGATTTCCTGGCAAAGCGCCGGCTGACGAGCGCAGTGCTCGGGCACGGCGCTGACGATGGTCGGCCCGTAAGAAAAGCGCCGGCTTTGATGGCAATTGCCGGTTCTATTCGCCTATAATTGGTGGGTATTTCACAAGGACAAGCCATGTTCGCCCGAGGAGGTCGGACTGGATGGGAACGAGGGCTCATTGAAGAGGAAGGGTAGCACCATGAGCAAGGACAAGATTTCACGCCGTACATTCGTCTTCGGTACTGCCGTTATGGCGGCAGGCTGCGCCACGTCAAAGGCAAAAAAGTATGCCGCAAGGTACACCGCACCGCGAAAGGTCTCGGCGAATGACAAACTGAACATCGCCGGCATCGGCGTCGGCGGAAAGGGCTCGAGCGATGTCGATGGGGCCGCGGCGGCCGGCGGGAACAACATCGTGGCGCTGTGCGATGTCGACCAGAAACGCGCGGCCGAGACGTTCAAACGGTATCCGAAGGCCAAAATCTACAAAGATTTCCGCGTGATGCTCGAGAAGGAGTATCACAACATCGACGCGGTGACGGTCTCGACGCCGGACCACATGCACGCCCCGGCCGCCATCGCGGCCATGGAACTGGGCAAACACGTGTATGTGCAAAAGCCGCTGACGCACAACATTTATGAGACCCGCCGGCTCGCCGAGGTCGCGCGGCAATACAAGGTGGCCTCGCAGATGGGTAACCAGGGCCATTCGGGCGCAGGCGTGCGCCGGCTGACCGAGTGGATTTGGGCCGGCGCCATTGGCAAGGTGCGCGAGGCGCACATCTGGACAAACCGGCCCATCTGGCCCCAGGGGAGCGATGCTCTTCGAAAAGGCCAGCGGGTGCAGAAGGTACCTGATACGCTCGATTGGAATCTGTGGCTGGGCGTCGCCCCCAAGCGGCCTTACAGCAGTATCTATGCGCCGTTTTCATGGCGCGGCTGGTGGGATTTCGGCTGCGGCGCGCTAGGCGATATGGCCTGCCACATCATGGACCCGGCCTACACGGCGTTGAAGCTCGAGTACCCGACGAGCATTGAGGCGGTGTCCGAAGGCAGCAATGACGAAACCTGCCCCGATTGGTCCATTATCACCTACCAGTTCTCCGCACGCGGCGATATGCCCGCAGTAAAAATCATCTGGTACGACGGCGGTAAGCTGCCTCCACGGCCCGAGGGCGTCGCGCCAGACGAGAAGCTGGGGGACGGCGACAATGGAACGTTGTTCGTCGGCGACAAGGGCATGCTGGCTTGCGGCACGTACGGCGGCGGCCCATGCTTGATTCCCAGGGAACGGATGAAAGAGTTCGACCGCCCGCCGAAGACCATTCCCAACTCGACTGGCCACTACCAGGAATGGATAGACGCCTGCAAGGGCATCAAGCGGCCCGAAGGCAGTTTGCCGACCGGTTTTGATTATGCGGGCCCCTTCACGGAAATGGTTCACCTGGGCAACGTGGCCGTCCGCGCCGGCCAGCGGATCGAGTACGACGCCGAAACCATGACGATCACGAACCTGCCCGAGGCAAACAAGTACCTTAGCCGGAAATATCGTCGCGGTTGGCGGTACCTGGTGTAAAGGCCGCTCGGACACACAACAGAACAGGGGCGCGGCGGCTCCCTTTCAGGTGCAGTCGCGCACCTTTCAGAGCCTGGTGGCAGAGAAAATACGTAGGCGTGTAAAACAGGCGTACCCATTCGTCGCCCCGGCGACTTTGCGTGAGACGGACCGGCTGACCACACCGAAAGGGTTCCAGCGTCCTCGCCCATGGACACCTCCCTGGCGCGTCCCGATTTTCTAGGGTGAGGGTAGGGGAGGCTTTTCCCCATCCAAAGGTGAACCACCTAAATAGTAGTCTCTCAATCGCTCCCTGACGTATGTCGCCCCCCCCGGCAAGGCGGGGAAAACTATTGACATTTTCGGCGAATTCGCGTACACTGCACACAAAAGCTTGGGAATCATGCCTCGGCTGAAGCAGGCGGGCGGTAGAGTGAGACGATATTTCCTGCATGTGTCATCGCGCGGCGCCGTCCAGCCGCCTGGGGCGCATCGTTGCGCTGAAATTGTTGACATGAAGAAAGACGCGCCATGTGCAATAAGTGTGTAGCTACCGATGGTTAAGGAAAGCAGACCTGACATCACAACTGAGACCGAAAAGGCCAAACGGCAAGGTTACTATGACTCCGGAAAACTGTCGCACGGCGCCAAGGTCAAGCGGGGCCAACTTAGCGCGGTGCAACAGGGGCGGTACGGCACCGGGCCGGCGCCATATGGCTATCGGCGAGGCGGAGACGGCGAAAAGCCGCTGGCTGTGGACGACCGGGAAGCGGAAGTGGTACGGATGATCTTCCGGGAATATCTGCGCAACCGAAGTACTGGCAAAGTTGTCAACTATCTTCACTCCCGAGGCATCCATACGCGCAAGGGCAATAGGTGGTCGCGCCAGGCCATTGCGATCATCCTGTCCAATCGCACTTATCGCGGCCGAGTCAGCTATGGGGACATCGAGGCGCAGGGCTTGCACGAGGCTATCATTGAACCGGCCCTGTTCTACAAGGCGAACTCACTCAAAGAGCGCAAGAAGCGGCAAAGACACCCTAAGAAAAGCAGCAACGCCGTCACAACGAAATAACATAACACGCCCAGGACCCGCCGCTTCCAAACGCACCACTCGCTTGGACGCGGCACGCTCGGATTGACGCTCTGAGTCTTCTCCACTATAATGTCATGTCCGCGCTTTTGGTAGGTCCCGAACACCCGAAGTGGAATCCCGACAGGGAAAGACCATGCTCGAACGTGAGAAAACGGCGCTGCTTGTCATCGATTTCCAGGACAAATTGTTGACGAAAACCTTCAATGCCGGGACGATCATCCCTCACACCGTTAAACTGATACGTTTTGCGCACGAACTTGACTTGCCCGTGCTTGTCACGGAGCAGTATCCGCAGGGCCTGGGCCCGACCACGGACGCACTCGCGCGGGAGTTGGGCGAGGTCGCTCCCCTGGAAAAGACCTCTTTTGGCTGTTTTGGTGACGATGGTTTCGTCGCGGCGCTGATGGCCACGGGCTGCAAGCACTTGTTGGTCACGGGCATCGAAACGCATGTCTGCGTGATGCAGACCGTGCTGGCCGCGCTCGAGGAGGGCTATGAAGTGTTCGTAGCGCGTGACGCCGTTGGGTCACGCCAAGCGGGCGATCATGAAGCCGGCCTGGCCCGGATGGCCAAGGCGGGCGCGGAACTGGTCACCACGGAGATGGCCATGTTCGAAATCCTTCGCGACGCGGCCACAGCACAATTCAAGCGCATCCTGCCGCTGCTCAAATAAGCTAGTAGATCGATTCCGCAATAGCATAGCAATAACACGCTTTCCCGTTTCTAACCACGGAGAACACGGAGATGTAATCCACGGTTGCTAACCGTTCTCGACCACGTTTTACATATTCTAATGCAAAATGTGAAAAGTCCCAAATATAACCAGAGCGATTGCACCGGTTAAGCAGTATTTACTCTCCGTGTCTCCGTGTTCTCCGTGGTTAAAAACTGTACTACTCCACTGGTGATTTCCCACGTGTTTATTGCTATGTTGTTTCGGAATCAGCCCACTAACTGCTAATTTACATTCGCTTCTGGGCTGCCAGGTCTTCGGCGCGCCGGAACGCCCTGCGGGCTTCCGCGCGATACTTCTCGCCCTCGGCCTCGCGATTAGTTTCCTTAAGATAATTACCAAATTTCCTCAGCGCATCACCATACTGCTGCATAGCCATAGGCGATGACGGATAGAGTTCTGTTGCCAGGCGGAATTCCTCGAGCCCTTTGCGCAGGTAGGAATCTTGTGCCGCGCCCCTCTCGAGGTTGGCGCGCAGCCACAGGCCCTTGGCGTACCACTCGTGATACCAGGGCTGTATGGAGCTGCGCTCGACGCCGACTTTGGCCCAGTTGAGGTATTCGAAGGTGTACTCGCGTTTCTTGTTCGGATCATCGATGCTGTGAAGCAGCAGATCGTACCAACTGACGAGATGGGCGGCGATCTCGGGGTCGTAGGGGAAGATGCTGTCAGCGGTCTTGACCACTTTGAGCCAGCGTTCGATGGCATCGAGCGCTACCTCCCGGGCCAGGACGGGCTTCGTGACGGCCAGGAACGCGCCGGGCGGCACCGGCTCGCTGGCGCCGAGGCGCCGATTCCGCCCGCCTGGCTGCGCCGCAGGCGCCCAAATCCGGCCGAAACTCTCCAGTTGACTGCGCAATGGAATCAACTGCGCAAGCATCTCGACCGACTCGACCGCGGGCGACTCGCGCTGCGGGTCGGCCGTGACCTCCCGCAGGAAGAATTCGCCCACTCGCAGCTTCATCATCCGCACCTTGTCGTTGCCCACATTGAAGACATGCCGCCCACCCACAATGTAGTCAGGCAGGTACACGCGCAGCGCCATCCCCGCCACCAGCGCCGCCGCCGCCAGGAACGGCACCGCGATAAGCTGATGGCGGAGCTTGTTCGTGGGTTGAGGCGCCCCAAGGGACGCCAAAACGTAAAACAGACCCGCCAGCAAGTACACGTAGAAGGCCAGGGACGGGTTGTAGAAATTGAAGTCCACGAAGGAGTGGAACAAGAAACCCAGCACACCGGCATAGAGGCCCGCCAGGATAAGCCGCTCGAACGCCTTGGGCTCTCGTATAATGCGCCACGCGCCCCAGAGGACGAAGTACAGCCAGAACGCCCCGAAAGCCAAGAACCCGAAAATACCTGTTTCGCACAACGTTTGAAGATAGTCGTTGTGCGCCATTTTTACATCGGCGGCGCCCGGCAACTGGTACTTCGGATACGCCGTGCCGAAATTGCCCAGGCCGACGCCCGTCCAAAAGTAGGCCTTGGCCATGCGCAGGCCGATTCGCCAGTACGACATCCGCAACCGCAGGGAGCCCAAGTTTGCCAAGTCTTTCACACCAAGCTTCCGCCCCTCGAACTTGATGGGGCTATCATCCCCCTGGGGCTTGACGCCGGAGGCCTGTGCCGTGGGCTGAGACTGAACCACGGTTCCTTGGGACGGTCCTGCGTTCTGAGCCCATGCCGCCTTCCCGGCGCTCATCCCTGCCACCAAAAGCGCGACCAGCAAGGCCACGGCCCCAACCTCGGCCAGCCGCCGCACCAGGCGCGCGCTAACTATCCGCGCGAGAATAAACAACGCCACGGTAATGATCGAAGCCAACACCAGGCCGATCATCGCCCCGCGGGAATACGTCCGCCACAGTCCGACAAGTCCCAGCACCAACAATAGCGGAAAAGCAGTGGCCCGGACGGCCAGTCCGCACAGCATCGGCCCGTAGAGGCGCGTTAGCAGGATTGGCGCCGCCGAAATGGCCAACGGAATCACTAATAGATAGGACGAAAACGCAACGGGATGCCGTGTCCAACTTTCGCCCGCATACGCGAAAAACGCAAAAAATGTGAACAAGAAATACCCGGCACAGACCGTCGTTACAAGCGCAAGCGTGCCCACCACCAGGGAGTAGAACCGGTATTTGGACGCCTCAGCTCCCACCCGCCGCGCTTCGCGACGCGCGCGCCACGCCTGCACAAAGGCGCGGCCGCTGTGCGCCGTTCCCACAAAGGCATAGGGAATGCCCAGTATCAGGAAGGCGCCCAGGGCGTTGGGGAACAACAGCGACCCAAACGCCCGGTTGGTGTTCAGGCGGTGGGTGAGTTCGGGGGTGGGTTCCTCCACGCCGAAATACTGCATCAGGAGCCGCGGATCGGTATTGACCATCTGACGCACGTATGGCAACACGTACTTCAGATGCAGCAGGCTCCACGCGCTCTGCGCCAGCAAAACTACGACGAAGGCGCCCAGTACGATCCCAATGCCCAGGCGCGTGCGCAGCCCGTTCGTGACCAGGACAAACAGAAAGAAGTACCCCGCCCACATCAGCACCATCCGGTACGTGGCGTTGACCTGGATGGTGTTCAGGCCGGTAAGGACGGCCACAAGGAAGAAGGCGGCCAGTATGGCAATGGGCTTGCCGAAACGGATGGACGCACCACCCAGCAACAGCCGGACCGACCAGATGACGAACAGCAGCGCGAGGAACCACACGAAATAGAAGTTGTCGGTCGGGTAAGTGATGCCGTCGAGCCAGGGCCGGAAAATCACCGGCACGACGAGGCACAACGCCAAGGGCTCACGAAGCACCTGACGCCACCAACGCCGGGGCCTGCCGTCCTCGGCAAATACAGCCTTATTCGCGTCGCCGGGCGCGTGCGCCGCCTTCGGCCTCCCACGCGCCCGCTGCCTGGCCGCCTTCTTCTTGCTCATCCGTTCGCGCCTCCCGGCCGATTGCCGGCGTTCATGAGCAGCACGATTAGCAAGAAAATGCCCACGGTCTGCGTCAGGATGATGGTCGTGCCGGTCACGCCGACTTGGGGCAGCAGAGCTGCGCCCAGGCCGGTCACCCCTGCTACGAGAAAAATGAACTCGACGGCCTGCCGCCGGGACATGCCTAAATCGACCAGGCGATGGGAGAAATGTCGTTTATCCCCTTTCAGGATTGATTGGCCATTACGCCACCGGATGTACATTACGCTTAAAGTATCGAAGATGGGCACACTCAGCGCAAGCAGCGGCGCGGCTACGGCTGCGCGCGATGGTGTGGCTTCGGTGTGGAACGTGCCCAGCACCGCCACGGTGGCCAGGATGTAGCCGCAGAACATGGCCCCGGCGTCACCCATGAAAATCCGCGCCGGACTCAGGTTATGGTACAAGAATCCCGCCACGGAACCTGCAAATACCATCAGCAACACGCACACAAACGCGTCCCCGTGCGGCCAGAGGCACAAAAAGAACGAAAGTGCCGCGATGATCGACACGCCGCCGCTCAGCCCGTCCATGTTGTCCAGGAGATTCATTGCATTGGTCATCATGACCACCCACCCCAGCGTGATCAGGCTGGCTAACCACATGTTCGGAATGAACAAGTCCAGCCGTATGCCCGAAAACACCAGGATCAGCGCGGCTACAATCTGGCCGGCCAGCTTCAGCTCGGGGCGCAGCGCCCGCAGATCGTCGACAACGCCCAACGCAAACACCACCGCTCCACCCACGAAGATGCCCGTAAGCTTCAGCCGGACGTTCGCGCCCAGAAACGACAGGATATTGGCCTCGAGCCAGTAGTCGCCCAGTTGCCGCGCCGGCACGAGTATGAGGAGGTGGGCGAGGATCACGCTGTAAAATGTGGCGAAGATGGCCACGCCGCCCATCAGCGGCACGGGCGTCTGGTGTACTTTGCGCTCGCCGGGGTAGTCCAACACATTCCAGCGCAGGGCCAAACGGCGCACCAGGGCGGTCAACACGATCGACACCATGAACGAGATGCCCAGCGCATAGGCGAAAATCAGATACCAGTTTTGTTCCATTCTCATCCGAGTACTTCCTGATACAGCGCAAACTCCATCCGGGCGACCCGCTTTGCGTGAAACTCAGCCTCGACCCGCTCACAGGCGAATTCGCCCATCTCGGCCCGCCGCGCCGGATCGGCCAGAAGCCCGTTGACGGCCTCGGCCAAGGCCGCAGGGTCACGCGGCGGGACATTGAAGCCGGTTTGACCATCCAGATTCACAAATTCGACCCCCGTGCCCAATTTCGTTGCCACGACCGGCTTGCCACAGACCTGGGCCTCGAGCATCGAGATGCCGAACGCCTCGCTGCGCGCCACCGAGGGAAAGACAAACACATCGCACGCATGTAAATGGGCCACCAGGCTCTCCTGCGTCAGCATCCCGGGAAACGCGATCTCGACACCGAGTTCCCGCGCCAGGGCTTGGCAGCGTGGCCGCTCCGGGCCGTCGCCCGCGATGACTACCGGCGCCTGAATGTCTTTCGCGGCGCGCACCAGGTACTCGATACCCTTGTAGTAGCGGTGCCTGCCGGAAAACAGTGCAAACCCGCCGCCATAGCGCTCGCGCAAGACTTGCGCACGGCCGGCGTCCTCGAGTCGAAACTCCTCCGGCACAATACCCAGGGGCACCACGCGGCACCGGTCCCGGACCGGTTGCAATGTCGCCGACGTATCGAGGTACTGCTCCGATGACGGCAGAATCATATCAGCTTTTTCGAGGAAATTCATTTGGAACGGTCCGTAGGCCTTCATCGCACCGGCCTGGCGCACAATGTCGCTCTGATACCGCACGACGAGCTTCCCCGCGGGCCGTGCCAGCAAGTACCCCAATTCCGCCGTCGGATTGGGCACATGCACCACCACCACATCCGCCCGGATACGCCGCAGATACCATGGGAACATCGGCGCCATCGGCGCGCTCTGAAACCGCCCCCATTCGCCGACCTCCGTCACGCGCGTGCCGTCGCGCACGACCACGCGCGTGCGAAGCGAGCGGCTACAGGTCAACGCTTCGACCTCAGCCCATTGGCGCTGAAACCGGCACATCAGCGCCATGTGCCGCTCCATCCCGCCCCGTATCGGCGGGTCAAAATCCTTGTATACGTGCAGAACCTTCACGAAGTCCGTGACTCAATCGCGCAATCACTCAATTGACAACACTGCCCGATAGGTGTCGATCGTGTGAATACTTATAAAGCCGTGGTGAAACGCCAAGAACGGTGGTGTATGCAGTGAAGGTGAATTTGCAGATGCCCAAATGAGGCTCTGGTAGCGGCGCATTTGGGCGAAGCGCCCGTTGAAATCTCGCTCCAGGAATTTGGCAACTTCGGTTTCGATGTCGACAGTATTTTTCGAGTGGTTCATGGGATTCAATTATGCCAGCCGGGACCCACTCGAGACAAGGAGCTTCCGTCGTCGCGAATCGCGATGGTAGACCCCACCGCACTTCGGTTCGTCGCCCCTGAGTCATTCTAGGAGGTGTAAATCGTGCGAATACCTTATGCGCGTGATTTTTCCTGTGAAACGTGTGCCATGATTTGGTAAAGTAGTGGGCGTCGACACAAAAGAAAAGTGTTGCAATGTTTGATAAGGTTTGATAGACTTGAGGGTACAAGAGGAAATAACGCCGAATCTTGAGGATTACCTAACCGTCGGTGAGGCCGCAGCCTTTATGGGCGTATCGGCATCTACACTTCGGAATTGGGACCGAGCAGGGAAACTCAAAGCGAGAAGGCACCCTATCAATGGTTACCGGCTGTATCGGCGTGCAGAACTGCAGATGTTGCTGAAAAGCCTGAAGAGGACATGAGCTGGTGGACGCGAATAGAGTAAAACAACTGGAACTGTTTGATGAGAGTAAGGGCAAGACCCTGACCAACGGTTCCGCCGCATTCAACGACACAGCATTTGCGAGCAATAAGAGCACTCCTGTGCATCGATGGGTTCCTTGGATAGCCGGATTCTCACGCGAGTTCGTTCAAAGTGCGCTGGAACGGTACCTAGGGAAGCGAGGAACAGTTCTCGATCCATTCGCGGGAGTAGGCACGACGTTGGTCGAGGCTATACTCGCGGGACATCATGCAATTGGGTTTGAGATCAATCCCTACGCAGCGCTGGCTTGCCATACCAAGCTTAGCGCGTACCGGCTGGACGTTAACATGACCAAGGGGGTGATCGATCGGTTTCAACAGTTCTATAGCCAGGCTGTGACCGCGGATTACACTCCTTTAACCAAACCACCCGTAGGGTTCAGAACACGCGGGGAATTCTATAGCCCAAGAGTACTGCATAAGGTCCTTATAGTGCATGATTTCATCGCCAGGCTTGAAGATGACGCGCTGCGCGACCTCTTCAGGGTCGCATTCGCGGCAACGATGGTGGTGTATTCGAATTACTCTTATGAACCGAGTCTCGGAAGGCGGGCGTCTGCAGGAAAGAGAGACGTTGAGGATTTTCCCGTAGGTCAGGTGATTGGGCATAAGCTGCGCGAAATGGCCCAGGACATCAGGTGGATGCAAGCGCAGTTGAATGGGAAAAGTCCGAGGGCGCAGGTTTTCAATGAATCCTTCTTCCGGAGCCGCGAGAAGATGCGTGCGAGTACCATTGACCTGTTGATTACGTCACCTCCTTATCTCAATAACTATCACTATAACCGGAATACGCGACCGCATCTGTACTGGCTGGGCTTCGTCAATACACCGCGCGAATTGAAGCGCCTGGAAGAGGATAACTTCGGGAAGTACTGGCAGACGGTCCGCCAGGAGCCCTGTGTCGACCTGGACTTTGAGCCCAATGACGGGGAAATCGCTGAAACCTTAAAAAGACTGCGAATGAAAACGCCCGAGAAGGGTGTCTATGGTGGCAACGGATGGGCGAATTATGCGGCATCCTATTTCAACGATTGCCACCGATTCGCCAAGGCGGCCAAGTACGTGCTGAAGCCCGGCGCGAGGGCACTTGTGGTTATTGGCAACAGTATCCTACAAGGAGTCATGATTCCAACAGACAGCTACCTTGGGAAGATTGCTGAATCGGTCGGGCTCGAGTTGGTTGATATTCACATCTCGCGCGCAACCAGGGTCGGTAGCAGCATTATTCAGTCCGACGTGCGGGTTGCGAAAGCGAAAGATTCGCATCGGCTATATGAAGCGGTGGTGGAACTGCGAAAACGGTAGTTATTGTTTGTGACTCTCGATTTTTCCTGTGATGTCACTGAGTTCTGGCGGTGTGCCCGTAAGTCGGTCCACCCATGATCGACCAGGATGTACGACATCCCACTCTGACCGCGCCTGGCCGTAGCGCCCGCTGCCAGGGTCATGGTTTCCAAATCCATCGACGATGCAATTCCAGAGAGGCGTGTAACGACGTATTAGTTGTGCTTCCGCTGCTGTCACTAAGTCTGTTTCGATTCCTTCCAGAATCATGAAGCGGCAATAGAAGTCGTCCGAGTCGAGATTTTCGGCCTGTCGAATGCTTCTTGCGTGTTCACGTAATCGCGCGTATAAAGTTTGGGCGCTTGGGTCACGTGACAAACGGGCAGAGCGCCAACCAGGAGGCACTGCTTTACCCACGTAAATAGGTTGAGTGCACTGTTCGTGATTTGCTGCTTTGATGTAATCGTAGAGCGCGAAGTCGCCGCCGTAGTACAGGGTATAAACTCCGACGCCAATAAAACTGTCGCCAGGGGGCAACGGATGAACGGGGGTATTTTCCAGGAAGAGGATCGCCTCGTCTACAACGCTCGCAAATCTCGGCGAGCGGAACGTGTGTAATTTGGCGTCTACGGTTCCCAATGTTTGCCTTACTTGCATTCATTACCGCATGTCATTTTACGTCGTGTAAATGCCGCGATTATAGCGGAGAATCCCTTTTGCTAGCAATCCGTTGTAGAATAACCCTATAAGAAAGAGCCTGACCGAAGTCAGCCTGTGTGCCCGGCGTGAGTTTCAGTAGTCCTCTGGCAAAAGCACTCTGGTGACCGAACGGTCGACCTCGGTGATAATATAGAACTTCGTCCCACTCTCGGCGTGATACACCGAGAAGAGCCGAAAGTCTTTTTTGAGGGACAGTTCGTTTTCACGAACATCTTCCTCACAAAGATCACCCCAGTCGCTGGCGGAGTGCCGGGTAAGGGCCTTGAGAACGTCCTCCTTGGTAAGCGTATTGAGCGCGTTTCACGTGATTACCGTGTGGCCCAAGGGGAACTTCGCTTTGGCCACTCTTTTGTCTACCATATCGAGTCTCTGCTTTGCTTGATCAATTTCACATGGACAATACGGCGCGGTAGGTTTTAATCGTGGCTTCGGCGGTGCGGCGCCATGTGAATCCGGCGGCGCGCTCCAGGCCCCTGGCCTTCAGGGCGTTTCGCAGCGGCACGTCTTCGGCCAGTTGCAGCATCCCTTCGGCGATCGCCTCCACATGGTGCGGATTGACCAGCAGCGCCGCGTCGCCGACAACCTCGGGCAAGCTGGATATGTTCGAGGTCAGGACCGGCACGCCGCAGGCCATTGCCTCGAGCGGCGGCAACCCAAACCCCTCGCAGAGACTGGGCCAGACGAAGGCCGCCGCCGCGCCGATCATCGCGGGTAGGTCCCCGTGTGCGATGAACCCGGGCCGGTGAATGCGGCTTGGCTGCGACGAGGCGGCCACGGCCCGCCGTATGTGTCGCATTTTCCAACCCTCCCGGCCGGCGATTACGAGGTCGTGTGGGCAGGCGTCGGCAATCCGCGACCAGGCCTCGATGAGCCGGACGAGATTCTTGCGAGGCTCGAGCGTGCCGAGGTAAAGAAAGTAGCTTTCCGGCAGGCTGTATTTGGACCGGACCGCCGCTGCGTCCTGTGGAGATACCGGCCGGTACGCCTCGTCGACACCCAGGGGAATCACATCGATACGGTCCTGTGGGATGCCGAGCATTCCGTGCAGATCGGCCGCGGTGGCCTGGGAATCGGTGATGATGCGCGTGGCCAATCGCCCGCTACGCCCCACGGCGTAGCGGTAGTACGCGGCGCGTCCTGGCCGGAACCAAGCGGGCTGGTGCAGGAAACTGAGGTCGTGCACGGTCAGCACGTGGTTGCGGATGGCGAATAGGCTGCCGACCGTGGCCGGGTAGTGGACGATGTTGGCGCCGATTCGGTCGCGCACCGTTCGAATCCCGACTTGGTCCATGTAGAAGCGTTTGAGCGGGTTTTGGGCCCCACACTGCAAGAACGCTTCACGATACGGTAGGTCAAAATGAGGGTGGGGCACGTGCCGGGGCCACAGCACTGCGAAATCAAGTTCATCGGATGTCAATGGCAGCCACCGGGCCAATTCGGCCGTGTAGCGGCCTGTACCGCTGCGGTTGCCGGCCTGAAGCGCGTTGAGCAGGACTAACATGGCGCCAGCCTCCGGTACACCTCGAGCGTGGTCCGGGCGCATGCGTGCCAGGAGAACCTTCGGGCGTGCTCCAACCCGCGTGCGATCAGCGATTCGCGCAGCGCCGCGTCCTCGAGCACCTGGCGGATGCCGTTGGCGATGCTTTCCACATCCGTTGGGTCGGCGTAAACGGCTGCACCGCCCGTCGCCTCGGGCACGGACGAGTTCTCGGACGTGACCACGGGGCAGCCGCAGGTCAGCGCCTCGAGCAAGGGCAGCCCGAACCCTTCATAAAATGTCGGAAACACGAACGCGTCCGCGGCGCAGTAAAACGCGGGCAATTCCGCGTGCGAAGCCACGTAACCGATGCGAACGACCCGCTCGCCTAGATCAAGCGCCTCGAGGGTTTCAAATAGCCCACGTGGATTCCACCCCAACGGCCCCACCAAGACGAGGTTGTGGGGGATATCCTTAGCCACTAGGGCGAACGCGCGCAACAGCCCCGGCACGTTCTTGCGCGGTTCCAGCGCGCCGACGAACAACAGGAAAGGGGCATTGATACCGTAATGCTTCGCCACGTGGGCCTTGGCCCCCTCGCGCTCCATGGGTGCGAAGCCTTCGTCCACGGCGCCCGGCGTCACGGTCACCTTCGCCGCCTCCACGTCCAGCCGGTTGACGATGTCTGACTTGGTGGCCTCGGAACAGGCCAAAACGGCGTCGGCCTCCGCGGCGAACCGCCGCACACCGGTCGAAAACGGCCGGACGATCTTCGGGCTGCACAACTCCGGCACGGCCAGAAACGACAAGTCGTATATCGACACCACTGAGCGCGCGGTTTTCGTCGGGGGCAGGAAGAAATTCGTGGCGTGGTACACGTCCACGCCGCCGAGTAGGGTATCGACCTTGGGGATGCCGAAGGCCGTCCAGACCTTGTACAAGACCCGCGTAGGCACCGGAATGTGCCGGTGGGGCACCGTATCGCGCAGGGGGCCAAGATCGACCTGGTATCGGCCCGATGAAAACCCGGCAAACGAACACTCTGGACCTTGTTGGACCAAGTGCTTGAGGAGATAGTAACAGAAGACGCCGACTCCTGTACGGGTCCGTGTGATGGGGCTGATATCAAAGCCGATTCGCATGGCCGGTCCTGGCCCATAGTAGTCTAACTAGCTGAATGCTATCAGCTTACGAAGACCCTTGTCAATACTGCGATGGAATTGGGCGGCGCATGGCGGATCGGTATTTAGCTTGACAGTGGCTGAGGGGTATGGTAGACTTGGACAGTTTGTTAGCACTCCTGATGAACGAGTGCTAAGGCCTCGGCTCCAACATGAACTCGGGACCACAACTTACTGAACGCGAGGAACTGATCCTCCGGGCGGTGGTGCACACTTATATTACCACCGCCGAGCCCGTTGGATCGCGTTCCGTCGTGAAACGGTTTAACCTCGACCTCAGTCCGGCCACAGTGCGCAATGGAATGGCCGACCTGGAAGAGGCGGGGTTCCTGCAACAGTTGCACGCCAGTTCGGGCCGCGTGCCGACTGACCTTGGTTACCGATACTACGTGGACTACCTGATGCGCGTGCAGGAGTTGACGATCACTGAGCGTCAGCGGATCGAGCACGAATTTTCCGAAAAGTTGAATGATGTCGACGATCTCATGCGGCATACCAGCCAGTTGCTGGCTCTTGTCACGCACCAGACCGGCATTGTCGAAGGACCTAATGAAAGCAGCGCCGAGGTCCGACGCATCGAGTTAATGCCAATTGCGCCGTCGCGAATGGCCGTATTGATTGCCGACAGTCTCGGCCGGGTGCGTACGCTGATGGCGCCGGTCGACGAACCCGTGCAGTTGGACGAACTGGCCAAACTGGCCGCGTTTCTCAACGAGGAATTGCAGGGGGTGGCCCTGGACAGCTTGGCAGCATCGGTCCGAACACACATGCAGGAGTGGCTGAGCGAACAGCGGCGAATGGCCGAGCAGGCGCTGCGGGTGCTGGACCAGTTGCCTTTGAGCCGCCATGGTCAACTGTTCCTGGAAGGCGCCACGCAGCTCTTCGAACAACCCGAATTCAGCGACGTCACCAAGGCCCGCGAGGTGTTCGGCCTGCTCGAGGAGCGCGATCGGCTTCTCGACCTGCTTCGGGCGGCCGTGGCCTGCGGCGCGCCGTTAAGGTCTTCGGTGGTCATCGGGTCCGAGGCCGAGGAGCGCGGACTCCGGGAAATCAGCGTTGTGGCCTCGCCCTACTGCGTCGGTGAGAAGGCCATGGGCACGCTGGGCATTCTGGGGCCGCGGCGCATGCCATACTCGCGGCTGACTGCGATTGTGGATTATACCGCCGACATGCTGGGGCGGTTTCTGACACGATTTGCCGGGTGAAAAGAGCTCGGTCCGGTTATTTGAAATTATTAGTACATTACCGATGAGACTGCGCACAAAACAGTCACAAAACGGAAGTTATGAAGCAGAGAAAGCCGCAAAAGACAGAACTAGAAAAGCGCCTGGAGGCGCAAATGTCAGCGGAGGTGGCTCAAACAGCCGAGGAATCGCAGGACGCAGTCAACCAGTCCCCTGAGGCGGAATCAGCGCCAGAGGTGACCATCGAGGCGCTGGTGGCCGAGCGCGACGAATTGAAGGACCAAGTGCTGCGGTCGCGCGCGGAATTCGACAACTATCGCAAGCGCGTTGCCCGGGAAACCGAGCGAATTCGGAAAACGGCCGCCGGAGACCTTGTTCGGGATTTGCTGCCAGTGGTGGATAATCTCGAGCGGGCGCTCGAACACGGCGCAGACGCGTCCGGCAGCCTGGCCGAGGGCGTCGGGATGGTGCTTAAACAATTGCACGACGTACTCGGCCAGAACGGCGTCGAGCCCATCCCTGCCATAGGCGAGCCTTTTGACCCGAACGTTCACGAGGCCGTCACGCGTATGCCGTCGACGAAGTATCCGGCGGATGTGGTCGCGCAGGAGTTCCAAAAAGGCTACCGGCTGGGTGGCTACTTGCTGCGGCCGACGAAGGTCGTCGTTAGCGCGGGCGCGCCCGACGAACCCGGCGAGGTGGACGAAACCGAGCAGGTGGCTGAGGCGAACGATGAGTAATGTATTCTGGGGACAGTATACTTAATTCAGTAGGAAGCGAAAACCAGGACCAAAGACCAAGAGCGACTGAATTAAGTATACTGTCCCCAGAATACCGGTGAGTGAGTAGCACAGTAGGCCGTGCTTGGTGCACGGAACGGGACGAACACGTGGAGGATGTTGCACAATGGGTAAAGTGATTGGCATCGACTTGGGAACAACAAATTCGTGTGTCGCCGTGATGGAAGGCGGTGAAGGAACCGTCATTGCCAACGCCGAGGGCAGCCGCACTACGCCTTCCGTGGTGGCATTTACCAAAGACGGCGAGCGGCTCGTAGGGACCGTCGCCAAGCGTCAAGCGGTTACCAACTCGGAGAACACAGTCTTCTCGATAAAACGGTTCATGGGCCGGCGCCATAACGAGGTGAGCGAAGAGGAGAAACTCGTACCGTACAAAGTTGCCGCCTCGAGTTCGGGCGACTGTCAGGTGCAGGTCATGGGAAAGATGTACCGTCCCCCGGAGATCTCTGCCATGATCCTCCAAAAAATGAAGGAAACGGCCGAGTCCTATATGGGCGAAACCGTGACTCAGGCGGTCGTCACCGTGCCCGCCTACTTTAACGATTCCCAGCGCCAGGCCACGAAGGACGCGGGCCGAATCGCCGGACTGGACGTGCTGCGGATCATCAACGAGCCGACTGCCGCGGCCCTCGCCTACGGATTGGAAAAGAAAAAGGATGAGAAGGTGGCCGTATATGACCTCGGAGGCGGTACCTTTGACATCTCGATCCTGGCCATCGGCGACGACAGCTTCGAGGTGCTGAGCACCAACGGCGATACCCACCTGGGCGGCGACGACTTCGACCAACGCGTCATCGACTGGCTCGCCGAGGAGTTTCTCAGGGACCAAGGCATTGACTTGCGCAAAGATGCCATGGCGCTGCAGAGGCTCAAGGAAGAGAGCGAGAAAGCCAAGTGCGAGCTCTCGACCGCCATGTCCACGAACATCAACCTACCGTTCATCACGGCCGACTCGGCCGGGCCCAAACACCTCAATTACACCCTGACCCGTGCCAAACTCGAACAACTGTGCGACACCCTGCTGCAGCGGACGAAAAATCCCTGCCACCGCGCTCTCGAGGATGCGGGACTTAAGCCGTCTGATATCGACGAGGTGATCCTGGTGGGCGGCATGACCCGCATGCCGGCCGTGGGCAACATCGTCAAGAACATCTTCGAGAAGGAGCCGCACCGCGGCGTGAACCCCGATGAGGTGGTGGCGATTGGGGCGGCCATCCAGGCCGGCGTCCTTTCGGGCGATGTGAAAGACGTGCTCCTGCTCGACGTGACGCCACTATCCCTGGGCATCGAGACGCTCGGCGGCATCTGCACGAAGCTCATCGAGCGCAACACGACGATTCCTGTGACCAAACGCCAGATTTTCTCCACGGCGGCCGACAGCCAGACGGCCGTCACGATCAACGTGCTTCAGGGTGAACGCGAGCTTGCCAGAGACAACCGCACCCTCGGCCGGTTTGACCTGATCGGCATCCCGCCGGCGCCGCGTGGTGTGCCACAAATTGAGGTGTCGTTCGACATCGACGCCAACGGCATCGTCCACGTGTCGGCCAAGGACCTGGCCACGAGCAAGGAACAGAAAATCCGCATCGAGTCCTCCAGCGGACTGTCCGAAGAGGAAATTGAGAAGATGGTGCGTGAGGCGGAAGTCCATGGCGAAGAGGACAAGGTAAAAAAGAGAGAGATCGAAATCCGCAACAACGCGGACACACTGTGTTACACCACGGAGAAGACGCTGAGAGAGCACGAGGACAAGATTGGTCCCGAGGACAAGGCGGCCATCGAGTCTGCGCTGGCCGAGTTGCGCAAGACGCTCGAGGGTAGTGACACGGCGGCTATCGAAGCGGCCATGGAGAAGGTAACGAAGGCCTCGCACAAGCTCGCCGAGGCCATGTACGCAGCCGCCGCTGAAGCCCAGCAGGCCGCCCAGGGTCAGGCCGGCGCCCAAGGGCAAGCCCAGCCCGAATCCGGACCCGATGGCGCCCAAGGCCCCAAGGGCGATGGCGCGAAGCAAGACACCGTGGACGCCGATTTCACTGTCGTCGACGATGACGATGCTGAGAAAAAGGACAAGTAAGGTTCGCGTCCATGCGGCTCCCACGTCCGGACTTGTTTGGACGGGCTCGAAGTGAATTCCGGCCAATATACGCAAAGTTTCACTTGGGGGCGCCACCCGCATAAAGGTAACGCGCACAGGAAGAAGTATGCGGCATGCCGCGACAAAAGGACCTATATGAAATCCTTGGCGTGAGGCGCGATGCCTCCGAAGAGGAAATCCGTAAGGCCTATCACAAGCTTGCGCACAAATACCACCCCGACAAAACCGGCGGCGACAAGGCCGCCGAGGAGAAACTCAAGGGGATCAACGCGGCGTACGATGTCCTGAAAAATCAGGACAAGCGCGCCCAATACGACCGATTCGGCCAAGTAGGCGACCCGTTCGCCGGAGCCGGAGCGGGCGGCGGTCCATTCGGGGCGGGATTTGGCGGCGGTTTCTCAGCCGACTTCGAAGCGCCTTTCGAAGACCTGTTCGATGTGCTCTTTGGACGCGGCGGGCGAGGGCGTCGCAGCGCAGCCAGGCGCGGCAATGACGTCCAATACCGCCTCACGGTCACCCTCCGGGAGGTGGCGCTGGGGACCAAGCAAAAGGTCCGGTTCGATCGGGTGGACCTCTGCGCAGAGTGCCAGGGCTCGGGCGCCGCGCCTGGCAGCAACCCACAGACCTGCCCGAACTGCCAGGGCGCGGGCCAGGTGCGCACGTCCCAGGGATTCTTTACCGTCACGCGTCCCTGCCCCCGCTGTCACGGCACGGGCACAATCATCTCAAACCCCTGCCCCAGGTGTAATGGGAAGGGACGCGTGCGCACGAGGCGCGAAGTGTCCGTCGACGTGCCACCGGGCGTGGACACGGGGTCCCGGTTGCGGGTTGCAGGCGAGGGCGAGCCCGGCGAGGGCGGCGGGCCGCGCGGCGACCTCTATATCTTCATCGAAGTGACGCCGGACGAAATCTTCGAGCGCGACGGCACCACCATCATCTGCGCAGTCCCCATCAGCTTCCCCCAGGCCGCCTTGGGCGCTACCATCCGAGTGCCTACACTGACCGGCGAAGCCGAATTGAAGATTCCCCCAGGCACGCAGTCCGGGGCGATGCTGCGCCTTCGAGGTTTGGGCCTGCCCGACATTCACGGCTACCGCCAGGGCGACCAGATCGTCCGAATCAACGTCGAGACCCCCGCGAGACTCTCACGACAGCAAAGGGAGTTGCTCCAGCAATTCCAGGACCTTAGCGATTCCAGGACCTACCCAATCTACCGCCGGTTTATCGATAACCTCAAGCGGTTCCAGCAAGGGTGAAACGAGTTAGGGATGAATTGAGCGTGCCCACAATTCATCTTTATTCTTACTTGCATAATTCTTAGTGCAGCTCAACACAATTAAGATCACACAATGGGGCGGAGTATATCACCAGCACGTCATTGCGAGGAGCGAAGCGACGCGGCAATCTCGCTCCGGCCAAGTCCTTGCACTTAAGGAGATTGCCGCGCTCCCTGCGGTCGCTCGCAATGACGGGGGCGGTGGTTGCCTCCCGCAAGGCGCTGAACCCGATTTGTGGCCTTATTTGGGTTGAGCTGTACTTAGTCTCCTCTTTCAACAAGGATAGACAGGATGGCTTCGTATTATCCTGAATATCCTGGCAATCCTTGTCCCTGCCTTTGTGGTCACATGATCTTTTCGACGAGGATTTCTTGTCCAGTCTGAAAATGCGCCGTATCGGCCGCTTCAGGGCTCATCCGGATCACATCGGCCCCTCCGGCGTCGCCGGCCTTGAGGTGAACCGACCGCAGCCCGCCGAACCACCAGCGCGTGTCGCAGGCGTAGAGCAGGTCGCCGGGGGTGGCGGCCATGGTGTCCAGCGCCGACTGCGGGACGATGGCCAGGTCCGGGCCCGAGAGTTCCACATCCACGACCAGCCGCAATCGGGCCTTCTTGCCGGGCTTGCGGTTGACCTCACCGCCCTTGTACTTCCGCATGGCATCCAGTTCGGTCCCGGTCACGAGGCCGGCGAGTTCAGCGGCGGTCTTCGGTTTCGTGAACAGGGTCACGACGATGCCCAGAAAGCCACACACGACCAATCCGTAGAGGGCCCGCATGAATTTGTAGCTGTCAGGTCCCATGCCGAATGAGAAGGGGCCGATAAGCAGGTCGTCCAGGCCAGGGAGAAAAGAGAGCGCGATCGCCGCCGACCCGCCTACAAGCGTTACCAGGCACGCCGTGGGCGTGTATCGGCGCCACAGCATCCCAAGGAACACCGCCACTACCATGGGCGCGGGAATCGATGCCGTCACCATGGCGTGGGCCTGATAGATGCTGTCGTAGGCGGCGACGTAAACGAACACGAAGGCCGACCCCACCAGAGCAGCGCCGATGCTCGCGACGCGCGCGACGCGCAGCAAGCGCTGGTCATCGGCATTCGGTTGGATGAACGGTTTCCAGATGTCATTGACAAAGACGGCGCTCACCGCATTGATCAAGGTATCGGCCGTGCTCATGAGCGCCGCGGTGAGCGCGGCCAATACAAACCCGAAAACGCCCGGGGCGCACAGGAAATGTGTCGCGCGCACAAAAGCTTCTTTGGAAGTCGTTTCCAGTTCGCCGTTCTGGACAAGGGCCTTGGCGATCCACCCGGCCCCGCCTGTGGCGATGGCCGCCAAGGGCGCCAGGATCAGTATCCAGCACACCGCCATCTTCTGGGCATCCTTCACGCTCTTCAGTGACAGAAACCGCATGATCATGCCCTGGTTCATCAACACGAAGGCGCCCGTATTGATTACGCCGTCCTGCATGTAAATCCCCAGCGCGCTGAACTTGGGCGGGGCCGTAAGGTCCGAGAAGGCGTACTTATGCGTCTCGGGCAGCACCCCCCAGAAGTTCCCGAAACCGCCGAAATGCCAGACGCCCGCCAGCAAGATGCCCAAACCCACAATGAGCAGGATAATCCCCTGTGCGAGGTCGGTCATAATGACCGACGTCTGGCCCCCGGCCACGACATAAATGGTCACGGCTGCGGCTGTCACAACGGCGCCGACAATGACGTGCCACCCCAGCAGACTCTCGAATACCTGGCCGAGGGTAAAGAGGTTTACCCCAATATAGGCAATGAGGTACATCAGTACGATGCACGTCGCAGCGACTCGGCTGGCCCGGCCAAAGCGCCGGTCGAAGTACTCCGGGACCGAGGTGAGACGCTGGTAGTAGATGATGGGCAGCCATACCAGCAGGAGAATGGGCATCCAGAACCAGTCGTTCAAGTAGCTCTGCGTGCTGCTGAGGCCGTATTCGAAACCGACATCGCTGTATTTCACAAAGCTGTAGCTGCCGACGGTGGTGGCGATGCCGGAAAAGGCGATCAGCCACCAAGCGAAGCGCTGGCCGCCGAAAAAGAAATCCTTCGTGCTGTGCGTGTAGCGGGTGAAATAGATGCCGAAAAGCACGATGGCAGTAAAGTACGCCAGCATGACGATGTAATCGACCGGTTGCCCGAGAAACTGCGTGGCTGTCTCCGTCATTGGCCCGGCTCCCTTGGTGTGAATGGGAGCCAGAAGGTGAAGATGAAGACCAGTGCCAGCATCGCCAGGAATCCCCCGATGATGATGGTAAGGAGGCGCTTCCCTTCGGCTTGTTTGAGGTCTAAGAAGCCGCTCCTGATGCCGCACCATATCCCGATGCCGCACAATAGCGCCCCCAGGCCATACTGGAGGACAATGGGCCACACGCGCGCCATATTCATGACTGTATCCCCTTGCTCGCTCGCTCAGGCGCCTCCGATTATAAAAGACGCCGCAGGTAATTGTACACAGGATTGCCAGCCGATCACTGAAAGGCCCGCAGTGCAGCTTCCCCGATCTGTATTCTGCTGTATTCTGGGGACAGTATACTTAATTCAGTAGGAAGCGAAAACCAGGACCAAAGACCAAGAACGACTGAATTAAGTATACTGTCCCCAGAATACACAGAATACAGAATACCTCCCACGGTCTTTGCAGGGGACGAAGGAAGGATTAGCCAATCGTTTTTCGAGCCTGACTACGCCGCGCTCTGGACTTCGCGTTCTTCGTGGTCTTCGTGGTGAGTATTTGGTTGCGGTGAAAGGCCGTGCTGTGTGCTATACTGGATTAGTGAAGGGCAGGTAGCTCATGGACGTAGGGCGCGGACGGAGGTGTGTGGCCTCGCGGGAGGGTACTTGATGATCTCACGCAAAGGCGCCAAGACGCAGAGCAGAGGGAAGGGATGACCGGTAGGGTGCGGGGATGTGGATGAAGCGGAGCCGTGGCGCTGTTCGGGTGTACGACTCCTTGCCGGGGACGAAGGGGTGTTGGACGTTTGTCCTGATTGGTTTGCGGATATGCGTTCCCACGGGGGACCGTGGGAACGAGAAAAGAAGACGAATTAAGTATGATGTCCCCGTGATGTCCCCGCAATCCACGCTAGAGGGCGTCCGAAAGGGAGCAGAGACAAGACCAAGAGGACACTCCGAGCGAAGCATCGGCCACGAACCGAACAAGGCGAATGAATAAATGGTTACTGTCCCCATTTATTGCGAGGAGGCAAGACGATGAACGCGAACGTGCAACTGGATCGGGACGCTCTGGCGGCATTCTGCCGCAAATGGCGGATACGGGAATTGTGCGTTTTCGGTTCCGCGCTGCGGGACGATTTCGGCCCCGAGAGCGACTTGGACTTTCTCGTCAGTTTCGAGCCGGAGACGCCCTGGGACCTCTGGGACATGGTAGATATGCGCGACGAACTGATGTCGATCGTCGGCCGCGAAGTGGATATCGTCGCCAAAGAAGCATTGCGCAATCCCTATCGTCGTAAAGAAATACTCTCGAATCGGGAGGTGATCCATGCGACTTGATGAAAGGGACAAGGCTTACCTGTGGGACATGTTGGACGCGGCGTTGGCGGTCGATGAGTTCGTTCGCGACAGGACTTTCCAGGATTACCTTTCCAATCGCATGCTACGAGGTGCTGCATGAGGCGATCTGGGGCATTGCCATGCGGCGGATTCCGGAATTGATCGCCGCGCTTAGGACGATTCTGCCTCATGAGATGGGGAGCGATTAGTTACGGTGTTCAATCAATTTGCGCGACATGAACAGGCCTTTGTCGACTGGCGGCGGGACAGCTATCCCGGCGTCAAGGCGGAGACCTATCAATACATCGACTTCCTGAGCGCGCCCGACAACGAGCAGGCGCCTCGGAGAGGGAAGGGATGACCGGTAGCGTGCGGGGACGTGGATGAAGCGGAGCCGGGGCGCTGTTCCCGTGTACGACTCCATACAGGGGACGAAGGCGTGTTAGGCGTTACTCCTGATTGGTTTCCGGATATGCGTTCCCACGGGGGACCGTGGGAACGAGAAATCAGAGAAATAACCGGTGACTGTCCCGATTTAACTATTTAACTACTCTGAAAAACCCTGAAAAGCCACCGGAACCATATAAACAGAAGTTGGCCACGAGGGAATGGAGGTAATAGGGGACAGTTCCCATTGGAGGTAATAGGGGACAGTTCCCATTTATTTGCCTTCTTGGGCCTGTGGGTTCATCCTCGTTGGATGCCAAGGGG
>CAYRLQ010000006.1:0-33697 GCA_964425145.1 uncultured Nitrospiraceae bacterium
GACCAGGCGGGTGACGATGACCCCGTGGAGACGGCGGGTGATGCGGCGGGCGCAACATCGCAGTTTTATAGGTTGACGCTGGCCTTGCTCGCGGCCGTGGAGGGGGGGAACTTCGGGGCTGTTGACGAAGACATCAACGTTGGCGAGCCGTATGGCAATGCCCAGGGGGACAGCCTGTATCGCCTGCGCGAGGGTATCGAGCGATTCATGATCACCGATATCAACAATGCCGCCGCCAGCGCTATGGCCCAAAGCGACATCTTCATCATGTTCGACGCGCTTTCCGTCGAAATCGACAACTACAACCACGTGCCTGGCGGCTGCAATGTCCTTTACATGGACGGTCACGTCGAGTTCATCAGATACCCGGGCGAGCAACCGGTGAGCAAGGCCTTGGCCATCGCCGTCGGCGTAATCTTCGACTGAGCAACACGAACGCGTGAAGCTACGGGGGCACGCAGCTCACGGATCACAACTCCCCGAGCCATAATGAGCTCGGGGAGTTTTCTCTGTGTGTCGAGCATGTTTGGCAGCTTGGGGGTGGAAGTTCACCTGCACAACTTGATGGAGGTGAAGTGCTAGCGAGGGGCTTGAATCACTCATGGCGAAGTGTGAGCTCGAGAGCCCGGCGGACGTTGAATCGTTGACGGAAGAGGTATGCGACAGCCCGAACCTGATGCGGGCGTACCGTGCGGTCAGGTTGAACAAGGGGAGCCCGGGCGTGGACGGGATGACCGTCCACGAATTAGAGGGCCGTCTTCGAAGACACTGGCCGAAGATTCGCGAAGCGCTGCTCGCGGGGCCCCACGAGCCGTGTCCGTCGAAGCTGGTGGAGATTCCCAAGCCCAACGGCGGGGTGCGCAAGCTTGGCGTTCCGGCGGTGCTTGACCGCTTAGTCCAATAGTCGCTGTTGCGGGTGCTTCAGGGGCAGTGGGCCCCGACGTTTTCCGAGCACAGCTTTGGCTTTCGCCCGGGCCGCTCGGCACATCAGGCGGTGAAGCATGGCAAGACATGTCCTAATTGACAACGTTAATATTTCGTGCTAGACTCGTCCATGTTAATTGGTGGCTCGAAGTGCCTGGGATGCGGATTTTTTGGACAGGATTTACATGATTTCCAAGATTCTGTTCCTTTATCTTGTCCAACGATCGGGCCAGGCTAGGCAAACGGCCTTTTCCTTAGGACAGGAAAACGAAAGGAGCTTCGGAAATTATGAAAAGGACAGGTTTTACTCTGATTGAATTGCTGGTCGTTATCGCCATCATTGGAATCTTGGCGGCGATACTGCTGCCGGCGCTGGCGCGTGCACGGGAAGCGGCACGGCGGTCAAGCTGCCAGAACAACCTCAAACAGATGGGCATCATGTTCAAGATGTACGCCAACGAGTCCAAGGGTGAGAAATATCCCCGCTTGCATGCCTGGGCGCCCGACGGACGTGATGTTGCCGCTGCACCGTTCATACCCTCGGTGTATCCCGAATACATGACGGACCCAAGCATCTTGATCTGCCCCTCGGACCCAGGTGGCGGGGTTGACGAGATACAGTATAGCGACGGCTCGTTCTGCGTGCACGTTCGCAGTGATGACGATACCCAGGGACCGCCCGGAGAAAACGGTTGCTCGGACGAGGCCGATTTCAGCTATGGATACCTTGGTTGGATACTCGACCAGGCGGGTGACGATGACCCCGTGGAGACGTCGGGCGCGTCATCGCAGTTTTATAGGCTGTATTTGGGCTTGGCAACCATGGCGGAGAACTTCGGGGCTATTGACAACGACGTCAACGTTGGCGAGCCGTATGGCAATGCCCAGGGGGACACCCTGTATCGCCTGCGTGAGGGCATCGAGCGATTCATGATCACGGACATCAACAATCCGGCCGCCAGCGCTATGGCCCAGAGCGAAGTCTGGATCATGATGGACGCCCTTTCCAACGAAATCTCCAACTACAACCACGTGCCTGGAGGGTCCAATGTGCTCTACATGGACGGTCACGTCGAGTTCATCAGATACCCGGGCGAGCAACCGGTGAGCAAGGCCTTGGCCATTGCCGTCGGCGTAATCTTCGATTAAGCACCCCAATTCGAAGTGCGAAGTGCGAAGTGTGACGTGCGATGGAGTTCGCATTGTGCACTTCGCACGAAGCACTACAATTCCGAATGTGGAATCTCACCGGCTTTTTGAAGGGCGCTTTTTGTAAGGATCGGGCCGATGATCTCGAAGACAATGCACGTAGCGGTGACGGTTGTGAGCGTAGCCACGCCGATTTCCGCGGCATGGTCAAGGTTGTACTCGGCGGCAAGCTGACTGAATTCATGCTTGACAATAAGCGCTATACCGATCGCCACGCCGGCCTGGGACAGCATGCCAAGCCCGATGTATTTCCTGACTTTTTCTTCGAGGCGCCCAACCATCCCGCCGAGGCGCGCACCAACAATCTTTCCCACGCTGCGGCCCAGGATGTAGACTACGCCGAGGGTTCCCAGTGAGGGAAGCGCGGCGAGATGCAAATTGGCGCCCGCCAGGCAGAAGAACAGGACGAATACGAGGGGCATGACGTCCAGCAACGGGGCCGTAATCCGCCGGACCGCTGCCTCGCGCCGGATGTTCGCCAGCACAAAACCTGTGGTCATATTGGTCAAGATAAGGGATAGATGCCAGTGGGTCGACAGGCCGGTTGTAAAGAGAACCAAACCAAATAGGAGGATGAAGATATCGCGCGAGTTTCTAAGTTTACGTACCAACTGACAAAAAATGAACCCTGCCGCCCCCCCGAGTAGCAAGCTCAAGCCTATTTCCTCCACCGGCGCCCACATGGCCGGCAGGATGCTGCCGGCCGCGCCTGTAGCCTCACTTATCAGTAAACTCTCCGCAACCGCCGCGGCGAATGCGTAGATCATGATTGCCAGGCCGTCGTCAAAGGCAACTACGGCGTAGAGAGCCTTGGTCAAGCTTCCTTTCGCCTTGTATTCCTGAATAACGGCCACCGTGCCGGCGGGCGCGCTCGCCGGGGCCATCGAGCCGAAAATGAGGGCCAATGGCAGATCGCGCGTCAACAAGTAAACCCCTGCCAACACGGCAAAGAACGCCCCAAACGATGTCGAGAATATGATGGAGATGATACCGGTCCCTTGGCGCTTGATTGACGCCACGTTCAGTTCCGAACCAATACTAAAGGCCACAAGACCCAGGGCAATCTCCGTTACGAAGGAAAGGTCTTCCAGAGTCTGCTTACCAAACAGCACTATGATGGATGGCCCGAGAATGACACCCATTATCATGTAGCCGATGATCGAGGGCAGTTTAATCCGACGAACAATGCGCCCGGCGTAGAGACCTGTTATTACCGCGATACCCAGCAGCGTTAGTGCGGGGAGGTCTATACCGGGAAGACCTATAATGGAGCGGCCCTGTCCCATGGGAATATCCTTTAATGCATTAGGTGACGAGGGAACTGATGCTGTAAAACACTTCCCGAATCATCATTGCGGTTTCGCGTGGGGAATCTCGCCCGCCCTCTGAAGGCCGATCTTTGTCAGGATTGGGCCGATAATCTCGAAGAATATGCACGTAGCCGTCACGGTGGTGAGCACAGAAGTGCCGATTCTTGCGGCATGGTCAAGGTTGTACTCGGCGGCAAGCTGACTGAATTCATGCTTGACAATAAGCGCTATACCGATCGCCACGCCGGCCTGGGACAGCATGCCAAGCCCGATGTATTTCCTGACTTTTTCTTCGAGGCGCCCAACCATCCCGCCGAGGCGCGCACCAACAATCTTTCCCACGCTGCGGCCCAGGATGTAGACTACGCCGAGGGTTCCCAGTGAGGGAAGCGCAGCGAGATGTAAATTGGCGCCTGCCAGACAGAAGAACAGGACGAATACGAGGGGCATGACGTCCAGCAACGGAGCTGTAATCCGCCGGACTGCTGCCTTGCGTCGGATGTTCGCCAGCACAAAACCAACGGCCATATTGGTCAAGATAAGGGATAGATGCCAACGGATTGACAGACCAGTTGCCAAGAGAACGGAGCCAAACAAGAGAATGAAGATATCGCGGGAGCCTTTAAGGTTGCGCACTAACAGAGAAAAGATGAATCCGGTCACTCCCCCGAGCAACAAGCTCAAACCGATTTCCGTTGCAGGCGCCCATATTGCCGGCAGGATACTTCCAGCGGCGCCTGTGGCTTCGCTTATCAGCAGACTCTTTGCAATCGCGCAGGCGAAAGCGAAGATGATGATGGCCAGTCCGTCATCAAAACCAACTACGGCATAAAGCGCTTTCGTCAGGCTGCCTTTCGCCTTGTATTCCTGAATAACGGCCACGGTGCCGGCGGGCGCGCTCGCCGGCGCCATCGAGCCGAAAATGAGGGCCAATGGCAGATCGCGCGTCAACAAGTAAACCCCTGCCAATACGGCAAAGAATGCCCCGAATGATTCCGAGAGTATGATGGAAATGATGCCGGCCCCTTGGCGTTTAAGTGACATCAGATTCAATTCCGAACCAATGCTGAAGGCCACAAAACCGAGCGCCAGCTCAGCTATGAAGGAAAGGCTCTCCATACTCGGTTCGTCAAACAAGCCTACGACGGACGGCCCGAGGATAACGCCCACCGTCATGTAACCGATGATCGAGGGCAGTTTGATCGACCGAACGATGCGCCCAGCGTAAAAACCCACTATGGCCGCACCACCGAGCAGCGTGAATGCGGAAAGGTTAATGACGGAGGGGTCAAGTCTCATGGGAGTGTCCAATAGCATCTTAGGTGGCAAGGGAGCCAGCGCTGTAGAAAATTTCCTGAACCGTCACCATCACGCCACTACGCCTGCCTAGATTTCCTGCGAGCGTCTCGATGCCACGGACCATTTCGTTTGTGAGCCCCTTGTCCACTGCGGCGATAATAACGTGACTGAAGCCTCCGGGTTCGTGGCTCCACAGCCCCTGAAATAGCGGTACCTTGGCGAGATAGGCCCTTAGGTTCTCCGAAGTTACCACGACCACCGAACTCGTCTCCATCCCCGCGAAGACCTGTAGGATTTCGTGGAAAAGGTCCTCATCCTGGACGAAAACATGCATCAGGCGCTTGCCGGCGCGGGCCTCGATTTCCAGCTCCTCCTGGGAATGGCGCAGAAAACTCTCGCGCACGGCTTCGGCGGTAGTTCCAGCGATTATCTCCTGCACGGCTCCCGGTCTGTGGAGGGCCTGGGAAACGGCCGAGAGCAAGCGGATGTGTTCGTTCGATGATTCCGCGGGCGCAACAATGAAAACGATGAGCCGAACGGCTTTTCCGTCCAAGGCGTGGAAGCTCACACCCGAAGGCACCGTCAGAATGCCCACTACAAAGTCTGAAACGCCTTCCAGCCGACAGTGCGGAATGGCAATGCCCTTGCCGAACCCAGTCGAGCCGAGCGCTTCGCGTTCTTCCAGACCTCGTAACATAGCCTGCTCGTCCACCTCGCTGAGGACCGGGCTCTGCTTGGCGCAACGGACAACCTCGCGCAACGCCTCCGCCTTGTCTGACAGATCGACACCTGCAAGAATGCATTCCTCGCGCAGCGCGTCATATAGTTTCACGGAAGTGTCCTTTCCTTTCGTGCTCGTGCTCGTTCTCGTGCTTCGTATTTCGAGCACGAGCACGATAAACGAGCACGAGCACGAATGAGGTAAAACGGCTGATAGACGAGCACGTAAACATAAGCTTGCCGCCTCTCCCTATCGCGTCATTATACTCCACGGGCAGCGTCAATTCACCCGCCGCCTCACTTACCATAGTCGGATAGGACCCCGATCACCTCCGCCGGCGTGTTGCACGCCATCAGCGCATCGCGGAACCCGGGCATTTTGAGCAACATCATCACCTGGGCCAACATGCCCAAGTACTCTTTCTCCGAGCCTGCGGGCATGGCGAACAACACCAGAATATGGACCGGCTCGTTGTCCAGCGCGTCGTAGTCGATACCCTCTTTCGAGATGCCCAAGCTCAGCCTGGGCCGGTGAACGCCGTCGAAGCGCACGTGTGGGACAGCCACACCACCCCCGATCCCTGTGCTCATGACCGCCTCGCGCTGGTACACCGCCAGTTGGAATAGGTCTTTATCGCTGGTGCCATCATATCGCGTAATAGCGTCGATCAGCGCATCGAGCGCTTCGCGCTTCGTGGCCCCGCTGGGGAAAACGCAAACGCACGACTCGTCAAGCTCAACACCAAAGGCATACATGGTATACGTCGGCTACCCCGCCTGTTCAAATACTGCTTAAACGCTTAAGAACGCCCAGGAGACCAGAAGAATGGCACGTCACGGGAATTCCAGTTTTGGCAAGGTCTCGCGCATGCGCTTGAGCGCCTCGTCGAGGCGGCTGTCATTGACCGTCAACGAAAACCGGATATAGCCTTCCCCGTTCCGGCCGTACGCGGCGCCCGGCGAGACCACCACGGCGCACTTGTCGAACAAGAAATCACAAAACGCCGCGGATTTGTATCCCTTCGGCACGGGTACCCACAGGTAAAACGTGCCCTTGGGCGAGTCATACCGCCAGCCCAGTTCCCGAAGCGTGGCCAACACCTTGTCCCGGCGCACGCGGTAAATCTCGAGCATCTTGGCGGTAAAATCGTCACCGTTATCCAGGGCCTCGACGCCTGCGAACTGAATCGCGTTGAAAATGCCCGAGTCCGTGTTGGATTTGACCTGCGCGATGGCGGCGACGAGGTCCGGGTTGCCGCAGGCCATGCCAATGCGCCAGCCAGTCATATTGAAAGGCTTCGACAATGAATTGAGTTCGAGACCCACCTCTTTCGCGCCGGGTGCGTTCAGGAAACTCAACCGCTCGACGCCGAACACGATCTCGCTGTAAGGGTTGTCGTAACAAATGGCGATGTCGTAAGCCTGGGCGAACTCGACCAGCTTGTCCAGAAAGGCCCGCGTGGCCACGGCCCCCGTCGGATTGTTCGGGTAGTTGAGATAAAACGCCGTCGCCTTCCTCGCTACATCGGACGGAATTTCGTCCAGGTCCGGCAAGAAGCCCTGTTCCTCGCGCATGGCCACGGGATACGGCTCGGCGCCTGCAAACCAAATGCTTGGCTTGTAACCCGGGTATCCCGGGTCGGTCACGAGGACCAAATCCCCAGGGTTGATTGCCGCCAGTGCGAAATGGTGGCAGCCTTCTTTGGACCCGATCAAGGCAATGATTTCCCTGGCCGGGTCCAAGTCAACCCCATAGCGGCGCTTGTACCACCGCGCGGCCGCCTCGCGGAACGCCAGCATGCCCCACTCCTCGTCGGTCGGATAGCGGTGGTTCGCCGGGTCCCGCGCCGCCTTCGCCAGGGCCTCGATCACCGGCTCCGGTGTGGGGTCCACCGGGTCGCCGACGGCCAGGCTGATCACGTCCACGCCCCGCGCCCGGGCGTCCTTGATCTTATTGCGCAAGGTCATGAACAGGTACGGCGGAATCTTCTTCAAGCGCTGAGCTGTTTGCATAAAGTTCATCCCTCAAATATCGGGCGTTTCACGCAGAATCTTGTCGATTTTACACTGCGATCAAGGTCGTTTCAATGATGGAAAGGAAGAAAGCTATCAGCGGTCAGCTTTTCGGCGGTCCGGAGAGTGCGTAATCCTGAGAGCGGGGCCAGAAATCATCGCTATGTGGTCCTGCACGCCCGAGGATCAGTTGATGCGGATATCGCCGTCTTCGGCTCGCAGCGTCACCCGGTGCGACCCATTGGTCAGCCGGCCATGGAATTCCTGGACGCCTCGGTTGATAGTGCCGGTGAGCGGGATTGCGCTGTAGACCGTGCCGTTTTCCGCGACGACCTCGAACGCGGCATCGGTGCTGGCCGGGAGCAAGATGCTCAGGTTGCCTTGTTCGACCTGGATGTCATAATCCCCTTTAATGCCCTCGAGCGCAATGATGCGCACGTCGCCCCCACGATTATGCACGACCGCGCCGGCATCGAGCGATTCGATTATGGTTTTGCCCTGCTCGCAGGTGGTCACCACGTTGCCGTAGACCTCGTTCAGCTCGATGGCGCCGTACCAGGCGGCCACCTGGATCGGTCCGGCACATTGCAGCACGCGGACATCCCCCTTATGGTTAGTCAGGTCCAGGGCGCCTTTGGCATGTTCGACAGTGATGGCGCCGGCGGCTTGTTCAACGCGTATCGCCGCCCCGGTACCACCGATGGCGGTATGCCCGTCCTCGGCGCGCACGACAATGGGGCTGGTTCTCGGGCACTGGATCGCGAGGTCGATCCGATAGGCCGGGCAACCGAGGGTTGTCATGTCGTCAATGACCCGGGTGCGCACAAGGAGCCGGCCCTCTTCCTTTTCAACCCGGACAACCAGCGCCTCGAGCGCTGCCTGCGCATTGTCCTTGTCGCGGACCCGGACCAATTGCGTTGCTGTCACGTGGACCCGGTCTTCATCCACCCCCTCGACACGCACGTCGCCCGAGATGGCCTCCACGATGAACTCTGTGCCTTCGGGGATCATCTCGGTGTACGTCAGGACGTCTTTGAAGGGCGAGGTCCCTTCCACGAGGGCCGGTCCAGGTTCGGTTTCCCGCCCCTCGCGTTTAATGTAGATGTCCCCGAAGGACGAGCGCAGCGAAATGTGTCGTTTCGATTCCACATTTGCACTGCGCGCAATCGTCAAGTGCCCTTGGGAGGTCCGGCGCAGTTCGATGTCGGACTTGATCCCCCCGAATAGACAGGTCGCCACCACGTCGGGCGCGGCGTCTTCGGGCAGGTGCAGCGAGATCGGCCCGCCTTCGTTAGTGATGTCCAACTCCACCTCCGGCGCCAGGTCGTACAATTCGATTGGGCCGGAAAAATTGTTGACCTTGAGCGAGCCGGCGATGTCGCTGAACACGGCGTGCGCACCATTGAGTTCAAACGAGCCCCCCTGCTCGAGTCCACGGGCCTCGAGTGTAAACGCGCCGCGCGTGCGGACCTGCACCGGACCGGAGACCTGCCGAATATCAACCAGACCGTACTGCGACTTGATGGTCACCGTGCCGCCGACATCCCGCACGATGGTATCGCCGAAATAGTTCTCGACAGTCAGGCTGGCGTCATCGGGAATGGTCAAGGTGTAGTTGACCGAGATCGACACGTTACCCGCGGCGTGGCGTGTGTCCGGCAGGTGGGTCTGAATCTCGATCCGGTCGGCGGCGGGGGTAACGTGGATTCCGATAGCGCTGGCGATTTGCTCGGCGCCATCGGCGGAATCGGCCCCGACGGAAATCTCCGCGGCCACTTGCACAACCTGATTAGGCCAGGTGGCAACGCGAATTTCCCCAAACTCGCTCGATAAGGCCACGACCGCCCCCGAACCCACCGGATGCCGGTCGCTGAACTGGCGCACGTACGCGAACTCGCCGCTATCCTTTTCCCCCAAACCCAGTCCGGGACCCACCAGGTCCCCCGCCTTTTTCCCGACGAAACTCAGACCATGGCCGATGTTATCGAAGATCGACCCAACGCGATCCAACAGGCTTGCTTCGGCGTGGGCCGTACCATAAATAATAAAACACGCTACGATCCATCTCTTGGCGTCTATCCGGTGCAATCGAGCCATTTCGTTAGGAAGGGCTTACAGGCTTCGTTCGATATACAGCGTCCGCAGCGTATCGGCCTGGCGCTCGAGGTTCGCGTTAACCAGGTTTGCAGCCCGTGTGCAGCCAGGGTTCCGCTCGAGCGCGGCAAGGGCCGCCGCGATATCGCCGTCGAGCACGTGCACCGCGCGCCGATGCTCGCGCTCCCAAAGGGTTGCCGGCTTGTTCGAGGGCGCATTGACCGCCGCGGCGAGGGTCTGAAGGTCCGTGACCGTTTTCCGGATAGCCTCGAGTGAAGGCCCTGAATCGGCAACCCATTTCGCCGGGGATACGGCCTGTGGCGTGGGTACGCCATCCCCACTGGTGTCCAGCGCTGCGCCAAAGTACAACGAGGCCACCACTACGATCCCCGCGGCAGATGCGAGACTCTTGACCAAGGTAGCCGCCGCGTCCCGCCGCTGGCGGCGCGCGTCGGCTGCGCGCCGGGCCGTCTGGGCGCTCAACAAAATACCCGCCGTCAGTTCCTCGGAAGCTTCGACCTCGGGCGCTTGCGCCACAAACTCGAGCGAGGCCCGTATCGCCTCGACCTCCTTCATGCACGCGCCGCAGTGCGCAATGTGCCTGGCCGTTCGCGCAGAAATAGTAGTTTGCTGACGAACCAGGCCCTCCGCGTAGGCGAACAACTCATGCTTGGCCGGATGATGTCTCATCCCAACGTTCTCTCCCAAATCGTCCTGCGCGCCGCAGTGGCGCCTCGCTTACACGTATTCCCGAAACTTCTCTAATAAGGGCCGCAACGCCCGCTCAGCACGTACCACGCGGGATTTCGCCGTGCCCACCGGCGCATCCGTGATCTCCGCAATTTCTTCGTAAGACATCTCCTTGAACCGGCGCAGCACGAATGCCTCGCGCTGGTGTTCAGGGAGACGCTTTAAGGCGGCGTTGACCGCTTCGGAAATCTCGCCGCGCTGGAATGCCGCCAACACAGAAGCGCGTTCGTCCTCGAGGTGCGCCTCGAGGGTACTAAAATCACCCTGCGCGCCTTTGCGCCGGCCCCACGGGGACGACAGGCTGAACGGTCTTAAGCGGCGCCTCGACCGCATCCATTCTTTTGAGGCGACGTTGGACGCGATTCGGTACAAGTATGTAGTGAACTTCGCTCTGGGCTCGTAGCGCTGCGCGCTACGCACCAGCGCCAGGAACACCTCCTGGGTCAATTCCTCGGCAATGTGGCGGTTATGGACCATCCGGTCCAAGTAATTCAGTACGCCCTTCTGATGCCGACGCACCAATTCCGCAAAGGCCTCCTCCGAGCCCCGGCCGTGCTCCAGCATCAGTGCTTCGTCGCTGCGCTCCTGCAGCGGTTTCCCTTCGGGGCCAACAACCCGAAACACCTCCTTCTTGCGCAGACCGGCGGCCTGATCCACCTTTTTCGCCATTATCTCCCCGGATCGGCTCGCGTCGCTACCGACTCCTCATGGGTTGCCCCTAAGGGATTACAATATCCATGCCTGAAACGTGGGAAAAGTTCCCTCGTTTCCACGTCAATAATATACTACGTGCTCATTCCCATGCAAGGATACGGCGGCCTAAACCGATAAGTCCTCTAATTCCTCGGGGTTACGCGCGTTGCCCACCGCCTCGTCATAGGTGATGGCCCCGTTCATGTACAGCTCTTTGAGCGACCGATCCAACGTGATCATGCCCTCTTTCGTGGATGTTTCCATGACGCCGTAGACTTGGTGGGTCTTGCCCTCGCGGATGAGGTTCGCAATGGCCGTATTGCTCTGGAGCAGCTCGCAGGCCAGAACCCGGCCTTTACCGTCCGCCCTCGGCAGCAGCCGCTGCGAGATGATCGCCAGCAAACACATCGACAACTGGAACCGGACCTGCTGCTGCTGGCCCGCGGGAAACACGTCCACAATCCGATCCACCGTCTGCGTCGCGTCGTTGGTGTGCAGCGTAGTCAGGACCAAGTGGCCGGTTTCGGCGGCCCGCAGGGCTGCCTGGATGGTCTCGAGGTCGCGCATCTCCCCGACGAGGATCACGTCGGGATTCTGCCGAAGCACGTACCTGAGGGCCTCGTTGAACCCATTCGTGTCGCCGCCGACCTCGCGCTGGTCCACCAGACTGCGCTTGTGAAAATGCAGATACTCGATCGGGTCCTCGATGGTAATCACGTGGCATGCGCGCGTGTTGTTGATCCGGTCGATGACCGAGGCCAGCGTGGTGGTCTTGCCGTGGCCCGCCGGTCCGGTGACCAGCACCAGGCCTTGTCGCGCATTCACCAGGTCCTCGACGGCATCGGGCAGGCCTAACTCCTCGAAGCCCGGGACACTATCGGGGATCGGGCGCAATGCCGCGCTCACCGCCTGCTTCTGATAGTAGACGTTGACCCGGTAGCGGTGTTTCCGCCCGTACGCCAGCGAGAAGTCCAGCTCCTTATGCTGCTCGAAATGCGCCCGCTGTTCCGGCGTCAAGAAGTCATAAACCAAATCCTTCGCCTGTTCCGGCGTGAGCGCGTCTCCCGGACACCGCAATAGTTCGCCGTCGACCCGCAGCACGGGAGGCGCTCCCGCGCTGATCAGCAAATCCGACGCATTCTCCTTGGCGACCTGATCGAACAATTCCTTGATCTTCATGCGACCTCCGTCCCGGAAAAGCCGAAATTCCACCGGCACAGGCGCCATGATAGCCCACCACGCCAGGTGATGCAACACGTCTCCGTGCACCGTGCACTGCGCACTATGCACTGTGCACTATGCACTGTGCACTGGAATGATGCGGACCTCTTCCTGCAGGTCGATGCCGAAGCGTTCGCGGACTTGCCGCTTGCACAGCGCGATCAGCCAGAGGATATCGTCACAGGTTGCGCCGCCCTCGTTCATGATAAAATTCGCGTGAACCGGGCTGATCGCTGCGCCGCCGCGCCGCGTGCCCTTCAGGCCGCACGCCTCGATCAGCCGTCCCGCGTGATTGTCCGGGGGATTTTTGAACACGCTGCCGCAACAACGGCCCTGGGGCTGCGTTTCCTTGCGGCGTTGGATGTAGTGGTCGTACAGCGCCTGCTGGTCCACCCCCGAGCGGCTGAACCGGAATACCCCCTGCAGGATCAGGTCCTGCGGCCCGCAAAAGCTCTGCCCCCGGTAGCCATATAGGCAGGGGGCCATCTGAACGGTCACGAGGCCATCGGCCGTGATCAGGTCCACCGACTCGAGGAACTCACAAGTCGACCCATGGACCGTTCCTGCGTTCATGTAGATCGCGCCGCCTACCGACCCGGGAATCCCAACCAGGGCGCCCGTGCCTTCATAATTGTTGGCGACGATGACCTCGCGCACCAACCGGTCCAGGTCCATGCCCCCCTCGACCCGGAACCGGTCAGCTCCCTGCGGCTCGAGCGTATCCAGCCGCGTCGTGAACAGCACGACTCCCGGGAAGCCCCCATCCGCAATCAGCACATTGGACCCATTGCCGAGTACGAGCCGCGGTTCCGGTTGGGACAGCATCCATGCGTGGGCCGCTTGGGCCTCCTCGGCATCGCGCGGAAACAAGGCCAGCCGCGCCGGTCCGCCCACCTTGTACAGGGTTGCATCAGCCAGCGGGTAATTCTCGACGGCAAAGTCAAACGGCGCCTGCTCCATGCCCTAAAGCATACCCCAAGTCCCGCCACAGTTCCCACATTTGAGTTTTGAGTCTCGAGGCGCAACCGCCCGCCCCGTCTCGGCCTTAAGAAATAGGTGAACGTCCCTGCTTCCTCCCGGATGCCTATTCTTGCTCCTGGTGGGGTGAAACGACCGCAAAAGGCTCCCTAATCACTTCGAACTCTCCGAATGCCCCCAGTTGCTGGGATGAAGCCCTCTTAACCCCTGCCACAATTTCCCCCTCATCAATGCCTACCCATTTTGCAGAGGGCTGATGTGCTGAATCCCTTGCCAATTGCGGGCGCGGCTCTTATAATGGTTGGCGATATGCTTCGGAATTGGCGCAAACCATTCGAGGAGGGAGACCGATGGCCAAGAAGAAAGTCAATGTCGCGATAATAGGCGCCCAGTTTATGGGGAAGGCGCACAGCAACGCGTGGCGTCAAGTGGGGGCAATGTTCGACCTGCCGGTGGAGCCGGTGATGAAGGCACTCTGCGGGAAGTTCCCGGAGGAGCTCGAGGTCGCGGGGAAGTGGGGCTGGGAAGAGACCAGCCTAAGCTGGAAGGAAGTGGTCAACCGGCCTGACATCGATATTGTGGATATCTGCACGCCGAATTTCCTGCATCCTGCCATCGCCATCGAGGCAGCGAAGGCGGGCAAACAGGTCATCTGCGAAAAGCCCCTGGCCAATACACTCGCAGAAGCTAAAGCCATGCTGGCCGCGGTGAAAAAGGCCAGGGTAAAACACATGTGCGGCTTCTCGTACCGGTTTGCCCCGGCGGTGGCGACGATCAAGAAAATGCTGTCGCGCGGTGACCTGGGCGAGATTTTTCACTTCCGGGCGGCCTATCAGCAGGATTGGATCGTGGACCCGAACTTCCCTATGGTGTGGCGGTTGAAGAAAAAGCACACGGGCTCGGGTGTGTTGGGTGATCTTGGTGCGCACGTCGTCGACCTGTGCCAGTATCTGGTGGGCGAGGTGTCCGAAGTCAGCGGCACCCTCCAAACCTTCATCAAGAGGCGTCCCATCAGCGAATCCGACACGGGCATCTCGGGCAAAAAGGGCGAGAAGCGCTCGGCCAGGATGGGCACGGTGGACGTGGACGACGCGGCGATTTTCGTGGCGCGGCTCAAAGGCGCCAACACCTTGGCCACATTCGAGGTGACGCGGTTTGCCCCAGGGCGGCGCAACTACAACAGCATCGAGATTTACGGCAGCGATGGCTCGGTACTGTGGAACCAGGAAGACATGAACATCTTCCAGTACTACAACCGCAAGGATCCGGGACACGTCCAGGGTTTCCGGCGCGTACACGCAACCGATGCCGGCCATCCCTATATCGACGCGTGGTGGCCCTCGGGGCACATCATCGGCTACGAGCACCTGTTCGTGCACGAAATCCGTGACTTCCTGTGCAACCTGCGGAAGAAGGCCGAACCATATTCGACCTTCGAGGACGCCGTGGCCTGCCAGCGCGTGCTCGAGGCGGTCGAGATCGCCGCTAAGAGCAAGAAGTGGGAGAAAGTGAAGTAAAAGCGGCCCATGACGCTGTTTTGGCGCAGGTAGCCCACATAGTGGTAAGGAGAAACACAAAGGAAGTGAGGAGATGAGAAATGAAACTCGGATGTCTGACTGCGATGTTTAGTGACAAGACCCTCGATGAAACCCTCGATATCCTGCGGCCCTTCGGCTTGCAAGCCATCGAGCTGGGCACGGGGAACTATCCGGGCGCGGCGCACCTCGATGTGCAGGGATTGCTGAGCTCGAAGCCCAAGCGCGACGAGCTCAAGAAGAAGCTCAAAGGCGAAGGACTCGTGATCAGCGCACTGAGCTGCCACGGTAACTGCCTGCACCCGGACTCGGCGTTCGCCAAAGCGAACATCAAGGTGCAAACCGATACGATCCGACTCGCGGAGAAACTCGGCATCAAGGTCGTGAACGACTTCGCCGGGTGCCCGGGCGAATCCGACAAGGCCACCAAACCCAACTGGGTCACATGCGCATGGCCGCCGGACTATCTCGAGGTCCTCGAGTGGCAGTGGGCGAAGAAGGTGATTCCCTATTGGACGAAGCGGGCCAAGTTCGCCGAGGACCATGGCGTGCAGGTCGCTTTCGAGATGCACCCAGGCTTCGTCGTCTACAACACCGAAACGCTCCTGAAACTGCGCAACGAGTGCGGCAAGAACCTCGGCGCGAACTTCGACCCGAGCCACCTGTTCTGGCAGGGCATGGACCCCATCGCTTCCGTACGCGCCCTGGGCAAGGCCGTTTTCCACGTCCACGCAAAAGACGTGAAGGTGTGCCCCTACAACGCCCCCGTCAACGGCGTGCTGGACACCAAGCACTACGGCGACGAGCTCAACCGGTCGTGGATTTTCCGGACAGTCGGCTACGGCCACGGCCGCGAGTTCTGGAACGATTTCGTCAGCACGCTGCGCATGGTCGGGTACGACGGGGTGCTCTCCATCGAACATGAAGACAGCCTCATGTCGAGCATGGAAGGGCTAAGCAAGGCGGTTGCCCTCCTCAAGGAAGTGTTGCTGTTCCAGAAGGTCACGGCCATGACCTGGGCGTAAGCGACCACGTGGATGTCATTCGCGCCGCCCCACCCCATAAGGTGGTTTCTTCTTGCTGACTTCTTCTTTTTCCAAAGAAGAAGTAAGTTCGCCGCAGACGCCACCAGTGCGGTGCCGCCGCAATCAAAGCAAGTCGCTGGATAAGCGTTCCGTAGGGAGTACCTACTCCCTGCCCCCATATCGCGCAATCACACCAGATGACGTTCCTTGGCGACGGCAGCTTTGAACGCCTCGAGGGCGTGGGCGAGGTCGCCACCGTTGAAGATGCTGGATGTGCCGAGCACGAGAATCCCCGCGCCCGCGTTGGCGAGGAGCGCCGCATTGCGCACGTTGATGTTGCCGTCCACTTCGATCTTGATGGTCAGCTTGCGGTATTCGATATTCTTGCTGAGAATACGCACCCGATCAAACGCACCTCGCACCATTGTCTGGCCCGCGTAGCCGGGGTCCACGGTCATCACCGTTACGCGGTCGGCGTAATCCAGCAGATAATCGAGCTTCGTCAGCGGCGTCGCAGGGTTGATCGCGATGCCCGGGGACGCGCCCGCCTCGCGAATCTGTGTGAGCACGTAGTAGGGATGCCTGCACGCTTCCACGTGGATGCTAAGGCGGTCGCAGCCGGCCTCGACGAACCGCTCGATGTATCGCTCCGGCTTCGCGATCATCAGGTGGCCGTGACAAGGCATAGTGCAGCAACTTTTGGCGGTCTTGATGAAATCGAACCCGAGCGTGAAGTTCGGCACGAACAGGCCGTCCATGATGTCAAAATGCAGTTCGTCGCACCCGGCGGCCTCGAGGGTCGTGAGGTCTTTCTCGAGCCGCGCCAGATTGGCGCACATCACCGATGCGGAATAAATAAGGCTATGCACTGCTCGATTCCTTTTACGTTGCCTCTCGCATTAACTGCCGAGGACTGCCGGTCAAATGTCCGCACAGCCGCTTTCAGCCCAGTTGCCAAGTAGGATTCTCTTCGCAGTGAATGTTGTTCACTTGGAGCCAGTGAATGGGCTCGAGGTCAGGGGAACCTGCGAACGCTCTTGTAAAACCGATGCTGAGGATTACGTGTTCTGAAACGCGAATTTGTTCTCCGGCCTTTTCAACCTTTTCTTGATCGGGCGTAGTGTGATCATCCTGGTAAAGGCGGATGTCAGTTACGCGCGCATCAACTTGTATTCGGCCATCCGTCATTTTCATTCGTATTTGCGCCTCGTTCGACATGTACAAGTATGGCTTACGGCTTGGAACAAAACTGCCCAAAGATGCCAGGCCCTTACCGGCGTCGGTTCCGTAGCGGGAACGCCCGATATGCTTAAGTTCAGTACCGAAAATGTCCGTTAGCTTTGCTTTGCTCACGAGGCATAAAAGGTTCCAAAATCTGACTGGATGGGCCTTGCCGCGAACCTTTACATATAGTGGGTCAAAAATGTGGTCCTCTACATGTGGTTTGTTCGGCGAATGTATCGTTTCCCCTAAATCGACAATGTTTGCGATGTCAAAGGGTCCATTATTCCGGACTAAGGAAAGCAGTGGTCAACCTTCCACGTGCCGGCTCGGGGCGTACATGTGTGCGCGTCTCTGTCTCAACACCGCTTACGCAGATATAGCCCTCCTGCATTCTGGTCAGATGGTTGATGACGATTCTCACTCCTGCCCCTCTTATAAATGAGCCACTCTCACGTCACCCCACTTCATGGCGAGATACTCCGCTACCAGCCGCCTGTGACAGTGCTCCGGCTCGAGTTCGCTGCAAAGCAAGACAGTAGGTACGTCGAAGAGTTGCTTATCAATGATCTCTTCCACCTTACGCTGTGTGAGAAGGGAGACGAAGCGCTTCTTGTATTCGTCCCAGGAAATTTCCTCTTTCTTGTAGGCGTCCAGAATGTCTTTAGTGGGGGAAAGAATTGGTTTATGAAGATATTCGGCCCCGCAGAGTTCCTTGAGAAAGTACTGGAGGTCTTCGCGCTTGGCAAAGCCGGCGAGTTGTGACGTATTATTCAGTCGCACGTCGATCAAGCGCTTGATCCCGGCTCCTTTGAGACTCTCGAAGAATGTTCCTGCACCTTTTTGGGTGAAACCGATTGTGTAGATTTCCACTCCTCCGTCTCCTCCTCGTCAAACAAACTCATCTGGCCCATGGTCTTTCGAAATTCTTCCTCTTTTGCGATTTCTGCTTCGCTCTGGATGCGTTCATCTCCGCGGATATGTAGAACTCTTACACCTCGCTCGCACAGAACGCGCCCGATCAGCAATCGACGGTGGCAATTCGTCGGGTCCTCTTCGCTGCAGAACAAAACTGCGCGGTAAGATTGGATGACCTCCAGAAGTCGAGTTATGCGTTGCTGAAATTTCGGCGATTGGGCGAGCCGATCGTACAGAACATACCCTTTCTCGTCGTAGAATTCCTGGCCCTCTGGCCTGCCCCCAATGATGTCCCCAAGGAACAGATAGTCGATTGCCTGCGCCCGCAAGGAACGTTGGAACGCCTCCTTATTGAAATGTGAGGCGTACTGCGAATATGGACTCGACCTTACATCCACGACTACCTCGATCTGGTGCTGCTTCAGCAGCTCGAGGAGTTTTTCGAGCAGGTGATTCGAATGCCCGATCGTGAATATCGTTAGCTCCTCATTAAGGTATTTGTCTCCCATCGATCTCGCAGTTCCATTCTGATTAACGCCCGATCATACCGCCCTAAGATTCTTTTGTTGCGGCTCAGCCACGGTGTCTTAGCCCTCGCATTAACTGCCGAGGACCGCCGGTCAAATGTCCGCTCAGTCGCTATCTTCTTCCTGCTTTGGCGCGCAGGTCGCGCCAATGAACTGGAAGATGTCCTGCTTGAAATCTCTGAGGCGCCACTCGAGGCCAACCACGACCAATGCCGCGGCCAGGAACATGACCAAGAGCGAGCCCACGCGCGCCCCGTAGGCCAGGCCGAATAGCCCATAACCCATCAGGCCCAGTGCGGTGGCTGTCTTTTGAGTCTCCTTCGCTTCTTTGAACACGAAGTAGGTCGGCACGCCGATCAGGACCAGTACGAAGATGTATCCGAGAACATACATTGGCTTCTCCTCTCATTGGCCGCCCGGACGGCCTAGTGTTTTCCCAAAAACTCCTCGACAGCGGCGCGCGTCGGCATGGACGGCTGGGCGCCGGCCACGGTGGTGGCGAGAGCCCCCACGGCATTGGCAAACCGAATCGCGTCGCGATGAGGCATGGTTTTCCAGTTGAGGGCGAGCGCGGCGGTGAACGCATCCCCGGCGGCGGTGGTGTCGACCGGCTCCACGGCGAACGCCGGCTCATGAAACCACACGTCGCCGCGATACACGGCGCCGAGCCGGCCCAGTTTGAGCACGGCTTCCCGAGCTCCCATGTCGATCAGTTTGGCGGCGGCTTTCTTCGCGTCCTCCAGGGATTGCACCGCGACGCCGGTGATCGCTTCGGCCTCAGTCTCGTTGGGAGAAACGACGTCTGCTTTCCTAAGGATGTCCTCGGCCACAGGCTGCGCCGGGCCCGCATCGACGATCGACACGACGCCGTGGCGCCGGGCCAAGTCGAGCGTGGCTTCGACCGCCTCCATTGGGATTTCGAGCTGCAACAAGAGCACGTCGATTTCGCCGAACACGGGTTTCAGAGCCTCGACGTCTGCGGGCGTGAACCCGAAATTGGCCGACGGCACCACGACGATCGAGTTCTGGCCCGTTTCGGCGACGCAGATCATCGCCGTTCCTGTGGGCTCGGCCGGGTGGGTCTTGAGGTAGGTGACGTTCACGCCCGCCTCGGACAGGGCTTGGCGCTGCATCTCGCCAAAGGTGTCAGCGCCGACGCATCCGGCAAAGGTGGTTTGAGCCCCAAGCCGCGCGGCTGCCACGGCCTGGTTAGCGCCTTTGCCGCCGCAGACCGTGTGGAAAAAACTCCCCACCAACGATTCGCCCTCTTTTGGACACCGCGGCGCGTGCGCGACCAGGTCGATATTCGCACCGCCCACCACCAACAGCCTCGGCTTGGTCATGTAGCCATCCCTTTACTCGTCGGCCTCGAAAATAAGGGCAGTCCCTATTTTCGATACTCCATTTCGCAACAGCCCTGGCAGAGGGGCCACAGCCCGACGCGACACCGCTGGCGAAACGTGCGCATCTCGGGGCCGTTCCAAATCTCCTTGAGCCGATTCTCACGGATATCGCCCACTTTCTGGATAAAGCATGGAAACACCTCGCCTCGATACCCGACAATTAGCGTGGTCCACGGCTGGCGGCATCGAAACTGGCTCAGTTCCAGACCGCCTGTATAATACCCGATCACGTGCTCGACGGGCATCCGGGGCAGCCGCAGCGTGATGCCGGCCTTGTCGGCGGCCTGGCGCGTGGCTTCGAGTGCCCGTTCGAGCGGCGCACGCTCGAGCCGTGGGAGCTTAATGTCCGAGGCCTTGATGGCTGAAGGGTCAACCTCGCCCACTCCTTTCATGTCGTGGTACCGGATTTCCATGGTAAGGTTAAGCACATCCGCGCCGATGTCTCGCGCGAGGCCCGGCATCTCGGGCAATACATCGAGGTTGGCTGCCTGAATCACGCTGGTTACGTGGACCATGGGCCAGCGCCGGCCCCTTTCCGTACGGTAGCGTGTCAGGAAGGTGATGGTATGGGCGGCTTTATCGAAGGCGCCTGTCTGGCCGCGGATCGCGTCGTGGCGCCCGCGCGGCGCGTCGAGCGAAACTCCCAGCGAGACGAAGCCCTTTGCCGGAACTCGTTTCGGCGCAAGCTCGACGCACAGCTTTGCGTCTTCCTCTGTCAGCAGCGTGCAATTCGAGATGCAATGGGTCACCCGCCTCGAGCAGGCGTACTCGAGCAGTTCCATGAAATCCTGGCGCAACCAAGGCTCCCCGCCGGTGAACGTCAGCAGGCTGAACCGACCCGTTTGGTCGATGACGCTTTTCCATTCTTCTGTGGTCAGTTCGCCCTGTTTTTGTAACGCAACAGGCGTTTCCTTCAGCCATTGGATGTACTGGCACATTGCGCAGCGCAGGTTGCAGCGCCTGGTAACCTCGAGATAGTAGTGCCAGGCTGGAAATGCGAAGCCCCCCTTGAACACGTGATAGGGAATGCCGCTTTGCATGTGCAGCGCCAGCCGATACAGCCCAGCCATGCTCATTCTGCTTTCACTCATCATCCTTCGCCTTTTTCACCTCACATTTCCTCCGGTTGGCCGTTCTCGAGCAACGGCCCCAGCGGACACTGGGCGCACTTGGGCTTGCGGCGGCAGAAGTCCTTCCCGGCAAACACGATTAAGGCGTGGTATTCCTTGAAAGTGTGGGCATCGGGCTCGAGGTGGTCTTCAAAGATGGCGCGGAGGTCCTCGTAGGGAATGTCGGGCGGCACAAGACCGTGGCGGCCGAGAATGCGGCGGGTGTAGGCGTCGACGACGAAGACGGGTTTATCACACGCGTACAGGAGAATGTCGTCGGCGGTTTCAGGCCCGATGCCGCTGACGGCCAGTAACTCGGGCCGCAGGCTCTCGAGCGGCTGCGTGGCCATGCATTCGATGCTGCCGCCGTAGCGTTTCACGACGTACTGGCAGAAGCTGCGTAGCCGTTTGGCCTTGACGCGAAAATAGCCCGAAGGTATAAGCGCCCTCTCAAGTGCTGACGTCGGACACGCCAGGATCGCCCGCGGTGCCAGCAGGTTGGCGCGCTTGAGGTTGACGATGGCCTTTTCGACGTTGGCCCATGCGGCGTTCTGTGTGAGAACCGCCCCGACCGCGATCTCGAACGCGGTATCGCCAGGCCACCAATGCGTGGGACCATAATGCGCTGCGAGGTGGTGGTAAATGGTATCGAGTATCTCTTTCATTAGCACGGCACGATTTGCTGGCATCCAATAGTAGTGCAGTGTCTCATCCTGATTACATCTTATGAGAGCGCAGCCGAGAGCGACTGGCCTTATGCAATTTCAATTATGGGATACCATAGCAGCAACTCACAACCGGTACCCAGTAACTGACTACTCGGTTTTGCGCACCGTAACCGGCGCATGGAGGCCTTCTTGGATTTCCTTGGCAAGGCTGCGCATGTTGACCGCGAATTCGAGGTAACCCAGGCTCTGGATGAGACCGAGCCGCTCACCTTCCTCCACTTCGCTGTACGTCTCCTTGAGTGGGGCTTGGAACCGTGTCTTGCCTATCATCACATCGACGACATCGTCTTTCCTGAGGCCGAGCCGGCTAAGGTCCTGGTACGCGATATTGGTGATCAGGTTGCCATAGGCGTCGACGCGCATTACCGTGCCGTGCACCGAGCCATCCTCAACGTGGCTCTTGCCTAAATCAAGCTTTTTGAGGGCATCGATTTTGGGACCCGCCTTCGCGATGGGGACGCCGCGGGCCAACGCGGCAGCCACCGGGCCGAAGATATCGCGCCCATGGAACGTGTGCGACAGTTTCCCCCCGCGCCAGAGGGCTCGGTTAGTGCATTCGCGGAGCTCGACGATGCCGAACCTTTGCGCCGTCAGGGATAGCAGGCCGTTATCCGGGCTAACGAAGAGATGGCCCGACTCGGTTTCGAGCACGACGCACCTGCGCTCGGACCCTACGCCGGGGTCGACTACACAGCAAAACGTCGTGCCGGGCGGGAAACTCTGATTGGTTTCCATGAGCATGAACGCGCCGGTGGCGATGTCGAACGGCGGCACAGCGTTCGTAATCGAATCGATCCGGGCCTGAGGGAACTTCGCGTAGATGGCGCCCTTCAGCGCCCCGACATAGATCGAATCGGCACCGTAGTCGGTCAGCAAGATGATCAAACCATTGGGCGCCACCGCCGCGTAGGTGGGTACGGCCAACAGCAGTAGCGCATAGATAATCACGCGCGTCTTCATAAATCCCTCCTCGTAGTGGGCGGCACCACTCTTGCGCGCATCCTTCCCCTTTGACGCTTCCAAATGTTCTTCCCCGCGCGCACAAACACAATTGTAGCAGATTTCGGACCGAGGTGCCCTCGGCTTGACAGGGCAAGTGGATTTGTAGGAGGATCGTCGATTGTTACGAGCGGGTGGCGTTATAGGAGTGCCATTTTTGCCATGAACATCTTCATTGCAGGTGGAGGACGGGTGGGGTTCCATCTGGCGCAGTTGCTCAGCACTGAGAATCACGACGTCACTGTCATCGAGTCCGACCCGAACCAGCTCGAGCAGGTGGACTATGCCCTCGACGCGAGCACCGTGCTGGGCGACGCCATCTCGATCATGCTGCTCAAAGAGGTGAGCGTCGACGCGGCCGACCTGTTCGTCGCGGCGACCGGGTCGGATGAAATCAACTTGATAGCTGCGGCTGCGGCGAAGGGGCTGGGGGCCAAGCAGGTGGTCGCGCGGGTACACAATATGCGCTATGTTGAATCGGGCATCCTTTACGAACAGGTTCTCGCCATTGACTTTGTCCTCAGTCCCGAGGCACTGACGGCCCTGGAGATCGCTAATTACATCGAAACGCCGGGGATTGTGGCGGCGGAAGATTTCGGCCGCGGCATGGTGCAGATGCGGCAGATGCGCGTCGTCAAGTCGCCGACCGTGGGCGGCAAGACGCTCAAAGATGTCTGCCCGCCGGGTTCCGGTGTGTTGCTGGGCATGATCAGCCGCAACAAGACCATCGTGATTCCCCACGGGGACACGATCATCGACGCGGGAGACGTGGTCACGCTGATCGGGCGGCGCGAGCAGATGGCCGAGGTTCAGAAACTGTTCAAGGCGGCCGAGTCTAAACCGCGCAACGTGGTCATCATGGGCGGCAGCAGCATCGGGCTGTACCTGGCCCAGGCGCTCGAGAAACGGCAACGATCGGTCAAGCTGTTCGACCGGAATCCGGCCCGGAGCAAACAACTGGCCGCGACATTGAAGAAAACCAAGGTTGTCTGCCGTGATGTCACCTCGCGCGTGGCGCTGGGCCAGGAGCATGTAGAAACCGCCGATGTGTTCGTGGCGACCACGCGGGATGACGCGCGCAATATCATAGCCAGCGTGTTGGCCAAGGAGATGGGCGCCAGCCAAACTATCACCGTAGTGCATCAGCCCGATTTCGCCCCGCTGGTCCAGAAGCTGGGCATCGACCACGCCGTGACACCCCGGGCATCCCTCGCCAACCGCATCCTCAAACTCGTTCGTCAAGAAAAGGTCTCTTCCCTGGCGGTCCTCGAGGAGGGCCAGGTCGAGATTCTCGAGTTCTCCGTCAACGGCAACACGCCTATCGTGGGCAAGCGCCTCAAGGACGTGCAGTCGAAGTTCCCGCGCCAGGCCCTCGTGGCCACGATCCAGCGCGGGGACCAGGTCATCGTGCCCAGCGGCGACGACGAAATCCTTGCAGGGGACACGGTTGTCCTCATCGCCACAGCCGAGTCGGTTGAAGCGGCGCAGAAGCTGTTTCTGCGATGAATTACCGGCTTATCGCCAAGTATTTGGGCCATTTCGCTTGCGCCTTAGGCCTGCTCATGATTCCCTCAGCAGGGTGGGCGGTCTACTTCCAAGAGTGGCGCGTTCTGTGGGCGTTTGTCTTTTCAGTCCTCGTCTCGTTGGGCGCGGGGATCGCCCTGGCCTTGTTCGGTAAGAACGCCCCGGCGCAAATGTACCAGCGCGAGGCCCTCGGGCTCGTGGGGCTGGCCTGGCTTCTCGCCGCGGGTCTGGGCGCCCTGCCGTACATCTTCTCAGGCGTGTTCAGTCCAATCGATGCGTATTTCGAGAGCATGTCAGGGTTCACCACGACCGGGTCGAGCGTAATGACCGACATCGAGGGAACCTACAAAGGCATTCTGTTCTGGCGCTCGTTCACGCACTGGCTGGGCGGCATGGGCATTATCGTGCTGTTCATCGCCGTGTTGCCCTACCTGGGCGCTGGCGGCAAACTGCTATTCAAATCCGAATCTCCGGGGCCCGACCCGCGCGGCCTCCGGCCCAAGGTTCAGGACACAGCCTCGATTCTTTACAAGATCTACGGCGGCCTTACCATTCTCGAAACCATCGCGCTGATGTGCGCCGGCATGACCCTGTACGACGCCCTTTGTCAGACATTCGGCACGCTGGCCACTGGCGGGTTCTCGACGCGCCAGGCCAGCATCGGCGCGTTCGACAGCGTGGCCGTGGACGCCATTATCATCATCTTCATGGTGTGCGCCGGAACGAATTTCGCGCTCTATTTCGCCATGCTCCGAGGCAATTGGACAGCCCCATGGCGAGATACCGAGTGGCGCGTATACATAGCCCTGCTGCTGCTCTGCACAGGGGCAGTCACGCTCAATCTACTCGGCGCCCAGCACTACTCTCCCATCGAAGCTACGGCACAGCAGTCTTCACAAGTGGAAGTGGTTAACGATACAAATGAGGCGATAAGCGAGCTGATACTCACGACGAGTACCGGAGAAGAACGGTTTCTGGGTATTCTTGGCAGAGGCCGGACAGTTAGTGCTGATGTACGCGCTTTCGGAGAGAAGGAGTATCAACTCGAGTATCAATTGCACGGCGCCGTTCACAAGACAACCTCTCCCAATGTTGAGGCCAGGTGTCGCCACGCCACCGCCACAATAAACAGTGATGGCAGCGTCGACTGGGAGAAGACGCCGCACTATCGCGTCAGCCAGGCCCTGCGCTATGCCACCTTCCAGGTGGTCGCCATCATGACCACGACGGGCTATTGTACGGCCGACTCCGACCTCTGGCCGTATTTTTCGAGAATGCTACTGCTCGTGCTGATGTTTGTGGGGGGGTGCGCTGGGTCGACCGGGGGCGGCATGAAGGTTGTCCGCATCATCATGCTCGTCAAAATGGCCTACTGGCGCCTCGAGAGCACCTTCCGCCCCAAGACCGTCCGCGCCATTCGCATCAGCGGGCAAGTTGTCGACGACGACACGCAGCGCACGGTCTACGCCTTCTTCGTACTGTATCTGCTGTGGTTCGCAGGCGGCGCGCAGTTTATGTCGCTCCTCGGCCTCCCGATCCAGACCGCCGTGACCTCCGTCGCCGCCACGCTCAACAACATCGGTCCCGGCCTAGATGCCGTCGGAGCCACCATGAACTACCAACTCGTCCCTGCTGTCGGCAAGCTGTTCCTCTCCCTGTGCATGGTTCTGGGCCGCCTCGAACTCTTCAGCATTTGCGTGTTATTCGTCCCCGCATTCTGGCGCGGCGACTGAGCCGCCTTGACTCGGTTGCGCGAGCGCGCTAGCATCAGACGCCTGAAGCCTTTCGGCATATCTAAGAGGCTCTAGTAGAACCCTGGTGGCACGGGCTTCCAGCCCGTGATTCCATGGGCAAGATGCCCATGCCACAAGAAGAATGTGTCTTTCTGTTAGAGGCTCTAAGTACACGTTTTCAGAAATACGACGACGTATGAGAGGGAGTAGATTTGTGGAGATTGCGACGTTTCCAGTCACACCGTTTGTCGAGAATTGTTTTGTGCTCAAGGACGACAATGAGGCCTTGGTGGTGGACCCCGGTGAGGCCGCGCCGGAAATCTTGCGCAGCATCGAGGGCCGTAACGTCCGCCTGATTGTGAATACCCATTGCCACTGCGATCATTGCGGCGGCAACGCAGGGCTCGTTGAAAAAACAGGTGCGGAACTGGCCATTCACGAGGCCGAACTGCCGCTGTTACGGTCCCTCGACTCCCAAGGTCAGATGTTCGGCTGCTATTTCCCGCCGTCGCCGGACCCGGATCGCTTCCTGAAGGACGGGGATACGATTGATGTCGGGGCGATCACACTGAAGGTGGTTCACGCGCCGGGTCATTCGCCGGGCCACATCATCCTTGTCGGCGAGGAATTCGTCATCGCAGGCGACGTCCTGTTCGCGGGCTCGATAGGCCGGACCGACCTGCCAGGTGGCAGTTACCACGAGCTACTCGAGTCAATCCGGACCAAATTACTCTCCCTGCCGGACGAGACCATCGTGTATTGCGGGCACGGTCCCAAAACCACCATCGGAACCGAGCGGCGGTCCAATCCGTTCTTGGTCGGCCTATGAGTACGTTCGCGGCGTGGGTAGCGGTCATGATGGGGGCTGCGGTTGAGATCAACATCGCCCCCGACCAACCGATTCCCCACGTGTATGTTGACGACCCGCTCATTATCGAGTTGAACTCCTCGGTGGACGCTGAGGCAAGGATTGAACTCGAGGTGAAAGCCGCGCACCACACTGCACCGACGATCGTGGGTCTGGAGTCGGTGGCTCTCCAGGCGGGCGGGAGCTACTGGTGGGCCGTCGAGAACATCCCCACGGATCGCGGCCGGTATCAGGTCCGGATAAAGGTGGAGCTGGACGGCCACATTACAGAAACCGACGCGACCTTCTGTCGCGTGGACCGCCCCGTATCCGGCGACTACACCCTGCCGGTATGCGTCCATCTCGAGGATTTCGACACGCGGACGCTGCTCGCGCTCAAGAGCGTTTCGATACAGTTCGTGCGGCTTGATGCGGATATGCCCGGCCTCGAGCAGCGTATCGAGGAACTTTCCGCGATGGGACTCCGCGCCGCGATCCGGATCGATACCGAACACCTGGAAGATGCCGAGGCCCGTGCCGAGGCCTTATCCAAGGCACTGGGGGGCCAGGTGGTGCGCTGGGAGGTGGACCCACGCGATGACCCGGCAGCGTTGGCCTGTGTGGCCCGGGCGCTACGCCGGGGCGTCAGGCGTGCTCGGCAGGCGCTGGTCACCACAGGTCCGGAGCATCTCAAACGGATGCTCGATGCCGGCGCGGGGCGATTTGTCGACGGCCTGGTATTCCATCACGATGCGCCGCCGCCCACCGAGATTGCGGCGTTGCGGACCGCGGCTGAGCAGGCGGGTTACGAGGGCATGCCGTTGAACGTTTCTGGTCGGGTCGTCACGCCCGGCAATGCGGAGGAAGGCGCGCCGCTTATCCAGCAGACCTTGTTGAACCTCGCCAGCGGGGTCGTGCAGACGGAGATCGCTTCGGCACTCGTGTTCGACCGCGGGCTTTCCGAAAGCTACGTGCATCTAAGCGCGATGGCGCACCGGCTGAAAAACGCGGTGTACGTCGGCAGCTTAGACGTGCCGGCGCCGGTCGAGGCACTAGTCTTCCGCGCCGACAATCAATGGCTCATCGTCATATGGGCCGGCGGTGAATCCCAAGGGGTGACCTTGCCTGTCGGCGAAGCTACGGACCTGGTCTTGACCAATGTGCGGAATGACCCAATGACACCGCCCGGCCTGCAGGAAGGCGAGGTGATGCTTTGGGCCAGCCCTGCGCCGCAGTTCCTCAGCGGCCAAGGCGGGTCGGTGCTGCTCGAAGCAGCATGGGGCATGGCCCAAAAGGAGGCGCGCACCTTCACCAAAACACAATCCGATAAGCAGTATCTCCCTACGGAAGCTATCGATGTCGCCACGGCCATTGCCGCGGCGGATGCACCCGCCGCCAACCGGCTGGACTTTTTCACCCTGTTACAGACCTTCCCTTACATCGAGTCGCAGTGGCACGCACAAGAACTACCCCGCGCGGTCGCGGTGCCGGCCATGGCCAGCCTGGCGCGGCTGGCGCGCCATCTGTGCGCGGTGGAACAGGTGCGGGGCAAGCCCTTTATCGAACCGCTGCAAGACACCCTGGCGCGGTGCCGCGAGTATCAGTCGCTGTACCTCACCGGGTCGACCACGTCTTCAGAAAGGCAAGGGCGCGGCGACCGGCTGCTCGAGGAAGTCAACCGGTTGATGGCCGAGGCCGAATACCTCGAGGCGTCAGGCCGGTCAATTGAGGCCGATGCCGTGGCCGCGATGGCCGAGTGGCGCGCTCGCTCGATCGAGGATGCCGCGAAAGCCGCGCCGTTGTACAAACCCGACCCGCTGGAAGCTAACCGCCGAAAGCCAGGGAGGAAAGAAGAATGAAGCGAATTGGTGTTCTGACCAGTGGCGGGGATTCGCCGGGGATGAATGCGGCGATCCGGGCCGTAGTACGCACGGCGGTCTATCACGGCCTCGAGGTGTTCGGCATCGAGCGGGGCTACCAAGGCCTGATCGACGGCCGCATCCAACAGATGGGACCGCGCTCGGTGAGCGGGATTGTCAACCGCGGCGGCACCATCCTCGGCTCGGCGCGGTGTAAGCCGTTTTACCAACCCGAAGGGCGCGCTCAAGCCGCCAGACAACTCGAGAAACACGGCATTGAAGGTCTAGCCGTTATCGGCGGCGACGGATCATACCAGGGTGCGCTGAAACTCCACGAGGAACACGGCATCAAGTGCATCGGCATCCCCGGGACCATCGATAACGACATCGGCGGCACGGATTTCACCATCGGCTACGATACGGCGCTGAACACCGCCGTCGATGCAATCGACCGTATCCGCGATACGGCAGCCTCGCATGATCGCATCTTCTTCGTGGAAGTGATGGGGCGTCACAGCGGCTACCTGGCCATGATGAGCGGCATAGCCGGCGGTGCCGAGGAAATCCTCGTGCCGGAAACCCCTACAAGCATCGAGAAGCTCATCGAAGACTTGCGTGAGGCTCGAGAAAGGGGCAAGACCTCGAGCATCGTCGTCGTGGCTGAGGGCGACGACGCCGGCAAGGCCATCGACGTCATGAAGAAGGTCCAGGAGGGGGCCGGGTTTCCCAACGTCCGGGTCGCCGTCATAGGCCATTTGCAGCGCGGCGGCAGCCCGACCGCCTTCGACCGCATCCTGGCCAGCCGGCTCGGGCTCAGGGCGGTTGAGGCGCTCGTAGACGGCGAAACCGGCAAGATGGCGGGCCTCAGCGCTAACCGTGTCGTGCTCCGCCCGCTCGCCGAGGCCTGGGAATGCCGGACACAGTTCGACCCGTCGTTCCTCCGCGTCGCCCATGTACTATCCACATAGACACCTGAAACGGCCCGAATTACACGCATATCTTTAACCGTTCAGGAGGCAAACTCGAGTAAAAATACCAAAAGGCCCGCAGAAACTGAGCAGAACAGAGACTATCCTCGCGAGCTTGCAGGCAAGGACTGTCCCTGTTCTTGCGTGACAGGGCCATTCCTCGACGAAATGGTCTAAAGACAGTCCCTTGTTCGCACCATAGGCTGCTCGGGCTGTACTGGCGCGCAACAGACGTGCTATAGTGACGCACGAGATAGGTCGGAAAGGAGCTACCATGTCCGAAAAGCATTTCAGTTTGGACATGACCGTTGCCGATGCGCTGCAAACGCATCCGTGGGCTGTAGAGGTCTTCGCCGCGTTTCGACTTGGCGGCTGCGCACTCTGCCACATCGCCCATATCGAAACCTTGGAACAGGTATGCGCGAATTACGGCATCGACGCCGATCGGCTCCTGGAAATGCTCGAGGGGCTGATGGAGGCGGAACCCGCCTAAAAGGCCGAAGTCACAGCAAGTTTACCGTTGGCAGGCAATTCCTTAGTACAGCAGGGCATAAGGCCGCATGTCTCCCGAGGTGGAATGCGCCGCCTTGTGAATTGTGCGGTAAAGATTACTCTTCAGGGAAAAGGGGGGACAATCGCGGAGGAGCCAATTGATGGGCGTGGTCATTCGCAATCCGTATCGCAATGATGGGCCGGTCTGGATCAAAGGGAACCTGCATACGCACACGACGAACAGCGACGGTCCCCACAACCCACAGGACACGGTCAACGCATATGCGGCGCAGGGGTACGGCTTCCTGATGGTGAGCGACCACGACCAAGTAACGGACATCTCCGGCTTGGACCCTCGTGGAATGGTGCTCATCCCGGGCAACGAGGTCTCCGCCGGCGGACCCCACCTCCTACACGTCAACGCGCGCAGACGCCTCGGTCCCGACGCGGACCGCCAGGCCCTCATCGACGCGATGAATGCCGACGGGGGGTTCGCTGTCGTGTGCCACCCGAATTGGGAGGCCTCCTTCAATCATTGCCCGCAGGAGTGCCTGGAAACATGGAGCGGGTATGCAGGCCTCGAGATTTACAACGGCGTCATCAGTTGGCTGCCCGGCACCCCCCTCGCGACCGACCGCTGGGACCGGCTCTTGGGACAAGGACGGCGTATCTGGGGCTACGCTAACGACGATTGCCACAGGGCAGGCGACATCGCCGTGGCCTGGAACATGGTTCAGGCGGAACCAGGCAATGCCGCCGGCATTGTACATGCCCTTGGTGAAGGCCGGTTCTACGCCAGCACCGGTGTTATCATCGAGCGCATCCACGTACGCGACCGCACGATTCACATTGAAACGGCCAACGCGCAGTGCATCATCGCATATTCAGATTACGCCTCTCGCGAGTCCTTCGCCCAGTCACAATGCATGACCTTCACGGTGCCGGAAGACATCCCCAAGCACTATATCCGTATCGAATGCTGGGGCGCGGGCCAGGACATGGCCTGGACCCAACCCTTCTTCCTCGAACGCGACTAATCAGATAACGCAGGAACAGGGACGGTCTGCGGGCAAGACTCGAGCTTGCGACCTAGTGGTTAACAGCCACCCGCCCTACCAACTGAGCTATCGGGGAATGATTTGGTTCAAAAGCACTCGAATCGCGCAAGATGGACAACGGGTCTCCAAGGCGGCGAGTCGCGCCAATCCTGCGTATCCTATGGAATCGCAATCCAGGGCCTTCATATTTCGCGATGCATGGTTTGCGAGAGGCGGCAGTGCTCGGTTCGGGAATGCTGAAGGTGTCGTTTCACGCAGGTGTAGCCGGCGATGTGCGGGGTGCTGCTGTCGCCTGAATAGGCGCCCATGGGCTATGCTCGGTCATGGTGTTCGGCGAGCAATGGTACGCAACTGAGGAGGAGACCTATAGACCGCATCAAGATCGCGATGGTTGGCGCGGGGAGCCGTTCGTTTGGGCCCGATGAAGAAGCTGAATCCACGCGACCGGTGACGTTCTGCCGCAACAGAGAGGAGCAGTGAGGATGAAACCTGTTTCCCGCCGTACATTTCTGAATCAAACGGGGCTTGGGCTCGCGGCACTGTCAGCGCCTTTCGGGTCACTTGCCTCGGCCGACGCGCCCAAGCCGCCGAATATCATTTACATCATGGCCGATGACCTCGGCTACGGCGACCTCGGCTGTTACGGCCAGCAGCGCATCAAGACGCCCGCTATCGACCAGCTTGCACGGGAGGGCCTGCGCTTCACCCAGTGCTACGCGGGGTCGCCGGTCTGTTCCCCATCGCGCAGTGTGCTGATGACGGGCCAGCACACGGGCCATACACGCGTTCGCGGAAATTTCTGCATGAAGGGCGGTTCCGAGGGATACAAAGGGGAGCGCAAAGTCCGGCGTATGTATCTCACGCGCGAGGACACCACGGTAGGCCACGTGTTGCGCGGCGCCGGTTACCGGACTTGCTTGGTGGGCAAATGGCACCTCGGCGGATACGAGCCGGACGCCACTCCCTTGAATCGCGGTTTCGACGAATTCTACGGCCGGCTGACGCAGACCCATTCCGGAGGGTACTTCCCCAAAAAACGGCACAGGAACCGGGACCTGGTGGAAATCCCCGGCAACCAGGACGGAAAGCGGGAAGTCTTCAGCACGGATCTGTGTACGGAAGAGGCGATGGATTTCATCGCGCGCCACAAAGACCAGCGGTTCTTCCTGTACCTGGCCTACAAGACACCACACAGCCCGTACGAGGCGCCGGACCTCGAACCATACACAGACGAGCCTTGGCCGGAACCGGAGAAAACGTACGCGGCCATGATCACCCGGCTGGACCGTTGTGTCGGCAAGATCATGCAACAGCTTCGAGCGCTCGATATCGACCAAGACACGATCGTCTTTTTCTGTTCCGACAACGGCGCACGTTCCGAATCCTATCAGGAGCAGACCCGCGTGATGGAATTCTTTGACTCCAGCGGCCCCCTCAAGGGGTACAAGCGCGACATGTTCGAAGGCGGCATCCGAGTACCGATGATCGTGCGATGGCCGGGCCGGGTTCCCACGGGAGAGACCGGTGATGCGCCGTGGTATTTTGCCGACTTCTTGCCCACGGCGGCCGCGCTGGCCGGCGCAGAGGTTCCCCAGAACGTTGACGGCATCAGTATCCTTCCGACGCTACTCGGCCAGGAGCAGGACACGGCGGACCGGTTCCTGTATTGGGAGTTCTACGAGCGCGGCCCCAAGCAGGCCGTGCGCTGGCGCAATTGGAAGGCCATCCGGCGGGCCAAGAGCCCTGACATACAACTATACGACCTGTCCCGGGATTTGGGCGAAGAAAACGACGTTGCCGCCGAGCATCCGCAGGTCGTCGCGGCCATCCTGGCCTATCTGAAGACTGCGCGGACAGCATCCCCGAACTGGCCCATTGAATTCTGGTGATGAGCGCCACCTGAAAGTGCGTGCGGCAGTGCCCTTACGGTGCATGGGAAAGCTGCTGTTGCCAGGCGGGATAGTCTTCTTGAAGCAGCTTTGGTGTCCAATAAAGGGTGTAGACCGTCTTCCCGTCGCGTCCGCAGAAAAAGGGCCGGTTGGTTTCAATCTCGTAAAAACGGGCCCAAATAGTCGGAGCCTGGTCGTCGTAGACCACTATGCGGTCGCGGGTGGCCGTGTGGTCCTGTTCCTTTCGAAGGGCTCTGTGGGTTTCCGTTTCCACGCCAGACCGTGAGGGCTTTCTGCGCTAGGAAACGGGCTTTGCCCATGCGTCAGTCTTCGCCGAATCCTAACAGGTCCATAATGACCGCGTTTACGTACTCGACAAAGAACTCCAATACCGCGATGATGATCGTATCCCACAGGTTTACGATAAGCATTGTTTTTCTCCTTGTTCCGTTATATATCTATGCCGCGCTTTCCACAGCCCCGGCGGGCTGTGCCACACGTTTTTGCGCTCAGAAGCTGATGCCCATCTCGAAGTAGAAGTAGTCCGCGTCGTCACCATTGGTGCCGCCGTTGAAATCGAGCCCGTACGAGTTGGTGAAACTGCCATCCTCGAGCCCCTCGCCAACGAACAGATGGTCCCAGCCCACCGTG
>CAYRLQ010000007.1:0-33055 GCA_964425145.1 uncultured Nitrospiraceae bacterium
GCCATCGGCCGCGTGCAGTTGAAGAAACTGCCCAAGATCATCGAAGGCTGCCGGCGCGCGGCGAAACAAATCAACCAGCGGTGCCGGCCGCTCAAAGCGGTCGAGGTCGACATGGGCCTGCCGGATACCGAAGGCGTATTCTGGTTCCTGGTGTTTCGGCTGGACCTCGAGAAGGTCTCGGTCGAGATCGATACGTTCGTCAACGCGCTTGAGGCGGAAGGGCTGCCTTTCGCCGCGCATTACACGCAACCGTTTACACGGCACGACTGGTTTAAGAACCGGGCCGTGTTCGGCGCCAGCGGCTATCCCTGGGCCTGCCCGCTCTACCAAGGCGATCCGGACCAGGAATACGCGGTGCCCAACTTTGATCAGGTCGATGCGAGCCTCTTCCGTATCAAGGTCCACGAAAACCTGACCGAAAAGGAGGCGGACGATATCTTCGAGGCGCTGAGCAAGGTCGAGACCGCCTTCCTTCTAAGCTGACAGCTAAAAGGAGATGTGGGGATATTTGCCAGATAGGGAGATATCCACCCATCTCTCTACATCTCCATATCCCTCATCAGCCACACCTCAGCCACTTGGCAGCCGCTGCCGACGCCGACATGATAGGGACAGTGTTCGCAGGAATGGAAAAGACGCAAACGCTAATGGGGAGGTCTGTCCCAATTCGCGCGAACAGCACTTCCCGCCCCCAGGATGGGTACTTCCTGCTCATAAACGGCCCTTCGGACAGGCCATGGTGGCAGAATCGCTCCCTTGTTTATGGGTTTCGAGATGTGGCACAATGCGCGTCCCTCGTGTCAAAGGCCTTAGCTCCGATGGCGTAGGGTGTATCGCGCCGGGCGATGCCGGCGATTGAGGTCTCGGCTATAATGCGTCGGAGACCCGAATGGTTCACATCGATGTAGGAATTACACATGGGTCTGCACAGAATTACCAAGGGTCTGGAATTGCCCATCGCCGGCGAGCCGGAACAGGTCGTATCCGACGGCGCGCGTCCGCATAAGGTCGCGATTGTCGCCGCCGACTATGTCGGCATGAGGCCGACCATGCGAGTGAGCGTCGGGGATACCGTGGCGCGCGGACAGGTTCTGTTCGAAGATAAGAAGACGCCCGGAGTGCTATACACCTCGCCAGGTGCTGGGACGGTGGCCGCGGTGAATCGCGGCGCCCGTCGTGCGTTGCAGACGGCGGTGATCGAACTGAACGAGAGCGAACGGGCCGGCGAGACCGGTGCAGACGACGAGGTCTCCTTCGAGTCTTACACGGGGAAGGCCATTGCAGGGCTGAGCACCGAAGAAACCAAAGCACTGCTGATCGAGTCGGGCTTGTGGACGGCACTGCGGGCGCGCCCATTCGGTAAAGTGGCCGATCCCGCGACTACACCACACTCGGTGTTTGTGACCGCGATGGACACAAACCCTCTGGCCCATTCCGTGGACGCGGTCTACCAGGGCAACGAGGAGGCCTTCGAGCAGGGGCTGATTTGTGTGGCCCGGCTCACGGAGGGCAAGACCTACTTGTGCAAGGCGCCGGGTTCGGCGATTACGGCCGGTCCCTACAGCGGCATTTCGATCGAGGAGTTCACCGGGATTCACCCTGCCGGCACGGTCGGCGTACACATCCACTTCCTCGACCCAGTCCACAGGGACAAGACTGTCTGGCACATAGGCTATCAGGACGTGATCGCCATAGGGATGTTGTTCACCACCGGTAAGCTGGACTGGACGCGGGTGATTTCCCTCGCGGGGTCCGCTGTGCAGCAACCGCGCTTGCTCCGGACGCGCATCGGCGCCTCGACCGACAACCTCGTGGCCGGAAAACTGAAAGAGGGCGACAACCGCGTCATTTCCGGCTCGGTGTTTAACGGCCGCACAGCCACAGGCGACATTCACGGCTACCTCGGTCGGTACCACACCCAGATCACCGTGCTGCCCGAGGGCCGACAACGTGTATTCTTGGGTTGGTTGCTGCCTGGAACAGACAAGTTCTCCGTGGTGAACGCGTTTGCGTCGTGCCTGAACCGGAACAAGAAGTACGATTTCACCACGGCGCTGCACGGCGCCGAGCGGTCCATCGTGCCGATCGGCGTGTATGAACGCGTCATGCCCATGGACATCTTGCCAACATTCTTGCTGCGCTCCCTGGCCGCGGGGGATACGGAACGCGCTGAGGAATTGGGCTGTCTCGAGCTCGATGAAGAGGACCTGGCCTTGTGTACGTTCGTGTCGCCATCGAAGATCGACTACGGCCCGATTCTCCGCCGAAACTTAACCGAAATTGAAAAAGAAGGATAGCCGAGGAGAACCTCACACAAAGGCTCTAAGACGCCAAGAGATCAATGAACTTTGCGCCTCTGCGTGAGACATAGTTTACGTGTGGGACACGTATTGGAGGTGATGACGATGCAGAAGAAACTCACGATTACGGTTGATGAGGCGATTTACGAGGGGCTTCACCGCTTAATCGGGAGGAGCCGAATTAGTCAGTTCATCGAGAATCTTGTGCGACCTCACGTGGTCGACGACGCGCTTGCCGCCGGTTACGCAGAGATGGCTAAGGACGAACAGCGCGAGGCGCAAGCCCTTAAATGGTCCGAAGGCGTAATTAGAGACGTGGCTGATGAACCGCGGTGAGGTGTGGATGGTAAACTTCGATCCGTCTGTTGGCGGCGAGATTCGCAAGCAACGGCCCGCGGTGATAGTCAGCAATGACGCGGCCAATCGCTACCTGAACCGTGTTCAGGTAGTCCCTCTCACCAGCAAAACCGACAGGCTCTACCCCAGCGAAGCCTACGTGACCGTGCGACATCGGAAGAACAAGGCGATGGCAGACCAGCTCGCGACCGTGAGCAAAAAAAGGCTGCTTCGGAAGATCGGCACGTTATCGTCCTCTGAGTTGGGCGGTGTCGAGCGGGTCCTAATGGTGCAGCCTGGCTTGAAAGACGATACAGATATATGACAAAAAGTACTGGTTTCTTCTTGCTTACTTCTTCTTTTCCTAAAGAATGAAGTAAGGATTTTCATCAAGAAAAGTAGTAACGGCGAAGTGATTTGCAATGAAGTTTCTGAGATCGATACTGGATAAGCAGGCGAAATGGTTCGAGAAAGGGGGAAAGCTCGAAAAGCTCCAGCCCCTGTGGGAAGCCGGCGACACCTTCCTGTACACGCCGGGCAAGGTGACGAAAATCGCCGCGCACGTGCGCGATGCGCTTGACCTTAAACGCATGATGATCGTGGTAGTGGTGGCGCTGATCCCATGCACGCTTTGGGCCATGTACAACACCGGGCTCCAGGCGAACCTGGCGATCGATCCGGCCCTGGTGAACAGCCTGCCGGGATGGCGGCACGTTATACTCCGCGTGATCGGCGCCGTGCTGAATCCCTATAATGCCGGTAATCCGCTGGCCTGCCTGATTCACGGCGCGCTGTACTTCTTCCCGGCGTATATTGTTACCCTGGCCGTGGGGGGCGCTTGGGAAACCTTGTTCGCCATCGTGCGCAAACACGAGATCGCGGAAGGGTTTTTGGTCACCAGCTTGCTGTTTCCCTTGATTCTCCCGCCGACGATTCCCATGTGGCAGGTAGCGCTGGGCGTGAGCTTCGGCGTGGTTATCGGCAAAGAAGTGTTTGGGGGCGTCGGCATGAACATCCTGAACCCGGCGCTCACGGGCCGGGCGTTCTTGTTTTTCGCTTATCCGGCGCAGATTTCCGGCGAGACCGTTTGGACGGCCGTGCCCGAAAAATGCGCCGTCGACGGCTTCAGCGGGGCCACCTGGCTCGCCCGTGCGGCGGAAGGCGGCCTGGCGGAGGGGAGCTGGCTCAAGGCCTTCGTGGGGCTGGTGCCGGGATCAATGGGGGAGACGTCCGCCCTGTGCTGTTTGATGGGCGCGGTGGTGCTCATCCTGAGCCGGATCGGCTCCTGGCGCATCATGGCCGGCGTCGTCGCCGGCACCATGGGCACGTCGCTGCTGTTCAATATCGTCGGTTCGGACACCAACCCCATGTTTGCCACGCCCTTTTGGTGGCACATGGTTTTGGGCGGCTGGGCCTTCGGCACAGTGTTCATGGCCACCGACCCGGTCTCGGGCTGCAACACCGACAAAGGCCGGCTCGTCTATGGATTTCTCATCGGTGTCCTCGTGGTATTGGTTCGGGTGGTCAACCCGGCCTATCCTGAGGGCATGATGCTTGCCATATTGCTGATGAACGTCTTCGCGCCGCTCATCGATCACTTCATCGTGCAAGTGAACGTGAAGAGGAGGATAGCGCGCAATGCAGTATAGCACGCTCTACACGCTGGTGTTTGCCGCGGTGGTATGCCTGATTTGCTCGGTGCTGGTGTCCGGGTCAGCCGTGGTGCTCCGGGCGCGCCAGGAGCAGAACGCCATGTTCGATAAACAGCAGAACGTGCTGGTGGTGGCGGGGCTGGTCGAGCCGGGCGAACGTCTGTCGGTGGCGGAAGTCCGAGAACGCTTCGAGGGGTCCATCAGGGAACGCTTGGTCGATTTGGCGACGGGCGACTATCCAGCCGATGAGGCGCAAGCTCTTGAGGATTACGACCTGGCCAAGGCACTGGCCGACCCGGCGTTAAGTTCCGAGGCGCCTGCCAACCCAGCCCGGGTCCTGCGGGTTCCCAACTATGCCAGGGTATACCAGGTCATGAAAGGGGAGCAGGTCGACCGGTACGTCTTGCCCGTGACCGGCAAGGGTCTGTGGTCGACGCTCAACGGGTTACTTGCCATCGACGCCGACGGCGCGACCATTCGCGCCATCACCTTCTACGAGCACGCGGAAACACCAGGCCTCGGCGGCGAGGTCGACAATCCCGAGTGGAAAGCCCTGTGGGATGGCCGCGCGGCGTTTGACAACGCCGGTCAGCCCGCCATAAAAGTAGTCAAAGGCCGGGCCAAGGGCCCCTCGGAAGTGGACGGATTGTCCGGCGCAACGCTGACCAGCCGGGGCGTGACCAACCTGGTGCAATTCTGGCTGGGCGGGAACGGATTTGGACCATATCTGGCCAAGATTCGCCAACAAGGGAGTAGCGCGTAATGCCTGGGTTAAGTAGACGGCAAAGACGAGTGCTATTTGAACCGATTTTCGATAACAACCCAATCGGGTTGCAGGTCCTGGGGGTTTGCTCAGCCCTGGCCGTGACCACCAAGCTCGATACGGCCATCACCATGAGCATCGCCTTGACCGCCGTGACCGGCTTGACCAGCCTCTCCGTGAGCCTCATCCGCAACAGCGTCCCGGCGAGCATCCGCATCATCGTGCAGATGACCATCATCGCCTCACTGGTGATCGTCACAGACCAGGTACTCAAGGCCTTCGTGTACGACATCAGCAAGCAGCTTTCGGTCTTCGTCGGCCTGATCATCACCAACTGCATTGTATTGGGGCGCGCGGAAGGGTTTGCAATGCAAAACCCGCCCTTCTCGAGCTTCATAGACGGCATCGGCAACGGCCTGGGCTACAGCGCCGTGTTGCTGACCGTGGCATTCATCCGCGAACTGTTTGGGTCCGGCAGGTTGCTCGGGTACCAAGTGCTGCCGCTGACCACGGAAGGCGGTTGGTACAACCCCAACGGCTTGATGCTGTTGTCGCCGGCGGCGTTCTTCATCATTGGCTTGCTGATATGGGCGCTGCGCACCTGGAAACCCGAACAGGTCGGGTCGGAGGACTGATATGATCGAGGAATACCTGAGTCTCGGCGTCAAATCGATCTTCGTTCAAAACATGGCCCTGGCCTTCTTCCTGGGCATGTGCCCATTCCTCAGTTGCTCGAGGAAGGTCGAGACGGCGCTTGGCCTGGGTGCGGCAGTGGTGTTTGTGTTAAGTCTCACGGTGCCCCTAAACAACCTGGTCTATAACTGTTTGCTTCGTGAAGGCGCACTGGCTTGGTTACATCCCAGCCTGAAGACGGTCGACCTGAGTTTCCTGAATTTTCTGAGCTTCATCGGCTCTATCGCCGCGAGCGTCCAGTTGGTCGAGATGTTTTTGGACCGCTACATCCCCAAACTCTACGCGGCCCTGGGGATTTTCCTGCCGCTGATCACCGTTAACTGCGCCATTTTGGGCGCCTGTCTGTTCATGGTCGAACGCGACCTGACCTTGGGCGAGTCCGTGGTGTTTGGTTTCGGCTCAGGTGCCGGCTGGGCACTGGCGATCATCGCGCTGGCAGCCATCCGTGAGAAAATGCATTACAGCAACGTCCCCGCAGGGCTGCGTGGCCTGGGTATCACGTTCATCATGGCTGGGTTAATGGCTATTGGGTTCATGGCCTTCTCCGGAATTCAGTTGTGAGAACAGGGTTCAGGGTTCGGGGTTCAGGGTTCAGTCGATGGGACTGAAAACGTAGCGGGATCTCCAAGTGCGGCAGAAAGCCATGGACTTGGTCGTTGCAACATACCATCTGAGCAAGTCGTTTCCGTCGAAAGAGAGGTTTGGCCTAGTCAGTCAGACACAACGGGCGGCCGTTTCTATAACCGCTGCACTTCGATATGCGCAGAATTACATTGCGTGCAAAGCCTCTTCGGGGCCGTTTGACTCTGTCGGCGGCTGCCCTGTAGAGTTTTTCACAAGGAAGAGTCGAGCCGATTGAGGAAAGCCAAGCTGCACTCACCGAGGGGTGGTTCCATAGTATGCCGAAACAACGATACACGAAAGAGAGCATCATCGAGGTTCTGCAGAATCTGTCGAAACAGCTTGGCAAGTCGAAACTAAGCAAGGCAGACGTGGCAAAGGCTCTGTCGCCTTCAACGGTCAAGAACCATTTTGGCTCAGTCGGGAATGCGCTTGAGGCTGCCGGACTTGAACGTACGGATTCGAGCGAGCATTTACGCGGAAGAGATAGTGCCCTTACCGACGAAGAGCTTTTCAGATCTTTGCTTGACTTAGAAGCCGAACTCGGCCATGAGCCAAGGAATACCGAGAATAGTGCACACGGAAAGTACTCGCACACGCCGTTTCGTAAGCGGTTTGGCAAATGGTCCGACGTTCTCGCGCACTACCGAAAATGGAAGGCCGAGAAAGGCGAAACAGTCAACGAAGTCAGTTCACCACCGGGTCCTTCTCAAGGCACGCTTACCGTTGTCAAGAAACCACCCTCCGTCTCTGTGAAGACGCATCCAGCAGTTAACCGCAAATCCCCTGCGCAACTCTATGGCGAGCCAATCGATTTCCGCGGCTTTCGGCACGCGCCGATCAATGAGCAGGGCGTTGTGTACTTGTTTGGTATGGTCAGCCGTGAATTGGGCTTCTACATCGAAGCGGTTTAACAAGGTTTTCCTGATTGTGAGGGCAAATACCTTCACGATGAGAAGAAGAACCTCTGGGCGAAGGCGCGGATCGAATTTGAGTACTTGGCGTCTAACTTCCAAGATCACGGCCACGATGCGGAACAATGCGACTTTATTGTGTGTTGGATAAACGATTGGCCGGAGTGCCCGATAAACGTTATCGAACTACGAACAGAACTTCTCAAACTGCCTTCGCAATAACTGCGTTTCTTTGATGGAGATGGACAAATGGATTACCGGACCGGCGAACATCGCTGAAGGCTATGGGCGAATCCATCGTGGCGACTATGTGCGTCATTTGTCTATTGTAAGAACAGGGTTTAGGGTTCGGGGTCCGGGGTTGAGTCAATGGGACTGAAAACGTACCGGGATCTCCAAGTCTGGCAGAAAGCCATGGACTTGGTCGTTGCAACATACCATCTGAGCAAGTCGTTTCCGTCGAATGAGAGGTTTGGCCTCGTCAGTCAGACACAACGGGCGGCCGTTTCTATACCGGCGAACATCGCCGAAGGCTATGGGCGAATCCATCGTGGCGATTATGTGCGTCATTTATCCATAGCGCGAGGCTCCCTGGCAGAACTCGAGACGCACGTCACCATCGCCGTACGACTCGAATTCATCACGAGGGACCAAGCCATGGAGGTCTGGGACCTTAGCCAAGAGGTAGGTAGAATGCTGAACAAGCTGATTCGCGCGCTCGAAGAAGGGAAGGAGTAGGAAACCCTGAACCCTGAACCCTGAACCCTGAAATCTGTCTTTTTGCGAGGGAGCAGCGATGAGCCTTGCAGATCTTCAAGAAATTCTCCATGAATATCGCGATGTCTTGGCTGCCGAGTTAGGAAATCAACTTGAGCGCGTCGTCCTGTATGGATCTCAAGCGCGTGGGGATGCGCACGGGCACTCGGACATTGATGTGCTGTGCGTCATGCGCGCGCCCTTTGACTACGGCAAAATGATAGGCCGCACCTCAGAACTCACGGCGGCCCTTAGTCTTAAGTATGATGTTGCCCTGTCGCGATCGTTTGTCACCTTATCGGAATATGAGAACAGCCAGGCCCCCTTTCTGATGAATGTGCGCAAAGAAGGGGTCTCGATATGAGCCAGGACATACAGACCCAACTGCACAAGGCGAAGCAAAGCCTCGCAGCCGCAGAGTTATTGCGCGCGCAGGGCTACTGCGGTTTTGCCGCTTCACGGGCTTACTACGCAATGTTTTACGTGGCAGAGGCGTTGCTCGCCTCGCTGGGGCAATCCTATTCAAGTCACGGTGCGGTCCAGGCCGCGTATGGACGTGAATTCGCCAAGACTGGAAAGTTGGATGTTCAGTTTCATCGTTGGCTGATCGATGCTCAGGATTTCCGTATTGTGGGCGATTACGGAATCGGGGACGACCTTACCGCGGAACAGGCCGAGCAAGTCTGTGACTGGGCACGGGAGTTCTTGCGAAGCGCCAAATCTTACTTGGCGGATACAATCGGTTAGAAACAACCCGAAACACGACAACGACAGGAACACGACACAATGCTGACAGTCCTCTTGGGCGTGGTGATGTTTTCGATGGTCATCTTGAGCCTTGTCTGCATGCTGATGGTCGCCAAGGCCAAGCTGGTCGCCGGAGGGGAAGTCAACGTCATCATCAATGATGCAGCCGACAAGCCCCTCCTGGCGCGCACCGGCAGTACGCTGCTGCAAGCGCTGGCCGCGAAGAAAATATTCATTCCTTCCGCATGCGGTGGCAAGGGCACTTGCAGCACCTGTAAGGTCGTCGTGAAGGAAGGCGGCGGGGCCCTACTGGCGACCGAGCGGGGCTTTATCAACCGCGGCGAGGCCCGCAGGGGCGTCCGGCTGGCCTGCCAACTTAAGGTCAAGCAGGACCTTAAGATCGAAATACCGCCTGAGATCTTCAGCGTCCGGAAATGGCGCTGTAAAGTCCGCTCGAACCGCAACGTGGCCACGTTCATCAAGGAGCTCGTGCTCGAGTTGCCCCCAGGCGAGGAAGTCCCGTTCCGCGCCGGCGGCTACGTCCAAATCGAGTGTCCGCCCCATACGGTCCACTACAAGGATTTCGACATCGAGGAGGAATACCGGCCCGATTGGGACAAGCACGATATGTGGCAGTACACCTCCGAGTGTACCGAAGAAGTGACCCGGGCCTATTCGATGGCCAATTATCCCGAGGAAAAAGGCATCATTACACTCAACGTCCGCATCGCTACGCCACCGCCCGACGCACCGAAGGGTACGCCGCCCGGTATCATGTCCTCGTACATCTTCAGCCTCAAACCAGGTGACGAAGTAACGATCTCGGGACCGTTCGGCGAGTTCTTCGCCAAAGACACCGATGCTGAGATGGTCTTCATCGGTGGTGGCGCCGGCATGGCGCCCATGCGCTCGCATATCTTCGACCAGCTACTGCGGATCAAAACCAAGCGCAAAATCTCCTTCTGGTATGGCGCCCGTAGCCTCCGGGAGATGTTTTACGTCGAGGACTACGACGAGTTGGCCGCAGAGTACGACAATTTCGAGTGGCACGTGGCGCTGTCCGAGCCCCTTCCGGAAGACAATTGGACGGGCGGTACCGGGTTTATCCATCAGGTGGTCTACGATAACTACCTCAAAGACCACACCGCGCCTGAGGACGTCGAGTATTACATGTGCGGGCCGCCACTGATGGCCGACGCTGTAACCAACATGCTTACGGACCAGGGCGTCGAGCCCGAAAACGTCATGTTCGATGACTTCGGCCTGTGACGCCAAACGAGAGGGACTCCAAGGGCATGGGTGAGCGTGCCTCCTCGTTTGTTCGGTCCACAGATTGACCCAAATTGGCGGGGAAATCACATGAGCCAGCAGACGCCTTCAGGCACACGCGCGGCAGTGCGCGCGATTGTAATCCTGATTATCGTGGCGGGTTGCGCGTGGATGGTTCTGAAGCCGCGCAAAGCGCCGGGTCCAGCGCCCGGACCTAAGGGGCTGCGCGAGTTCACCGGGCGGACCATGGGCACTGCATATGCCGTCAAGGTCATGGTGGACCCGGAGCGGTGGCCCAAGGTCGCCAGGCATGTTATGCCAGCCATCCAGGCACAACTCGACCTCGTAGACGAGCGGATGTCGACCTACCGGCCTGATTCCGAATTGTCCCGGTTTAACCAGTCCACCGAAACCACACCGTTCCGCATTTCTCCTGAGACCCTCGAGGTGTTTCGGATCGCCCAGGCAGTCAGCGAGGCATCCGGTGGGGCGTTCGATGTCACCGTGGGGCCGCTCGTAAACGCTTGGGGCTTCGGGCCGGAGGAGGGGCGCCAGGAAGGCCCCTCTGAGGCCGAACTGGCTGCATTGCGTGAACGTGTCGGCTATCGCAACCTCGAGATCGATGAAGCGGCATTGACTATCCGCAAGGCCCTCCCGGACATCTACTGCGACCTGGGCGCCGTGGCCAAAGGGTACGCCGTGGACCGTGTGGCGCAGGCGCTGGACCGTTTGGAGATCCACAATTATATGGTCGAGGTGGGCGGCGAGATTCGCACCAGGGGGTCCAAGGCCGGGGAGCCCTGGCGTATTGGCATCGAAGAGCCCGTGACGGGCCGGCGCGCTATCCGCAAAGTCCTGAAAATGCCCGTTGCCGGGTTAGCCATGGCCACCTCCGGCGACTACCGCAATTATATTGAAATCGGCGGCGTCCGTCTGTCGCACACGATTGACCCGCGGACCAGTCGGCCGATCGCCCACGGCCTCGCCTCCGCCAGCGTGCTCCACGACACCTGCGCCATGGCTGATGCCTACGCCACAGCGCTGATGGTCCTCGGCCCTGAGAAAGGCTACACCCTCGCCGTCGAACATGGCCTCGCCGCCCTGTTCATCATCCGCGAAGCCCCAGACCGGTTTGCCGAAAAGGCTACGCCAGCCTTCAAGCAGTTATCAGCCGTCAACTGAATGCTGATAACTGTACTAATGTCTTCACTAGCACATGTAACTCATTCATCCGAAAGGCTTTACGCAGGAGCCATATTGTGGTATAAGAGCGGAGTTGCGGACTCTTTCACATGAATGTGGTGCGTAGGCGCGCGGCCTGAAGAGTGCCTACGGGGGTACTAAATCGGAGGCAGCCATTCCATCTTTGAAATGCTGGGTGGTCCCATGAGCCCGAAGGAGCAGTGGCTTCTAATTGGTTTGGCAGGCGCGATGTGCCTGGGCGTATTGAGCCTGTATGCTCATCACCACTTTACGGCACAGGACGCGGCCCCACTTGAAGTTAGCACGCCCGGGGCGACCGAGGTCCTGGAAGCTCGCCTCGAGCACATCAGCGAACCAGCCGGCCCCGTGCCAGTGATGCCGATTCACCCCGGGCAAATGAAGGCCGAGGAGGGGACATCCATTGCCGTGTCCATCGCGGGCGCGGTCCATGCGCCCGGTGTGTATGAGTTTCCAGAGCCGGCACGCATCCAGGACCTGCTGGCTGCCGCGGGCGGCCCGCGTGAGGACGCGGACCTGAGCGATATAAACCTGGCTGCGAGACTCATCGACGGCTCGACCTTGACGATACCGGCACGGGGCACGGCGTACAAGGGGGGTGACACTCTGGTGCTGCGGCGCGGGGAATTCACCCGCACGCCGAATCTGCCGCAGTACACGATATCCGGCTGGCGCCCGAGCGCGGCCGCTAGACAACGCAGCGAGGAAGCAGCTAACCAGCCCGTGCTGGAAAAGGGCATGACCGGCGTGGACGGCGGACTGATCGACTTGAACCGGGCCTCGGTCGATCAACTCGAATCGCTGCCAGGCATCGGGCCCAAGCTCGGGGCGGAGATCGTGCGCTACAGAACCCACACCCCTTTCCTGTCGGTGGACGACGTGATGAACGTTTCGGGAATAGGCCCGAAGAGGCTGGAAGCCATACGTCCGTTGGTCACCGTGGGCGGGACGTGATCTGCTGCGCTCACCAAGCTTCCTAGAGGAGAAGTTTCATGCCGGTTCCGATGCTAGACCTCCGGGCTCAATATCACGGCATCAAGGCCGAAATCGACGCGGCGGTTGCGGAAGTATTTGAATCGCAGGGTTTTGTCGGCGGACCGAAAGTTGAAGGGCTCGAAGACGCGATCGCCCGCTACTTGAAAGTCGAACATGCCGTTGCCGTGGGTTCCGGCACCGACGCGCTGTGGCTCTCGCTCAAAGCGGCCGGTGTCCATCCAGGAGACGAGGTTGTCACCAGCACGTTTTCCTTTTTTGCCACGGCCGGCGCCATCGCCAACACCGGCGCCACACCGGTGTTCGTGGATATCGATCCCGACACGTTCAACATCGATGCCGCCCAGGTCGAAGCACGGATCACCAAGCGGACACGTGCAATTGTCCCCGTACACCTTTTTGGCCAGTGCGCGGACATGGACCACATCCTCGAGTTGGCCGCCAAATACGATCTACCCGTTATCGAGGACGCAGCCCAGGCTATCGGGGCGCAATACAAGGGCCGATTCGCCTGCGCGATGGGCCGTGCCGCGGCATTAAGCTTCTATCCCACCAAGAATCTCGGCGGTGCGGGCGATGCCGGCATGGTCATCACGCGCGACGCAAACATGGCGCAAGACGTGCGCATGTTGAGCAATCACGGCGGCGATTCCACCCACCATCACAAGATCGTCGGGACCAACAGCCGGCTCGATGCCATCCAGGCCGCAGTGCTCAGGGTCAAGCTCGAGTACCTGGACACCTGGAATGAGCAACGGCGCGCCAATGCCGCGTTTTACAATGAGCGGTTCGCGGAAATGCCCCAAGTCACGACGCCCGTCGAAGGCAAAGGCAACTACCACGTCTACCACCAGTACGTCATTCGGCTCCCACAGCGCGACGTGGCTCGCAAGGTGCTCGGCCAGCAAGGTGTCGGCTGCGCCGTGTTCTACCCAATGCCCTTGCACCAACAGAAATGCTTCCGCTACTACGGCAGCCACAAAACACACTGCCCACAGGCCACCCAAGCCAGCCAGGAAGTCCTGGCTTTGCCCATCTACCCCGAAATCACCTGTGAACAGCAGGACGAAGTCGTTGCGGCGGTCAAAGGGCATCTGGACAGCCTGTGATTCCTGGAAGTTTGGTCGGGAAGCCACCCTATATCCCGTTTGCCAAAAGCGACACGCACACAAGTCACTCGATTTTCGGTTCTATGTTGGCCTGTGCCTCGCCCATCTCACAGACGCAGCTCGCAAGCGCTGGCGGTCGCGCTGTTCGTAAGGACGCCCTGGGCGATCTCGCCGTTGGTCAGCGGTGCATCGCGGTTAGCGATGGCGGCGTAATCTGGCGAGGCGAGGCGATTGCGCACGGCCTCGATGATGCGATCGGCGTCTTCGGCGCGGCACAGGGCCAGGACTGTCCCGGCAATTCCGGCGCCCGTCAACGATGCGCCGAGGGCGCCCGCGTCAAGCGCCGCGTCGACCAGGGCGTCCAAAACCGCGCTGCTCGCCCCGTATGCGCCCGGGCACAACTCGATGGGCGTGTCGGCGGTCGCCAGTCGGCCCAGCGCCGCATCGCTCACATCGTACACATACGGCGTCCCGTCGGCGCAAACCCGGCGGTCGCCGTTGTGCCCAGCAACCATTAGGGCGCCGGCGCGTTTGAAATCGCCCGCCTCGAGTGTCGGCAAGAACAGCCGGGCCCGCTCGGACTCGGCGATCCCAAACAGCAACGGGCCGCGTAGCCCGATCGTCTGCGGGCGCACTTCTGGAGGCACCATACCGAAGTACTGTTCATCGGTCTGGTCGAGGTCTGGCAAGTTGTAGCGATCGCACAGCTCGGCGATTGTGAGGGTTTCGGGAATTCGCCGGAGTAAGTTGAAAAGCGCCTGGGCCCCGCCGAGATCATCGAGCGCGGCAGGCGACAAGCGCGACAGACAGTCCAGTCCCCTGACGGTCTCTTCGGGAACGCCCTGCGCCTGCATCTCCTGCCGCACGATCTCCATCGCCAGCGAATAGGCGAACCGATTCCGGGTGTAGTCGATCAGTGCGGCGCCACTGAGGCTGCGCTCAGTATACGAGTTGATCACCAGCACGCGGAGCGCCTCAGGAAAACGCAGCCGCTGTGCGGAAGATGCGTCAAACGCCTCCGCCACCAACGCGACGTTTACCAGCTCACCTTGGCCGGGAAGGACCATTGCGGCCTGGTCGCTCAGACCACACCGTGAGCCTGTGTACCATTCGGCGTCACGCGCCGCTACGATCAGCGCCTCCTCGTGCAGGGCCTTGCCGTTACACGCCAGCGCGGCGAGGATGAGTGAAACACACAGTGCGGCTGAAGAACTGAGCGCGGCGCCGCGTGGAATGTCGCTGCCCAGCACACCGGACAGACCGCGCAGGGGGGTTGAAGGGAACCGATGCTGCGCAGAGAGCATCGAGCCCCTGAGGTAGTTCCCCCAATCGCCGCGATTGGCGTCCATGTGTCGGCGGATATCGGGGTTCATAATAAAGTCCGGCCAGCCGCCTGCAAACGCAGGATGGGCCGCCTGATCCCGGATATGAAAAGCCACATCGGCGAACTGGGGATCAATGTTGGCGAAGGTGACCGCATCGTCCTCCTCGGGCGTCACCGCAATGACTACCTCGCGCTGGTGCGTCATCAGGTTGAGGTAGCCGCCATGCGTGTCGACATGCATGCCACGGAGATTGATGCGCCCCGGCGACCGGAATACGCGCAAGGGCCGGTCGCCAAACCGATCGAGAAACGTTGCCACAACGGTCCGCAACAGCGCCAGGCGCTCCTCGAGCACGGCCGCGTCGGCGCCATACACAGCGCGCAACGCACGCAACACAGCCCCATCGGGCTCGGCCAACTGCGCGGCCCAGGCGCTGGCAGTTATCGTCTTTTTGCCCATTAGCTGTGCTCGGGAAGGAATGGAAAGGTCTGTCGCCTCGCGAAATTACCCGCGCGTCACGCTCGCAGAACGCCCCACACGAACACTTTGATCCCGTTATCCGGCCCGACCGCCTATTCGTCGCGCGACTGGATGCGCGGGTTACCGCAGAAGGGGCAAGAGGTCCGAATTTTTCTTCTTGCGCTTGGACATCAAGCTATTTTGTGCCAGCGCTGACTCTAGCGAATTCTAACCAAGTGCAACGCCAATATCTACCCAGTTTGTGGTAAACAACCCGGATTGGGCCCTCGAGAATGGCGGTTTCAAAAGGCTTGCTGATTACGTCAGCGTCTGCTCCGTTACAAGAAACTGCGTTGTTTGAGAAGGCGTTCGTAATCGTCGCGCTCTAGGGGACACTGGACAAGATCGACGAACTCCCTGGCTTCAAGGCCGCATTGCTGAGCCATTTCTCGCATTCGACGCAGATCGATGGTCTTCTCTCTGGGAGAATGGCTGGTTTTCGTTCTTGCGTCGGCTTTCTTTCCGTCGTGAGAGTAGTATTGGAAGTAGCGGTGGCCTCTATTTGACTTCTTGAAACCCTTTGAGACGAGCCCCTTCTCAACGGCGCGCTTATCAATGACCACTATCAGATCTCCGACAAGGCACGAAGAAGTCGCTTCTTGAGTGCAATCGCGGCTGGGGAGAGATTGTCGTCATTCTCACAAGCATAGTCATCCCAGAGCATGGCGATCTGTTCGTGTAATTCGTCTAGTAGTTCTTCGCGAGTATCCGCGAAGACATGGATACCTAACGGCCTATGTTTAGCCACTAGCAGCGTGCCAGTCTGATCGAGATTTGGATAAAGGGTGAGGGGTTCGGAAAACCGGAAAAGGCGTCCACTGTATTTCACTTCCAGTAACTTAATCGGCTCAAGACCCTCATCAATTCTTAGGACAACCAGGTTTGGCTGAGACATATGATAGGCCATCTCGCCCTGGATGAGAACGGTCGGCGTCGCCGTCCCCGACGGTGTCGCGACAAAACTTTGGCAGGGCGCGCTAGTGGCTTCCCCAAAAAGAGAGAATAGGTGATCTGTAACAGCGGTTGCGCCCATCATCATTCTCCTCTGTCTTGAACGCGCTTAGCTTGTTCTGTAAGACGCTGGGCTTCATCTGCTTTGTCGATGAGCCATTGGCCGACTCTTCTCGCAGCCGATGGCCTGAATACTGCCGCCACATCAATTTCTCGCACAATCCCCTCTTTGCTTTCGCGGGAACGTGGTTCGCCCGCAACATTGCCATCAAGCACATCATGTGTTGTCTCGCGGGGGATTGGAAAGCGCTCGTTGAAGAAGCATACGAGAATTGCCCCTTGCGGCGTTACGGAACCGTACGCGCCGTCAACATGAATGGTTCGATGTTGGGGGCTCTTTATGTAGTGGAATGTCACAGTGGCCGGCTTTTCAGCCTTGCGTTTAGCAGGAGCCTTCGGTTTCTTCTTTGTGGGCACGGGACGTCTCCTCCCTAGGTTGGTTTTCGAGCATAACGGATGCCGGCGGAAAACGCAAGTGGTTTCTTCTTGCGCTGTCGCGACTCTTTGATAATGTCCTCTTGCAAACTCATTAGAAATGTCCTCATAACAGGGAATCTCGGAAGGGAGGTTCCCATATGGACGGACATTTCTAGTGAGTTTTGACACATTTAGTTGACGGCTGATAGCTGAACGCTGACGGCTGATAGCTGATAGCAGAACGTTTCTACTAATCGTAGCTGGTCTTGATGTTGTATTTGCTGCTCAGGCGCCGCAGCTCGTCGAGCAGTTCGGGTTTTTCGCCAACGCGGCAAATTTCTCCGATAAGGTAATAAATCTTTTGGAAGGCCCAGTTACGGGCGATCCGGTCATCGCCTGAGGCGGCCGAGGCGAGGTCTGTTTTGAATACCAATTCCTTTTCCCGGTCCCCGGCCACTCCCGTCAGACGCATTGAGAATTCACTGTCCTTGTTCGGATCAAACTGCCCGTACACGGTGACGGCGCGGCCGCGGTAGAAGTCTGGAATCTCCTTGGGGAATACATTTACGTCATCAATGCGGCCATAGTCAGCCTGCAACGCCACCAGGATGGGGTCGTTCAACTGCTCGAAGAACTTTGGAAGGTCATCGGCGATATCGTACAGGCGGTCGGAGACGTACGATTCACCCTTGTTCCGATAGGCCAGCAAATCCAGCAGATACCGATTGACGGTATTGCCGCCGCCGTAAGCGAAGATCGTGTTGCCATAGTTGTTTTCCGCCGTGAGCGCGTTGATGATCGTGCGGCCATCGCGCACGCCGGTGGTAGGCCTGCCATCCGTCATCACCAACACGATCCCCGGGACGCCCTTACGTGGCGCTTTGTCCAAGACGGGCCGAATCCCCTTGTACACGTCTGTCTCCCCTTGGGACTCGAGCCTTTCGAGGAACTCCATAGCCGCCGCTTTATTCTCGGAACTCGCCGGGACGGCTTCCGGCCGGAACCGGGTAGCCGAATCTCTGAAGACCACGATGTTGAAGCGGTCTTCCGGCCGCAACGCGGCCACAATCTCTTTCGTGCCCTTAGCCGTCAGGTCCAGCTTGCGCTTCACAATGCTGTGCGAGGCGTCCACGATGAATGTGACATCCTTTGGCAGCACCTCGATGGCCTCATCCTCTTTAGGCGCGATTCGCAGTTGGAAGTAGCCGCGATCCTCGCCGGACGGCACATACGCGTCGAGCTTGATGTCGACGAGGTCGTCGATAAACTCGTAGGGGCTCTCTTCGCGAATTCTCTCGACGACGGGAGCATGCGTCACCTTGTGCTCGATGGTCTCACGCCGGAGAGCGTCTTCATCGTATGGCGGCGCCGATTCGGCTTTGGCCGTGGTAATCCCACTGGGCGGCCGGGCAAGCTCCTTCAGCGAACTGGCCACGGGCGGTGCAGCGATTGCATGTTCGGCAGCGCGTCCATCGTCGGTCTCGACGCGCAGCGTCGGAAACTCGTCAGGTCCCAACACACGGGTCGGACTGGGCCGAACAAGCCGCCGCGCTACCTCGACCTCTCTGCGAGCATCACGCTGCGCGATCTCGACGATCTTGGCGTCGACCTTCTCGAGCACATCCGCGTCTTGGCTGAGGTCATACTCGCGTTCGAGCAACTCCGCGGCCAGCCGGTCGGCAAGCTCTGATAACTCGACGGTCTTGTCTGGGAGCAATTCATTCAGGGTCAACTCCTCGTCTTCCCGGTTGAGCAAGTCCTCGATAGTCTCCGGCCGGGAGGCCAGTCGGCTTGTGGCGTCCGGCTCCTCTCCCACAGGAGGCTGCACTTCCGGTTCGCGAAGCTGCACGCGGAAGGTCTCCAACATTTCCTGAGGCAGTGAATGGGCCTGGAGGATGGACACGTGTGGCGCCACGGCGAAAAGCAGCCCGTGCATCACCGCCGCAATCACAATGCTCAATCCCAGTGCAGTCCTTCGACTCAACATCGTTCGCCCTTACCCAAGCTGCGCCAATTGCTCTTTGGCCTTCGCCGCCTGGTCGCTGTCCGGATAACCTTCAACGAGCTCCTCATACGTTTTGCGAGCCTGGTCGAGCCTGGCGGCCTTCTGAAAACACTGGCCCGCGCGCCACAACGACTCCGGGGACAGTTCCTCATGCAAGAACAGGATGGCCACGCGCATGTAGCTCTTGGCCGCGGCCGTAAAGTCCTCCTGGTTCTCGTACAGCTCGCCCAGGCGAAACCGCGCCCGCGCTGCTGCATCGCCGATGTTTGCGTTCGCGGCCTCCTCGTACAGTTTGAACGCTTTCTCAGGCTGGTTTTGCTCTTCGTGAAGCCGCGCCATGCGGTACTGCGCTTCAACGGCCAATGCGCTGCTCGGCGCCGTTTCCACCACAGTCTGGTAACGTGTGATCGCCTCGACGGCTTTGCCCGCGGCCTCGCTGCATTCGGCGATCTTGAACCAGACCCGCTCCGGGTTGGGATAATCGGAACTCGCGTGCAGCAGCGCCTGGAACGCCACCGCCGCGGCATCCCATTTCTCCTGGTCGAAATACCGCTGGCCGACCCAGGCATACGTTTCCTCGTTCAACTCGACTGCCGGCCATTCGGTCATTAGTCTCATGAACAATTCCGCCGCCGTGTCATAGTCTTTAGTCTCATACCGGGCCAGGGCGAGTCCCTTAAGCACCCGACCCGCGAACGGTCCCTTGGGCTCCGCCGCATAGGCCGCTTCATAAGGCTCGATCGCCCCGAGAGGGTCCTTGCAGTCCCGCAGGATATAATCGCCAATCCGAAGATGGGCCTCGGCTCTATACGAACTGTTGGGAAACTTTTCGAGAATCTTGCGGAATGTGGCCGCACTGGCCTCGTAATCCTTCATCTTGTGATACGTGATTGCCAATCGGTACAGCGTGTTCTCCACCACGGCCGAGTCTGCCGAGGACTCGAGAATGTGCTTGTACTTCTCAACGGCCTCGGCAAATGCCTCCGAGGCAAGCTGCGCATTGCCCACGTGCAAGATCGCCTGTTCGGCCAAGGGGTGTTCGGGATACTCCTTGGCAAAGTTCTCGAAAACACTCGCGGCCTCTTCCGTACGCCCGAGTTGCGCCAGGCATTCCCCCGCCTTGTAGAGGGCCTCCGCTGCGAACTCGCCGCCTGGGTACTTCTCGGCCACCAGCCGAAACTCCTCATAGGCGTCCTCATAATTGTCCTCAGCGGCCTCGATCGTGCCGAGTAAGAACGCGGCATCGCCCAGCATCGCCTCATTCTCACGTTGCTGCAAGAAGTCCGTTACGGCCTGCTTGGCCTCTTCGGGCTTGCCGCTTAAGTACAAGACCCACGCCAGTTTATAGCGTGAACGGACCGCGAACTCGGTCTCGGGGTGCTCCGCCTGAATCCGCTGGTACAGCTTCACCGCCTCGTCGAAGCGCTCTTGCTGCTGGAAGCAATTTGCCCGGAGATACTGCATGCCGACATTCTGCGGCGCGTCGGGGTGGTCTTTGATAAACGCTTCCGCCGCGACCGAGGCCTCAGCGTGCTTCCCCGCGTGATAGAGCGCCCATGCATACCCGTATGCAGCCCGGCGCGCATACTCCGAGTCCGGAAACTCCTGCTGAAGCCGCTCATACTCCTTCACCGCGGCGCTGAACCAGCCAATCTTGTCATAGGTCTCCGCGGCGTGGAACCGGCTCTCCATCCGCAACGCCTCGTCCGCATCCGACGCGGCCACTTCCGAGAACGCGATCGCCGCGTTTTCCAAGTCATCCCGCGTGAGATGGACAAAGGCCGCCTGATATCGCGCAAAGGGCGCCAGCGGGTCGTCCGGCAAGTCTCTAATAATTGTATCGAACGCCTTCATTGCCGCGTCCGCCTGCCCGGCGTCGTGGTAAAACTTCCCCAGATAATACAGCGCCCGGGCCCTTACATCCGCACTGACCCCCTCGGCTGCTAACGGTTCCAAGGTCGCCGCGGCCTCGTCCATGCGCTTGAGATAATACAGCACCTCCCCCTTGGACAGTGCCCCGCGCAGACGCAACGCATCGTCCACACTATTGTGCTCGAGGAGCTCGTTAAAGGCCTTCAGCGCCGCTTCATAGTTCTGCGTGGCGTATTCCGATTCGCCCAGACGGTACAGCGCCGTGACCACATGCGAACCCTCGGGAAACTGCCCCAAGTACCCGCGGTATTCCTCTGCAGCTTCCTGGAAAAACCCGCGGTTAAACAGCCCATTGGCAAAGTCGATCTGGGCCTGGTCGGCCGCTTCGGCGAACCCCGATCCCGAAAGAAAAACCGCCGCCGAAAAGGCAAAAAGCGTTAAGCGCCTCATGGACGCCCTCGCCTTTTCTGCGACAATTCCCTCTAAACGGCCTAGGCGGTCCATGCCAGTGGTCTCCGAAAACACCCTATGGCAAGCCACCTTACCCCGCGTTCCCCCCACACCTGCGCCGACTTTATCCTTCATTCCTTTTCTTCAGGCAACGCCGCAAAGGCCACGTTCTGAATATCCGCCTTGCGGCAGCAATTCAAAATGGCAATCGCGCGGCCCAGCACGGCGTTGCGGTCACCGCGCACGATCACCGCGCCCCCGGGCGCATACCTGGCCACGCGGTACAGCACCTCCTGCAGTTCGTCGATGGTATACTCGCGCTGATTAAGAATGATACGCCCGTCGTCTTTGAGGTTAATAAAGATTTCCCACGGCTCCCGCTCGCTTTGCTGGGCGCTGTCGGCGGTGGGCAACATGATGTCGATCTCGCTTTCCAGCGTGGCGTAGACAGAAGTCACCATAAAAAAGACCAGCGTCAAGAACACAATGTCGATCAAGGGCGCCATCTGAACGGATTCGGCTTCCTCATGAAAACGCCGCCCAAATTTCATCAGTCTTGCCCCCGCGTAAGCAGTTCCACCATTTCACTCGAGTGCGCCTCGACTTCCGCGATGATTTTGATAACCCGCCCACGCAGATAGTAATACACCAACAACACGGGGATCGCCACGAGAAGTCCGGCCGCCGTCGTGACCATCGCCTTCGAAACGCTATAGGCCATGGTCATACCCTTGACCTGAGCGCTGTCGAACGCGATCGCGCTGAATGCCTGAATCATGCCCCAAACCGTGCCCAACAGCCCTAGCAGAGGCGCGATCACGCCAATGTTGTTCAACCAGGAAATCCGCTGCCATAATGCTGTCGCGCCGCGCTCGCCCTCGCTTTCCATGGCGTCCTGGATAACGTATCGGTCATGGCCGGACATCTTCAGCCCGGCGCGGATCACATTTACCAGCAATTCGTCACGCCCTTCGCACATCTGGTAGGCGCCGCGTAGGTCGCCACTGCGAACCTGGCTGAGCGCGCGCTTGAGAAAACTCGTCGGCACCTCGCGTTTCGGAGTCACGGTCAGTGAAAAAAACACGGTCATCACAAGACTGATAAACCCCAACGCCATGATGACCCACAGAATCAGCCCCCCCTGCTCAATCATGCCCATCAAGGTCAGGCTTTGCACTTGTACGGCCGCATCTTGGGCCGAGGCCACGCCCATGAACCCTACCACGACGCCCCACATCACACTTCGCGCAAGCATATGCCCAGCCATGTGACAGAACCCCTCCGCTCTTGCCGCGCTATCGGCCGCCACCGATAGACACAGCGCATGTCTTACCACGTCCTATCCTTATATTATGCCTATACGTTCTTGCAGGTTGCAATCCGCTGCGAAAATGGGCACGACCAGGAAGAATCGACCACTAGTGGGGTACCTCCCCTGTCGCCTTCTTCTGCCGGCAAGTACCAGCACAGCTTGGCCATACAGCGCTGCCCGTCATTGCCTCAAGAGGCCGCCCTCTTTAGCACTCAGACGAATCCCCTGGATCAACATGGTCAATTCTTCGGGATTATCCGACCATTGCAACCCCTCTTCGAGGGTGATTAGCTTGGCCTTGATCAGGCCGTGCAGGCTGTCATTGAAAGTCTGCATCCCGTCCTCGCGGCCTTGGCGAATGGCGGTTTCGATCTGGCTGATTCGGTTTTCCCGGATCAAGGCCCGGATGGCGGGCGTCGTAAACATGATCTCGCAGGCTGGCACACGGCCGTTACCATCGGCCCGGGCCAGCAGGCGCATACACATAATCGCTTTTAGATTTAGTGCCAACTGTGAGCGGACCTGGTCGTGCTGACTCGCTGGAAACAGGTCGATGATTCGGTCGATGGACTGAAGCACATTTGTCGTGTGCAGCGTGCTAAACACCAGGTGCCCGGTTTCTGCAGCACTGACGGCCGCCTGGAAGGTCTCGATGTCGCGCATCTCGCCGATGAGGATCACGTCAGGGTCCTGTCGCATGACCGATTTGAGGGCCGAGACGAAATCCTGCGTGTCGATGCTGACCTCGCGCTGGGTGATAACCGCCATCCGATCGTAATGGATGAACTCGATGGGGTCCTCGACGGTGACGATGTGGCACTTGCGTGTGTCGTTGATATGGTCGATGATCGCGGCGAGCGTAGTGGATTTGCCGCTGCCGGTCGTCCCAGTGATCAGAACGAGCCCGCGGTGCATCTCCGCAAACCGCTGCGTCGCATAAGGGAGCAGGAGCTGCTCGAAGGTCAAGATTTTCGTCTTAATACGCCGCAGTACGATCGAGACCGAACCCCGCTGCCGGAAGACATTTACGCGAAACCGGCCAACACCCTTTTCCGTAAAGGCCAAGTCGACCTCGCCGTGCTTGCGAAAATGGTTCCTCTGGTGCTCGTTCAACAAGACGCTGACAATCGCCTCGACGTCGTCGCCGGTGAATGGCTTGCCCTCTTGGCTCTGCATTTCCCCGTCCATACGGAAATACGGCGGCGCGCCCATCTTAATGTGAACATCCGAGGCGTCTTTTTGGACCGCTCGTTGCAGTAGTTTCAGAAACACGTCTTTCACTGCTGTTTCTCTTTTCTCATTCGCATTCGCTTGCGCATAAACGCCGGAATGTCCAGGTCCTCTCCCACCTCATCGGGCTCTGCCCCAGGTGGCTGCTCGGGTTGGAACTCCTCGGGCGGAAACAGGTCTTGAATCTCGGGCACGCGCACCTCTCGAGCTCTATCCACCAGTTCAGATAGAGCCGCCGCCGCTTCCTGAGGTTTTCCCTCTGCCTTAGAGGCGCCCATCGCCACTCTCTGGGGCTCAGCCGGCGGTTCGCCAACCTCCTTGCGAGTCTCCGCCCGCTTGCGCTCGAAGTCCACCAGGTTCGCCCCGGCGCCCGAAGACACTTCCAACGCCGCCTTTGGAAAGCGTGAGGCGATTACCGTTACCTGTAAATCCGCACGCTCTTCCTCCTCTACCACGGCGCCGAAAATGATGTTTGCCTTGGAATCGGCGATTTCACGGACTGTCGTAACTGCATCGAGCACTTCCCGCATACCGATGTCATGCCCGCCCCGAATGTTTACGATTACGCCCATCGCACCTTCGATCGTGGATTGCTCGAGTAGGGGACACACCATCGCCTCTTCGGCGGCCCGTCTGGCGCGCTGTTCGCCTTCGGCTGTACCGATCCCCATCAATGTACGCCCACCACCACGCATTATAGTCACGACATCGGCAAAATCCACGTTTACCAACCCAGGCACCGTAATGATCTCGGATATTGCCCGCACCCCGTTGTGCAGCACTTCGTCAGCCTGCTCGAAGGCGCCCAAGAACGAGAGGTCCTGGGTCAGCTCGGCCAGGCGGTCATTCGGCACCACGATCAGCGCATCGACATGATCTTGAAGCGATTTGAGGCCCTCAAGGGCGTTCTCACGCCTTTCGACACCCTCAAAGCTGAACGGCATCGTCACAATACCAACCGTCAACGCGCCGGTCGTGCCGGCCACTTCCGCCACGATTGGCGTGGCGCCCGTGCCAGTGCCGCCGCCCAGGCCCGCCGTCAGAAAGACCATGTCCGCACCGCGCAGCACTTCCTCGATGCGCTCGCGGTCTCCCTCGGCGGCGCTGCGGCCCACGACCGGATTGGCGCCCGAGCCCAGTCCGCCGGTCACCTCGCCGCCGATCTGCAGCCGTATGCCTGCCGAAGAACGCCGCAGGTCCTGCGAGTCCGTATTAATGGCAATAAAGTCCACGCCGTCAAGGCCGGCGTCGATCATCCGGCTGACGGCGTTCCCGCCGCCGCCGCCGATGCCGCAGACCTTGATCACCGCGTGCTGTTCAAAGGTCGTGAACCCATCAGATATCCCGATAGTCTTGCCCATGGTCATCTCTGAGCCTCCCCAGGTTTCGCGGAGACGCCTCGTAACAGCCATCACCGCGGTGTGGAATGGTACCACCCTGATCCATCGCGATACAATTACTCATTTACACGCCAAATCCTTCCCAAACCGCAGGTCCAGATACTCCTGACAGTCGACTTGTTTGCCCATTTTTCGCCACAAAAGGTCCAGTCGGCGCGCCTGGTTCATAAAATCCCTCCGGCCCCATCGAATCTCGAAGGGCAATTCGTCGCAATACATCAATACTTCGTTTTCCCCAAAGGCCGCCAATTCTGACACGATCACATCCTGCGCCATCGACACCTCCGAGAAGGCGTCCCACACGGCCAGCGCCGCCGCCACCGGTGGCTGGGCCAACTGCTGGCCCGGTTCCACATAGCCCAGATGAGGCACATTGGTCACCAGCGGCCCTGGATACGGCGCGTTTGCGGGCAATTCGCGCAGAACCACCCCCTCGGCGTCTAGCTCGAACAGGTGGTTGTCCACCAGTAAGGTGGCCACAGGCGCCCGCTCTTCGAGCGTCAATACCACCCGGTCCGGAAACACGCGCTCCAGCCGGCACGACTTCACATATGGCATCGCCTCGACACGCGCACGGGCCGCATCTGCATCGAAAAACAGGAGGTTGTCCGCCGTGGTGATGCCCGAGGCCGCAAGGATCGCCTCCGGGTCCAATACGCGCGCCCCTTCCACGCGAATCCACCGGACCGAAAAGCCGTCGGATTCGTGCAGATATAGGTAGAACAAGTAGCCCCCGCCCGCAATGATCGCCACGCACACCACCCATTGCAGCACGTAGGCCATGGGACGGTCCCGAAACTGCCTCGGGTTGTTCCGCCGTCCGCGCCTCTTCTGGTACCACCATCCAAGCATCAGCGGCCTTGCAGTGCATCGAGCAAAGGCTCCACAATCAGGTTGATATTACCCGCGCCCAACACGAGCACCAGGTCGCCAGGCGCCAGGTCCGGCGCCAAGGCCGCCGGCACTGCGTTCATGTCCTTCATCAACATCACATGGTCCGCGCCTTGGTCGCGGGCCGCATCCACAATCAGCCCCGAATTCACCCCCGGCATAGGTCTCTCACGTGCCGGATAAATGTCCGTGACGATGGCCCGGTCCACGCGGCCCAACACCTGGGCAAACTCGTCCCAAAGAAACTTCGTCCGGCTGAACAGATGGGGTTGAAACACGCAAATCAGCCGCTTCGGCTCGACCCACTGCACCGCCTCGAGCGTGGAAGCAATCTCCGTCGGGTGATGTGCGTAGTCCTCGACCACTACCACACCATCCACGTTCCCGCGCAACTGGAGGCGTCGCTGAACCCCATCGAACTGCTTCAGGCCCTCTGCGATCTGCCCAAAGCGCATCCCCAAACACATGCCTACCGCGCACGCCCCCAGTGCGTTGCGCACGTTCTGGATGCCCAGGGCCTTGATCTCGAGTTGGCCCAGATGCCCCGTCACCCCCAATCGCTCATCATGGCTCGTCACGTCGAACCGAGTCCGCAGCCGGGCCAGTTGCCCTACCTTCGGCTGCGAATCGTCCACGCCGTGCAAGGTCACGTTCGACCCCACCAGCGATGCCCCATCCTCGACGCCGTAGGTGATACACACGCTCTCGAGGTCCTCGAGGATCGAGCGTGCATTCGAGTCATCCCAACACACGATCGAATACCCGTAAAACGGGACCCCGTTGCAGAAATCCGTGAACGCCCGCTTAATCTGGTCAACTGTCCCGTAATACTCCAGGTGCTCCGCGTCGATATTCGTCACCACGGCGATCGTCGGGTGCAGCCGCAAGAACGAGCCGTCGTGCTCGTCCCCCTCCGCCACGAGACAATTACCCGTGCCCCAGCGGGCGTTGGTTCCGCTGCGATGCAGAATTCCCCCCACGATGCTCGTCGCGCCCATGTTCGCCCGATCCAGGAACGCACTGATCATCGAGGTGGTCGTCGTTTTCCCATGAGTGCCGCCCACGACCACTGCGTTCGGCTTGAGCCGAATCAAATCCGCCAACAGGTCGCTCCGATAGATCACCGGGATGCCCCGGCGGCGCGCCGCCACCACCTCGACATTGTCCTCCGGCACCGCCGCCGATACCACCACGATACCCGCATCCCCGATGTTCTCCGCTACATGCCCTTCCACAAAGCGCAGACCATACGCCTCGAGGCGCTGGGTGATCGGGCTCGCGTGCAAGTCCGACCCCGACACCTCATGCCCGAGGTTAAGCAGAATCTCAGCCAGCCCGCTCATCCCGATCCCGCCGACCCCGACAAAATGCACCCTACGCTTCATCCCATTCACAAGACACACTCCAATATCAAAACCACTGCATCACAACAACCCGGGCCGGCAACCTACACCTAGCCACTATCAGCCACCAATACCCAACATCTTGTGGTCTGAGGTCAGTATAGCACAACCAAACCACAAGAGAAAGGGATTTTTTGCGAGAAACGCCCGTCCAGCTCAGACACAATAGGCCCCGGAACGCGAAGTCCCCGTGCCGGGCGTAATAACATTCTTGGCGCTCAGGACGTTGCGCATGAAACGACCAAATGGTATAAGGACACCGAAGACTTTTGCCTATACAGAAGCAGACTGTCTCTGGCCCATGGCTTGCAGGCATGGCCGTGTTTGGGCCAAGGGGATAAGGGAAGGTCGTTCTTACTATGCTCAGCCGCTTGATGACCCCGAAAGAGCAGTGGCTACTGCTGGGGCTTGCGATCGCGCTAGGCATGGGGGCGGTGTCGTTGTACCTGCATGACCGCGCCGCCGCTCCGGAAGCAGTAGCGTTCGAGACAAGGGTGCCGGCGAAGCCCAAGGCGGTGCAAATGCCCCTGCAGAAGCCGGCCGAGCCGCCTCCAGCACACTCGGCGGCGCCACCCGAGAACGCACCGCCAATCACCGCAGCGGAAGCTGCAATCTCCGGGGGCGGGTCGATAGACCTGAACAAGGCGCCTCCCGAGGAACTCGAATCGCTGCCGGGCATCGGGCCCAAGCTTGCCTCGGAAATCGTGCGCTTCCGCACTCATACCCCTTTCCAGTCGGTGGACGACGTGATCGAAGTCCCTGGGATCGGCCCGAAAAAGCTCGAGGGCATCCGCCCCTTGGTCATGGTGGGCCGGCATCCCTAACCTCCGCAGAGCGCGCCAAGATCATCCGCTTAATTGACTCGAAAACTCACAAAGTGCGACTCCGATGCAAGGCCCAAGTTCCAATTCTGAAAAGATACACAGCCCGCGTTTGTATGTTTGTTCGTGTTTCGCCACAACCGAACGGAGCTAAGTACAGCTCAACACAATACACAATGGGGCGGAGTATATCCCCAGCACGTCATTGCGAGGAGCGAAGCGACGCGGCAATCTCGCTCCGGCCAAGTCCGTGCTCTTAAGGAGATTGCCGCGCTCCCGGCGGTCGCTCGCAATGACGGGGGCGGTGGTTACCTCCCGCAAGGCGCTCGACCCGATTTGTGGCCTTATTTGTGTTGAGCTGTACTAAGAGCCTCTAACAGAAAGACACATTCTTCTTGTGGCATGGGCATCTTGCCCATGGAATCACGGGCTGGAAGCCCGTGCCACCGGGGTTTTGTTAGAGCCTCTAAGGATACGGACTCAATGCAGCCGGGTAGCGTGGCAGCGCCGGGGGAACCTCACTGCTCCACGCTTCGCAGGCGATGGCGGTAATAGTCGATGATTACTGCCACGACGATGACGGAGCCGGTCACGAGGCGTTTAATGGGCTCCTGAGCGCCAACCTGGACAAGGCCGTTTTCGAGGACGGCGATGATAAGTACGCCGAAAAAGGAGTTGATCACCGACCCCCGACCTCCCATTAGACTGGTGCCTCCGATAACCACCGCAGCGATGGCCTGGAGTTCGTAGCCGGTGCCGGCGTTAGGGTCAGCGGCAGTCAGTCGCGAGCAATGGATGATTGCGGCGACGGATGCCAGGCAGCCGCTGACAGTGAATACGGTGAGCGTAATCCATCGCGTACCGAGGCCGGAAAGCCGCGCCGCCTCTTCGTTGGCGCCGACGGCGAACATGTGGCGCCCAAACACGGTGCCCGAGAGCACCACTTGGCCGATGATGACGACGGCGATGGCAACGAGGAAGGGCAGCGACAGACCGAACAGGCCGGCCTCGGTGACGTGTTCGATGCTCGAGCCGATGTACTGGGTTTTCGAGTCGGTCACGAGGTATGCGCCGCCGCGCGCGGCTTCCATCATCCCGAGTGTGACGATAAACGAGGGCAGCCGCCACCGAATCACCAGCAGCCCGTTCACTGCCCCGCACGCCAGACCGACGCCCAGACAGATCGGCACGGCTAAGGCCAGCGGCATGCCACCGCGCGCCAGACACACGCCCAGGACGGCGCCGCTCACTGCCAGCACGGAGCCCACGGAAAGGTCGATGCCGCCGATGATCAGGACAAAGGTCATGCCTACAGCGATGATGATGGCGTCGGGGATCTGATTGGCGATGGTTCGGAACGTGGTGAGCGTCAGGAAATGGTCCGTGCTGAATCCAAAGATCAGAATCAGCCCCACCAGCACAAAGCTCAACCCGACATAGTCAAGCACCAGCCGGTATGCGTTTTTTCCTCGGTTCACGGTCGGCACGTCAAATGAGGTCCCGCGCCGTGATCAGGTCGACTGGTGTTTCACGGTCGGCCGGCGCACCCTTGCCCGCAAGCATCTCAAGCGCGTACTCGATCCCGAACACGGCCAGTTGGTCTGCGTGCTGGTCCGCCGTGGCAAGGATATCGCCCTTCCGGAGCAATTCCTGCACGGCGGATATGTTGTCGAAGCCAACCACGTGGACGTCCTCGAGCTTGCCCGCAGCACGCAGGGCCGACACCGCGCCCAACGCCATGCTGTCGTTCGCACACAGGACCGCCTTGAGTGCCGGACGTTCCGTGACCATAGCCGAGACCACCTGGTTCGCCTTGGCCAGCTCCCAACCCGCCGACTGGGAATCCACGATCCGCATCCCCGCCGCGTTCATCGCATCATCGAACCCCAACTTGCGTTGTATCGCATTGAACGCCGTAGGCACGCCCTCGATGATGGCCACCGGGTCGCCCGCCTCGAGCCGTTGCGCCAGGTATTCGGCGACCATTCGCGCCCCTTTCCGATTGTCCGGGCCCACAAACGGGATTTGCACACCTTTGTCGGCCAACACGGCGTCATCGAACTTGTTGTCGATGTTCACGACGTGGATGCCCGCATCGAGCGCCTTCTTGCACACCGGCACCAGCGCCTTCGAGTCCGCCGGGGCAATGACGATAGCATCCACGCGCTGCGCCATCATCTGCTCAACCAACCGGACCTGCCTGTTCACGTCCAGTTCGTCTTTGATCCCTTCGGCGATGAGCTCATACTCGGTCGCGTGTGTCGTCTGATGATCCCGCGCCCCCTTTTCCATCGTCGAAAAGAACTCATTGGCCAACGACTTCATGATTAACGCGATGCAGGGTCTAGACGCCTCGCCCTGCTTGGGACCCGTGTCCTGCTTTGCTTCTTCCGTACCGCAACCGGCCGGCACGATAGCGATTGCAAGTGCGATCACCAAGCGCGGCAGTGGCGCAAAGGCCTTCTTAATTGCCATCAGGTGGTCCTCCGGATTCGCTCCTTACATCATACGGATTTCTAATCAGAGGCCGGGCATTCAGGAAGTCCAGTCTATCTAGTTGCTTTGGCGGATTCAATCGAGGAGGTCGTCGATGACGGCCCAGAGCTGGCGGACGCCTTCGCCGGTGACGCCGGAGACGGGGAGGACGAGGGCGTCGGCGTCGAGTTCGAGGGTTTGGCGGATGGTGGCGAGGTTGCGGTTGCGCTGGGAGCGCTTGACTTTGTCGATCTTGGTGGCGGCGATGAGCGTGGGGACCTCTGCATGGTCGAGGAGTTCGAGCATATCGAGGTCGTTGTCGGTAGGCTTGTGGCGCGCGTCGAGGAGCTGCACAACGAGCCGCAACGGGTCGCGCTCACTGAGGTAGGCGGTCATGACGCGCCCCCAGTTGGCCTTGACGGACTTGGGCACCTTGGCGTAGCCGTAGCCGGGCAGGTCGACGAAGTAGATGCGGCCGTTGATGTCGAAGAAGTTGATGGTTTGGGTCTTGCCGGGGGTCGAACTGGTTTTGGCCATGCCTTTCTTGTTGAGCAAGTTGTTCAGTAAGGTGGATTTGCCCACGTTCGAGCGCCCAGCGAAGGCGAACTCCGGCCGGCCGTCCTTGGGATACTGGCCGGGCCGCAGGGCGCTGGTCAGAAATTTCGCCGAAGTGACTTTCATGAATCCTCTCTTCTTTCTTTTTAGGAAAAAAGAAAGAAGCAAAGAAAAACCATCCGCGCTTACGCGCGCCATATATGCAGGTCTTCTTTGAAAGGGGCTCGGGGGAACCACTTTGTTTCCCAAGAAGAAAAGCTCCCCCGAAAATCACCGCTCCCTTTACAATCTATCGTTTCTTTCCGCTGCGGGCTGTGCCGAAGGCAAGGCGAAAGGCCTCTTGCATGGTGTCGACGAAAGCAAATTGGATGTCTTTACGGACATCCTCGGGGACTTCCGGCAGGTCTTTTTCGTTCTCCTTGGGCAAGACGACGGTGCGAATCCCGGCGCGGTGTGCGGCAAGGGCCTTTTCTTTAATGCCGCCGATGCCGAGCACACGTCCGCGCAGGGTGATTTCACCGGTCATGGCCAGGGATGCTTTCGGGGGCTTCTTCCTCAGGGCAGACAGCATCGACACGGCGATGGGCAGCCCCGCGGAGGGACCGTCCTTGGGAATGGCGCCTTCGGGCACGTGGACATGGAGGTCTTTGGTCTTGTGAAACTCGGCCGGAATCTTGAGTTCCTGGGCGTGCGCGCGCAAGAAGGTATGCGCCGCCTGGGCCGATTCCTTCATGACATCGCCCAACTGCCCCGTCAGTGTGAGCTCGCCTTTACCTTTCATCGTGCTCGTTTCGACGTTGAGGATGTCGCCGCCGGACATGGTCCATGCCATGCCCACGGCCACGCCCACCTGCGGCTTAGCATCGGCGAGCAGGCTGGTGTATTTCGCCGGGCCGAGCAGCTTGCCCACGGCCTCGTCCGTAACTACCGCGGCGCTCCGCCGTTCGTTGGCCACCACCTTGCGCGCCACTTTGCGGCAGATGCTGGCGATTTGCCGCTCGAGTTCGCGCACGCCGGCCTCGCGCGTATACCGCTGAATGACCGTCTCGATGCCGTCATTGACAAACCGGATATGCCTGTTTTGTAGCCCGGATTCGGTCATCTGCTTGGGGATTAGGAACAACTTGGCAATCTGGACCTTCTCCAATCCTGTGTATCCGGCCAGGCGGACGATCTCCATGCGGTCATGCAGGGCGTAAGGAATGTCATATTCGCTGTTGGCCGTGGTGATAAAGAACACTTCGTGGAGATCGAAATCGACCTCGAGGTAATGGTCGCTAAAGACCTTATTTTGCCCTGGATCGAGGACTTCGAGCAACGCCGAGGACGGATCGCCACGAAAGTCCACGCTCATTTTGTCAACCTCGTCAAGCATGAACAGGGGATTCTTCACGCCGACCTTCTTCAGGCTCTGAATGATCCTGCCAGGGAGCGCACCGACATAGGTGCGGCGGTGGCCGCGGATTTCCGCTTCATCGCGCACGCCACCCAGCGACACGCGCACGAACTTGCGCCCCATGGCCCGCGCGATCGAGTGACCCAGAGAGGTCTTCCCTACACCCGGCGGGCCCACCAGACACAAAATCGGACCTCTTGTGTGCCTGCTGAGCTTGCGCACGGCCAGGAACTCGAGGATGCGCTCCTTGACCTTGGTCAAGCCGTAGTGGTCCTCGTCAAGCACCTTGGCGGCGAGGTCAAGGTCGAGTTTGTCACGGGTGCGCTTTTGCCACGGCATATCGGCAAGCCACTCGATATAGGTGCGAATCACTGCGGCTTCGGGGCTCATCGCGGGCATGCGCTCGCAACGCGCAAGCTCACCCAAAGCTTTATCCCGGGCTTCAGCGGGCATCTTCGCCTTTTCCACCATCTCGCGCAGTCCAGCGAACTCATCCATGCCCTCTTCGCGGTCACCTAACTCCTGATGGATGGCCTTGAGCTGCTCGTGAAGGTAGTAATCGCGCTGGCCGCGGTCCATCTGGTCGCGGACGCGGCTAC
>CAYRLQ010000008.1:0-32336 GCA_964425145.1 uncultured Nitrospiraceae bacterium
TATCCCCTATCCCCCTTCTCCCCTATCCCCCTTATCCTACACAATCCCCAAGGAAAACCGGACTATCACCCGGCCTCGGCTTTTGGAGGAAATGCGCTTACCCAAAGCGCCGTGGTATCATGCTGAAAGTTGCGGAGATACCGATGATGAGAAATTCAGACGTATTTGACGAAGTCCTGAACGACACCCGCGAGCTCGTCCAAAGGGCCGCGCAGGGAACGGGCTCGACGATTACCGTATCGCCGGAGGTAGCAGAGATGCTCGAGCAAATTGACGCTCCGAGCCCCGTGCCTGACACCCCAGCCACGCAGGCGAAGCCAGCGGCGGCGCGGCCGAGGCCAGCAGTTCCGCCGCCGGAATCGCCGGACCCGGACGTGGTTGCAGAATTGGCCGCGCTCGAGAAAACCGTTAGCGAGTGCATCCAATGCCGGCTCAGCGAGACGCGCAACAAAACCGTCTTTGGCGATGGCCATCCGAATGCGGACCTGGTGTTTGTGGGCGAGGCGCCCGGGGCGGACGAGGATCGCCAAGGCGAACCCTTTGTAGGCCGGGCAGGTCAACTGCTCACGGACATCATCGAAAAGGGCATGAAGATGAAGCGGAGCGACGTGTACATCTGCAACGTGATCAAGTGCCGCCCGCCGGGCAATCGCGACCCTCGCGCGGATGAAAAGGTCGCGTGCGAGCCGTATCTCGTTCGCCAGCTCGAGTTGATCAAGCCGAAGACCATCTGTGCGCTGGGCACGTACGCGGCGCAGACGCTCCTCCAGACCGACACGTCCATCGGGCGGCTGCGTGGCAAGTGGCACTTCTACCATGGGATACCTCTGCGCGCGACGTATCATCCCGCGTACCTCTTGCGCAGTCCGGCCGAGAAGCGCAAGACCTGGGAGGATATCCAGGCCGTACTGCGGCTCCTGACGGGCGATGAAACACCCGAGCCACCAGAGCCGGCGCCGGCCCCAGCACAAACGCCGGACCTGTTTTCATAGCGGCGCACCATGACCGATGCCACGCCCACATATCCCAGAACTCGATGGCGGAACTCGTTGATCGTCCGCGTGATCCTGCTGTGCGCCATCCTGGTGGTGTGTCTGCTGGGGTCGGTTCTGGTAATTACGCGGCACTACTTCAGCGAAGTGATCCAGGAAATGGAAACCCAGACCCAGGCCGTCGGAGACAACATTGTGCTCCAGCTCAAGGAGAACCCGGACATCGAATTGGAGAACCTCGAGGAAGATATGATGGACATCTACCCGGGGTTCGACAAGATCGAACTGAAGCCGCACACAGACAGCGCCGCCATCGGCTCGTTCACCATCGAGCGGGGCGCCATGGGCCAGTTGACAAAAGTGGCGCGTGTGCCGCTCCTGCTCGGCGACCGGCGGATTCTCCTGACCGTCCGGGTCTCCTCGATGCCGCAAACGGAGGTCCTCCGCGCCTTTAAGAACAAGTACCTCGCCGTGCTGGCCATCGTCTTCTTGGCCGCGCTTGGGCTGATGGTGTATCTCATCGCGAGGGTCCTGCGACCGCTGAGCGAGCTGTCCGACTCGTGCGCGCAAATCGGCAACGGCCATCTGCAAGACGTCGCCGTCCGGCGGAACGCTGGGGAAATCCTCGCCCTCGAGCAGACCTTTAACAAGATGGTCGCCTCGTTGCGGGAAAAGGAGACCGTCGAAGCGAAGCTGCGCCAGGCACAACGCGTGTCGGCCTTGGGCAATCTGGCCGCGGGCGTGGCCCACGACGTGCGTAATCCGCTCAACACGATCAAACTGCTTACGGGGCACGCCCTGGACACACTCGGCGACGCGCCGGTAACCGCCTCTGCCGTCAAGCAGCTCAACACCATCCGCAGCGAGGTGCACCGGATGGAGGACATTGTATCGGGGTTCCTGTCGTTAGCGCAGGAACCCGAACTCGAGCCCGAGCTCCACCGCATCGACGCGCTGCTGGAGGAATGTCTGCGCCTTGTGCGCAAAGATGCCGAGGGTCGCGAGGTCCAGTTGATCGCCGAGTTGCGCGCCGGGGACGCGACGCTCATGCTCGACCCGAAACAGTGGACCCGGGCCGTTCTCAACGTGCTGATCAACGCCATGGATGCGTGTCCCAAAGGCGGCCGGGTCCGTCTCTTCTCCCGGGTGACCGACACGGCCTGCGAAGTTGAAATCCGCGACGACGGCCCCGGCCTGTCCAGGGAAGTGGCCGAACGCGCCTTTGACCCCTACTTCACGACCAAAGCCACGGGTACGGGGCTGGGGCTGTCAGTTACACGGGGGATCATCGAAGAGCACGGCGGGACCATCACCTTGACCGGGGCCGAGGGCGTGGGGTGCCAGGTACTTATCACCTTGCCACTGGAAACGAAGGACTTATGAAACCACGAATCCTGATAGCCGAGGACGACAAGGTTCAGCGCCACGTCATTGCTGACATCCTTGCGAGCGCGGGCTATGCCGTTGAGGACGCCGCATCGGCCCAAGAGGCCGTCGAGGCGGTTCGCAACGAGGTGTTTGACCTGCTTTTGACCGATATGCGGATGCCTGGCATGGACGGACTCGAGCTGCTGCGTCAGGCCAAACGCTTGCGGTTTGAAATGGAGGTCGTGGTCATGACCGCCTATGCTACGGTCGAGACCGCCGTCACCGCCATGAAAGAAGGCGCCGTCGACTACCTCGCCAAACCCTTTGACAAGGATGAACTGCTCGTCGTCGTAGCCAAGGCGGTCGAGCGCGGCGACCTCCGCCGCCAGAACCGCCAGCTCCGTCAATTGGTAGCCGAGTCGGTGTCGTTGGGCAACATAGTCGGTAAGTCAGCGGCCATGCAGCGCGTTTTCGACGTGGTTCAGCGCGCCATCCCCGTCACAAGCACCGTACTCATTCAGGGCGAGTCCGGCACCGGTAAGGAACTGGTCGCCCGCCACATCCATTTTGAAGGCCCGCGCAAAAACAACCTTTTCATCGTGGTCAACTGCGCGGCGATTCCCGATACCTTGGTCGAGAGCGAACTGTTCGGCCATGAGAAAGGCGCATTCACCGGCGCCGAAACGTCCCGCCAGGGCAAGTTCGAGATCGCCGATGGCGGGACAATCTTCCTGGACGAAATCGGCGACATGTCGCTCGAAAGCCAGGCCAAGCTACTCCGCGTGCTCCAGGATGGCATCGTCGAACGCGTAGGCGCGTCCGAACCGCACAAAGTCGACGTACGCGCCATCGTGGCCACCAACCGTGACCTGCAAGCACGTGTTGAGGAAGGCACCTTTCGCCAGGACCTGTATTTCCGGCTCGAGGTGCTGCCCGTCACCCTGCCGCCGCTGCGCGAACGTATCGAAGACCTGCCGCTGCTCGTGAGCCACTTTCGCGAGAAACTCGCTGCCAAACTCGGCCAACCAGTGCCCAGCGTCGGGCCGGACATTATCGACGCGATGCGGCGCTATCGTTGGCCTGGCAACGTCCGCGAGCTCGAGAACACACTGGAACAACTCTTTGTCCTATGCGACGCGAATACCGTCACACTGGACGATTTACCCGAGAAACTCCGCGTGTCCGTCCCCGAAACCGGCCAGTTCACGCTGCCCCACGGCGGGGTCGTTTTGGAACAGCTCGAGCAGGACCTGATCCGGCAAGCCCTCGGCCGGTCCGGCGGCCGGGTCAAAGAGGCCGCCGAACTACTCGGCTTGACCTACAAAACCCTCCAATACCGCCTCAAGAAACACGCCATCGACCGTAAAACCAGCGCATAAAATAAAGGAACGGGCACCTATTCACTGTAACGTGTAAATCGCGGGTAAGTAAGGCCCCGTCTCCCCTTATTTCACCTCCCCTTTCCCGAAATCTTGACTCGTTCCCGGTGGTCAGGCACAGTATGGGCCTTGGCTACTTGACGAAGCTCCACGGGGCGGAAACATGACCTGGAGTAGGGCGTTTGGAGCATGGCCGGCTCGATGGTGCAGGGCGCTCGTTTTGGTGCTCGTCGGTGGGGTGTCGCTGGGCGCGGGGCCGTATCAGGAAGCGCCAATGCTGGCCGCGCGTGTGGCGCGCGGGGAACTGCCTCCAGTGGATGATCGGCTTCCCGAGGAGCCCGCTGTGGTGGAGCCGGTGAATGGTATCGGGAAGTACGGCGGCTCGTGGCGCCGTGTGACCATGGGCTTGGGCGACATCCAGTTGAGGAACCGCATGGGCTACGAGCCGCTCGTGCGCTGGGATCGAACCGGGCGGCAGGTCGTGCCGGGACTGGCGAAACGCTGGGAGGTGCTCGACGGGGGCAAGACGTACGTCTTCCATCTGAGGCGCGGGCTGAAATGGTCCGACGGACATCCGCTGACGGCCGACGACTTCCTGTTCTACTTCGAGGACGTTCTGGGCAACAAGGAAATCACGCCCATCTTCCCCTGGTGGTTGGCGATCGACGGGGAGCCCGTGCGGCTCTCTGCGCCGGACGCTCATACGCTCGTGTTCGAGTTCGACCAACCCTACGGCATTTTCCTCGAAATGCTCTCTTATCGCGGCAACGAGATTCTCGGACCGAAGCACTACCTGATGCAGTTCCATCGCGACTACGTGCCGGCGGCGGAACTCGAGACCAAGGCCCGAGAACGGGGCGTGGGCACGTGGTTTCGGCTGTTCCAACTGGTAAACAACCTGGACGACAACCCGGACATGCCGACGTGGAAACCGTTCAAGTTGATGGTGCCGCTTCCCTCGACGCGGATTGTGGCCGAGCGGAACCCGTACTACTGGAAAGTGGACCCGGCGGGTAACCAGTTGCCGTATATCGATCGGGTGGTCTACACGGACGTTCAGAACAACGAGATCGCCACGTTTCGTGCGATGGCGGGTGAAGTGGACTTTCAGGCGCGTCGGATGGACACGGCCAACTATCCGTTGTTCATGGAGAACCGTCAGAAGGGGCAGTACCGGGTGTTACGCGACCTGAACCCCGGGGCGTTTGTCTGCTACATCAACCAACACAGCCGAGACCCCGTGTTGCGTCCGCTGCTCCAGGACCGTCGGTTTCGGATTGCGCTGTCGGTCGCCGTCAACCGGGCGGAACTGGTCGACCTGGTGTACACGGGCATGGCAGAGCCGTCCCGTGGCGTGGCAAGTCCCTTCGACCCGTTCTACCTGCCGTGGTTCGACGAGCGGCACCTCGAGTACGACCCCGATCGAGCCAATGCGCTGTTAGACGAGCTCAGCATGAAACGGGGCCGTCTGGGGATGCGCCGACTGCCCAACGGCCAGCCGTTCCGTCAGATGTTGAGAGTCTATCCGTCTGAGTCGGGGACCAGTTCGGACCTGTGGCAGCTCGTGGCCGACTATTGGCGCGAGGTCGGTCTGGATTTCATCCTCAAAATCGATGAACGCACGCTCAGCGTGCTCCAGGTGTCCAACGGCAACAGCGATTTCTGGGCCTACGCCACGGCCGGGATGCACTGGATTCTCGACCCCCAGTGGTTCGTGCCCTGGGCACAGGACAGCTTCTTCGCCCCGCTCTACGGACGCTACCACATCACCGCGGGAAAAGGCGGCGTCAAGCCCCCGCCCGACATCCAGCGGCTATTGGACTGGTACCTGGAACTCGTCGCCACGACCGACGAGGCCCGGCGGCTCGAACTCGGCAGTCGCATCCTCGGCCAATGGGCCGAGGAGTCCTACACGATTGGGATTTGCCGGGCCGAGTTGCTGACCATCGTCTCGAACCGATTCAAGAATGTACCCGACGAGATAATCCATAGCTGGCGCCTGATGACGCCGGGGTACATCGACATCGAGCAGTTTTATCTCGAAGACTGGGAGGGGGCCGCCGAATGATCACGTTCATCATCCGCCGTCTTCTCATCATGATTCCGACGCTTTTGTGCATCTCGATCATCACGTTTTGCATCATCCAGCTTCCGCCGGGGGATTACCTCACCACATACATGGCGAATCTGGCCCAGACGGGTGAGTCCGCCAGCCAAACGGAGATCGAGAGCCTCCGCGTACAGTACGGCCTCGACAAGGCGCTGCACGTTCAGTACCTCAAGTGGCTCTGGGGTATACTGCATGGCGATTTCGGCCAATCCTTCTCGCAGAACAAGCCCGTGAGCGAATTGATTTGGGAGCGGCTCGCCCTGACGGTTACGATTTCGCTCATCACGCTCGTGTGCACGTGGATCATCGCCATCCCGATTGGGATTTACTCCGCCACGCACCAGTACAAGCTGTCCGATTACGTGTTCACGTTTCTCGGTTTCATCGGCATGTCGACTCCGGGGTTTCTGCTGGCACTGCTCCTCATGACGCTCTCCTACAACTACCTCGGCACTACGCCGGGCGGGCTGTTCTCCGATGAATTCATCAGCGCGCCGTGGTCCTTGGACAAGATCGTTGATTTACTGAAGCATATCTGGGTGCCCGTGGTGATATTGTCCGTGGCGGGCACGGCGGGTCTGGTCCGCATGGTGCGCGCCAACCTGCTGGACCAGCTCGAGATGCCCTACGTGGTCACCGCGCGCGCCAAGGGCCTCACGGAGATACGGCTGCTCCTGAAGTACCCGGTCCGAGTGGCCATCAACCCCATCGTAAGCACGCTGGGCTGGATGCTGCCGCAGCTCGTTTCCGGGTCGGTCATCGTGGCCATGGTACTGAACTTGCCCACCACCGGGCCGTTGCTCCTTCGGGCGTTAATGGAGCAGGATATGTTCCTGGCGGGGAGTTTCATCATGATGCTGAGCGCCCTGACTGTGATAGGCACGTTAATTTCGGACATCCTCCTTGCCTGGGTTGACCCGCGCATCCGCTTCGAAAGGCAACAATCATGAGCGCCGCGGCCGATGGAAAACAGGGACGGTCCCCCTTTTCCTCAGAAGCGCCCCAGGCGGACGAGAAGCTCTACCTGGCTTCACAGTGGAAGCTGATGCGGTTGAAGTTCCGTGACCACAAGCTGGCCGTGTTCGCGCTCTATGTAGTCATTGCGCTGTATTGCATGACCGTATTATGCGAATTCCTCGCGCCATCGACCCCGAACACGCGCGATGCCAAACACAGTTTTGCCAAGCCGCAGCGGATTCGCTTGTTTCACGAGGGCAGGCTGCGGCGGCCCTTCATCTATCCGCTCGAGCAACATATCGACGATGAAACCCTGGCCCGGACCTACACCAATGACACGTCCCGCCCTCTGCCCATCAGGTTGTTCGTCCAAGGCGCACCCTACCGGATGTGGGGATTGATCCCGATGAAGCGCCATCTCATCGGCCTCGACGAGGGCGAGCGGCTGTACCTTATGGGGGCCGATCGCCTCGGCCGGGACCTGTTCAGCCGCATCCTTTACGGCAGCCGCATCTCGCTGTCGATCGGCTTGGTCGGCGTAGGCATCAGCCTCATACTCGGCGTGATCGTCGGAGGCATTTCCGGGTACTACGGCGGGCTTATCGACAACCTCATCCAGCGTTTCATCGAGGTCCTGCGGTCCTTTCCCACTATTCCACTATGGCTGGCGCTCTCCGCGGCCATGCCGGCCACATGGTCGCAGCTCGAGGTCTATTTCTGCATGACCGTCATCCTGGCGCTGATTGGTTGGACGGGGCTGGCGCGTGTGGTGCGGGGCAAGATTCTCGCCTTGCGCGAGGAGGATTACGCCATGGCCGCACGGGTCGCCGGGGTCACGGAGTTCTCGATCATCATGCGCCATCTCATTCCCGGGTTTGTGAGCCATCTGATCGTCACTATCACGCTCGCCATTCCCGGAATGGTCATGGCTGAAACGTCGCTGAGCTTCCTGCGCCTCGGCCTGCGCTCGCCTACCATCAGTTGGGGCGTGCTCCTGCAAGATGCGCAGAATATCCGGGCGGTGAACCTCTACCCGTGGTTGTTACTGCCCGTGGTCTTTGTCATTGTAACGGTGTTGATGTTCAACTTTCTCGGTGACGGCCTGCGCGATGCCGCCGACCCGTACAGCCATTAAGCCGGGCCCGTGGCACCCTCAAACTCGTTTGAGGGTGTTGAACTGGACTATAGTCCACCCTCAAACCAAGTTTGGGGGCGCCACGTCGGATACGAGCGGACCAAACGACAGGTCCGCTGATATATGGCGGCGCTGCGAATGCAACCAACGCCCTTAAAAGGATTTGCGGGAGGTCCCCGGCCAATGGTATCATTTCGATTTAGGGTTGGGCGCCGGTTCTCAGAAAAAGGCAGTGATGACACGTTTTGTCACGGTTTTCGATCGAATTCAGAGCGTAGCAACGTCCCGGGCGTGTCTCTATAAACTCGGAAACAGCTACTACCAGGACTGAAAACGCCCCAACAGGACAGCGCGTAGGAGGCGGATTATGGGCGAAAAACCCAAGATTCTGATTGTCGATGACGATGAGGCGGTCAGAGCGGCTCTCTCTCGGCATCTGAGCGCCGCCGGGTTTGCCTGTGACCAGGCCGCCGACGGCCGGGCCGGACTGGAGCTTCTGCGTGGAAACGCCTACGCCGTGGCGCTCATAGACCTGCGAATGCCAAGGATGGGCGGCCTGGACCTGCTGAAGGCTATTCGAGACGAGAACGTTTCGGCCGTGCCGGTTATTCTGTCCGCTTATGGCGAGGTGGCTAACGTGAAGCAGGCCATGCAACTCGGCGCTTTCGACTTCATTGAAAAGCCCGCGGCTCCCGAGATGATTCAGGACGCTGTCGAGCGAGCAACTTTACACGCGGCCGTCTCCCGCCGCGCTCTGGAGACGGCCAACATGGCCGAGGAGTGGGAATCCGTGTTCGACGCCTCACCGGACATGATTCTTGTGCTGGGGCCGGATTGGCGGATACTGCGCTGTAATGACGCGGTGGCAAAGCGGTTCAATACCACCAAGGAGGACCTTGTGGGTCGCTTTTGTTACGAAGCCCTGTGCGGCCGGGACCGGCCCCCGGAGTTCTGCCCTTGCGCGCAAGCAGGAAGCGAGGAACCAATCTACTCAGCCCAGTTGCGCCATCCGGTCTGGGGCGGGTATTTCGAGATCACGCGTCTGCCGCTCACCGACCGCTCCAGGCATGTATGGGGTTTCGTTCACACCGCACGCGACGTCACCGAACAGAAACACGCCGAAGCTGACCTCCGCGAAAGCGAGGAGAAGTTCCGGGTAATCAGTTCGGCGGCGCCTGACGCGGTGATCATGATGAATGCGGACGGCAAGGTTTCTTATTGGAACCAGGCGGCCGAGCGAGTTTTTGGCTACACGGAAGATGAGGTGATCGGCAAGGACCTTCACAGAACGCTCGCCCCGGAACAGTATGCGGAAAGCTATACTCGGGGGATACTTAGGTTCAACAAGTCTGGCGAGGGCGCAGCAATCGGGCGGACCCTTGAGTTAACGGCCCTGAGAAAGGGCGGTGGGGAATTCCCCATCGAGATATCCCTGTCATCAATCAAAATCGGCGGCCAGTGGCACGGCGTGGGGATAGTCCGCGACATTAGCGATCGCAAGCGCGCTGAGGAGGAGTTGCGCGGGGCACACGCGGAGTTGGAATTGGTCCTGGCCTCTATTCCATCGATCCTGATTGGGGCGGGGCCCGACGGCAGGATCGCGCATTGGAATTCGGCGGCTGCCAAGGTCTTTGGAATCTCCTCAGAGAGCGTACTCGGACGCCGCCTTTCCGAGTGTGGAATCGACTGGGAGCAACCTAGGGTCCTCGAGGGCGTTGACACGTGCGTGGGCGAAGGCAAGCAGGTGCGCCTGGATGATGTTCGCTTTACCCGCCCCGACGAAACGGGCGGACTACTTGGACTCACTATCACCCCACTCGCCAACAGTGAGGACGGGATGGCCGGGTTCCTCCTGGTGGGCGCCGACATCACCGAGCGGGAGATGCTGGCGGCCCAACTCAGCCAGGCGCAGAAACTCGAATCGATTGGGCAACTCGCCGCCGGCATTGCCCACGAAATCAATACACCCACGCAGTACGTCGGGGATAATACCCGGTTCCTGCAAGATGCGTTTCGCGATCTATTGGCCGTGCAAGCCAAGCACGACCAGCTCCTCAAGGCGGTGAAAGAAGGCGCGGTCGACGATCGCCTGCTTTCGGAGGTCGAGACGACGGTGCAGGAGGCCGACATGGAATACTTGCTCGAGGAGATTCCCAAGGCCATCGAGCAGTCACTGGACGGTGTCAGCCGGGTCGCGAAGATCGTTCGGGCAATGAAAGAATTCTCGCATCCAAACATCAAGGAGAAGACCCCCACCGACCTCAACCACGCCATCGAAAGCACGGCCACCGTGGCGCGGAACGAGTGGAAATATGTGGCCGACATGGTCACGGAATTTGATGAAGAGATGCCCCTGGTTCCTTGCCTGCCCGGGGAGTTCAATCAGGTGATCCTGAACATCGTGATTAATGCGGCTCACGCGATTGCTGGGGTGGTGGGTGACGGGGCCGAGGGCAAAGGCACGATCACGATTCGGACCCGGCGGGATGGAGACTGTGCCGAGGTGCGCATTAGCGACACCGGGCCGGGAATCCCGGCGGAAGTGGGGAACCGGGTTTTTGACCCGTTTTTTACAACCAAGGAAGTGGGCAAGGGAACGGGCCAGGGCCTGGCGATCGCCCGTAATGTCGTCGTTGATAAGCATGGAGGAACGCTGACGTTCGAGACAGAGCCAGGCCACGGCACGACGTTTATTATCCGGATGCCCATTGAGGCCCTGTGATGAGCCAGGCGAGACATGAAAAAGAAACTGCTCTTCGTCGACGATCAGCCTGAAGTGCTACACGCGCTCAACCGAATGCTTCGCGAGCAAGAGCACGTCTGGGAGATGCGCTTTGTGTCGAGCGCCGATGAAGCCTTGGCGAAAACCGATGCAACCGCGTTCGACCTCGTCGTTTCCGACGTGAAAATGGCGGGGAAGGACGGATTTGAGCTCTTGAAGGCGCTGCGCGGCCGCGAGAAAACGCAGGATGTCCCCGTGATAATGCTGACCGGCCTGGGTGACTCAGACCTCAAGCGCCGCGCCCTGGACCTGGGCGCAACGGACCTTCTGATGAAACCGGTCGACCCGGAGGACCTGTTGGCCCGCGTTCGGAGCGTGCTCCAACTGAAGTCCTATCAAGATCAACTGAAGTCACACAACGAACTCCTCGAACAGCGAGTCAAAGAACGGACCGCTGCGCTCGAGGAGTCCCGCCGCGAGATCATCTGGCGGCTTGCCAAGGCGGGCGAGCACCGCGATGAGACCACCGGCAACCACATTGCGCGAGTGGCATGGTATTGCCGCATCATTTCCGAGGGCCTCGGCCTCGATCGCGAATTCGTTGAGACGATAACTCTGACCAGTCCACTTCACGATATCGGGAAAATCGGCATTCCCGACACGATCCTCTTGAAGAAGGGGCCGCTCACTCCGGAGGAACGGGCGGTAATGAAGACGCATTGCCGAATCGGAGCCGATATCCTGTCCCAGGCACCTAAAGCAATGAGCCCGTTTCGCGAGTTGCACGCCGCCCCCCGCTTGGAACAACAGGAAACGTCTCCTATACTGTCTGTGGCCGTTACCATCGCCGAAGCCCACCACGAACGATGGGACGGCACGGGTTATCCAAAGGGTTTGGCCGGCGATAGTATTCCCCTGGAAGCTCGCATCGTCGGTTTAGCGGACGTGTTCGACGCGCTGAATTCCCCCCGCCCTTACAAGCCGGCCTATGAAGAAGCCAAGGTGCTGGCGATCATGCGCAGCGAGAATGGCAAGCACTTCGACCCCGATGTTTTTGCGGCGTTTCAGGACACACTGGCGGACATTCGGTCAATGCGAGATGCGTTGTCGGACGAAACGAGCACCGGCGCTACCGTAGCAGGAGCCACGCCATGAAACGCATTCTGTTCGTCGACGACGAGCCCAACATCCTCCAGGGACTCCAGCGAATGTTGCGGCACATGCACAAAGAATGGGAGATGACATTTGCGGCCAGTGGACAAGAGGCACTCGACCTGATGGCCACGAAGCCCTTTGACGTCATCGTGTCTGACATGCGCATGCCTGGGATGGATGGCGCCACGCTGTTAACGGAGGTAATGAATCGTCACCCACAAACCGTCCGGTTCGTCCTGTCAGGCCAATCCGATGAAGAAACCATTTTCCGGTCTATCGGGCCGACGCAACAATTCATGGCGAAGCCATGCGATCCGGAGGTACTGAAGGCCACGGTGGACCGTGCTTTCGCGCTTCGGGATCAGTTGAATAGTGAGGATATCAAACGTCTCGTATCGCAAATGCCGGTACTACCTCCCCTGCCGGAGTCGTATAAGAGGCTGATGGACGAACTGCGCTCGCCCGATTGTTCCATTGGGGCGGTGGGGCGAATTATCGGGTCGGACGTGGGCATGACAGCGAAGATTCTCCAGTGGGTGAACTCCGCCTTTTTCGGAGTTCGGCAGCATGTGTCGAATCCCACACAGGCCATCAGTTTCCTTGGTCTGGATACGATCCGAGCCTTGGTCCTCATGCTTGGCGCGTTTTCGCATGTGGCCGAGGCAAAGCTCCCGGCAGGTTTCTCGTTTGACGGGTTTTGCCAACACAGTATAGCTGTTGGCGCGTATGCCCAGGCGATCTGCAAGAGTGAAGGTCTGGGCGACAAGGACCTTAGCGACACCTTTACAGGGGCTATCCTTCACGATTCGGGGATGTTGATACTCGCCATAAACCGCCTAACGCAATACCGTGAAGTGCTCAGCCGCACGCTACGGGACCCGGTAGCGCTTACGGATGCGGAGTTGGAAGCGTTTGGGTGCACGCACGCTGAAGTGGGCGCATACCTTCTCGGGCTCTGGGGCCTGCCCGACCCAGTCGTTGAGGCGGTGGCGTTCCATCATCGACCGAGCGAGTGCCCGGCACAGCACTTCAGCCCGCTGACCGCGGTTCACGTGGCCGATTATCTTGAGCACGAGACACGGGACGAAAGCAAGGGGAGAAAGCGTCCCCAGCTCGACTTCGACTATCTCAAGAGACTGGGCCTTGAGAATCGCCTTTCCACATGGCGAGAGGTCTGTCTCCGTATAAGTGAAGACCGGGAAACGGAATAATGATGGAAGACAAGGTTCTATTCGTCGATGATGACCCGAATATCTTAGCGGCCTATAAGCGGCAGTTGCGGAAGGCGCTCCGCGTTGAAACAGCCGAAGGGCCGAAAAAGGGACTGCAACTGGTCATGGATCGGGGTCCGTTTGCGGTGGTCGTCGCCGACATGCATATGCCCGTGATGAATGGGATCGAGTTTCTGGCGCGCGTTGGAGAAATTGCGCCCGATACGATACGCATGATGCTGACCGGCGCCCCAGACCTCGAGATCGCAATGCAAGCCGTGAACGAGGGAAGCATCTTCCGTTTTCTTACAAAGCCCTGCCTCCCGGAGCTTATGGGTAAGGCACTCGTTGCGGGAATCAATCAATACCGGCTGATCAGAGCCGAAAAGGAGCTCCTTGAAGTAACTCTGAGCGGGACAATCGACTTATTGGCCGAGATTCTCTCATTGACCGACCCAGAGACCTTCGGCGACATCCCGCATTTGCGAAATCGTGCCAGAGAGATCGGGAGCAAACTCAATCTGACGAATCTGTGGGAACTCGAGCTCGCCGCGACATTGTCGCAGATCGGCTATGTCGCCACGCCCCGCAACCTTCTGGCCAAAACTCATGCCGGTGAACCCCTCAGCGACGTTGAGACAGACGTCTTGAACCGGTCCCCTCGGATAGCTCATGAACTGTTGGCCAAGATTCCCCGACTTGAATCCGTTGCCAAGATCGTCTTGTACCAGAACAAATGTTATGACGGGACCGGTTTTCCAACCGACTCTGTAGTCGGCAGCGAGATCCCATTGGAATCACGAATCCTTAAGGTCGCGATAGACATCCAAGAACTTGAGCTTCGTGGCGCTGGAAAGGAAGCCGTGGTTCAGAAGATGCAAGAGCGACGAGACTGGTATGACCCTCGGGTATTGGCTGCCGCCCTTCGAGGTTATGTGCCTTTTAGGGCCTTTCGCGAGGGGGAAGGCATTCGTCTTCCCTTGAGTGAACTCAGAGGTGGACTGACTCTCCAATCCGATGTTAAGACTTTAGACAACAGACTTCTGATCGGGGCCGGACACATCATCTCCGAGCCCCTGTTGGCGCGGCTAAGAAGCTATGCGAAGCTTGTGGGTGTGAAAGAGCCCATCGAGATACGCCGTGCTTCGGCTAAAGATGGGGTGGGGCAAAACGGGTAAGACTCCCCGCGTTTGCGAGAGGAGGAAGCTGCAATGGCACACAGGGTGCTCTTGGTGGACGACGAACCGAATGTGCTTATGGGTTTGAAGCGGGCTCTTCGTAAAGAGCCTTACCAAATTGTGACCGCCTGTTCCGGTAAAGAGGCACTTGAACTCCTTGAAACCACCGAAATCGACGTGGTCGTTTCAGACCAAGAAATGCCCGACATGAGCGGCACAGAGCTTCTCAGCCATGTTGATAAGCTCTATCCTGATACGATGCGGTTTATGCTTACGGGGAAAGCGACTCTGGACGTGGTCATACAAGCGATCAACGAGGGCGCCATCACTCGCTTTTTCACCAAGCCCTGTAACGAAGTTGACCTGGCCATTACCATTCGGCAAGCCTTGGAGCACAAGGACTTGATGACGCAAGCCTGGCGGCTTCTTAACAAGGTGAAGAACCAGAATGCCCTGCTGGAACGCCTTGAACGTGAGTCTCCCGGCATTACCCAAGTCGAGATGGACAGCAACGGGGTAATCAATCTCGACGAGGACGACTTCAGCGCAACCGACTATGATGCATTTATCGAGGAGCTTCATCGGACGTTTGGTGATTAGAGAACAAAGGGCGTCGCCATCATTGCGCCGGCCGTTGCCACCTTCGAGGTCGCGCAGCAAACGGGGCAATCTCCATCAGACGGTTACGCCCTTTGTGATCCAAAATTGAACGGCATGTTGTCATCCCACAAGGTCTGTGTGCATTCCAATCCTATGATAAAGTAAAGCCGTAAACGGCCAGCGATGAACGCGATTAGCCGACTTCACGGCGCCCCGCCGAAGGGCAACTCACAGGCTTGATCACTGAGACTCTGAGTTCAACGTAGACTTATCATGTCATCGCCCTCTGCGGGCTCGGCGTCTCTGCGTTTTGTGCCTTCAACGCGGAGGCGCAGATGAACGCAGAGAGGCCGAGTCGAACTCGACTTGGGCATTTCAGGGGCAGCGCCTGTTTTGCTCAGGTTTTACACCTTTTTGTCTGGCTTTTCGCTGAGTTTACCGGTGAATGGTTACAAATTGAGGTAACCATTGGACAATCTGCTTGAAATCCGCGACCTCGAGGTTCGCTTCTTCCTGAAGGAAGGCACGGTGCATGCCGTCAACGGCGTCAGCCTGAACATCGCGCCGCATCAGACGCTGGGCGTGGTGGGCGAGAGCGGCTGCGGCAAGAGCGTCACGGCACGGGCCGCAATGCGCATCCTGCCGCCCAGGGGCAAGATCACCGGCGGCACGGTCTTGCTGGCGCCGCGCAACGGCCGACACGAGGCGCGCCCCATCAACCTGACGCGACTGGACCCGAACGGCCAGGCCATCCGGCGCATTCGAGGCGCCGACATCTCGATGATCTTCCAGGAACCCATGACGTCGTTTTCGCCCGTACACACTATCGGCAATCAGATCGGCGAATGCGTTCGGCTGCACCAAAACGTGTCCAAGAAAGCAGCACGGGACCGCGTGGTCGAGATGTTGAAACTCGTGGGGGTGCCGATGCCGGCAACACGTCTCTACGCATACCCGCACGAATTGTCCGGGGGGCTTCGGCAGCGCTGCATGATCGCCATGGCGCTCTGCTGCAACCCGCGCCTGCTCATTGCGGACGAACCGACGACGGCCCTCGATGTCACTATTCAAGGCCAGATTCTCAACCTCATCAAACGGCTGCAGCAGGAATTGGGCATGGCGGTCATGATGATCACCCATGACCTCGGCGTTATCGCCGAAACCACCGACGAAGTGGCCGTGATGTACCTGGGGCGTATCGTCGAGCAGGCCGATGTCAATGAAGTGTTCGGAGAGGCCAGGCATCCTTACACCCGTGGCTTGCTTCGTTCCGTGCCGCGCATCGGAAAGGCCGATGCCGAGCGGCTTGCGTCGATTCCAGGCTCGGTGCCCTACCCGTTTGTGAAGTTGCCCGGCTGCCCGTTCCATCCGCGCTGCGACGAGCGCATCCCGGGCCTGTGCGACGTTGGGAACCCGCCGCCGTGCCTCGAGATTGCCCCTGGGCACAAAGTGGCCTGCCATCTATACACATCGGACCAGAGGAAACCGAGGGGGAAGTCATGAGCCGGCCGCTACTCAAAGTCGAAGGCTTGACGAAATACTTCCCAATCATCAAGGGACTGCTTCGGAAGACCGTCGGCCTCATCAAAGCGGTGGACGATGTGGGCTTCGAGATCGGCCAGGGCGAAACGCTCGGCCTCGTGGGCGAGAGCGGATGTGGCAAAACGACTACGGGCCGGCTCATCGTGCGCCTTATCGAACGCACCGCAGGCACGATGGCCTTCACCCAGGATGGCCGCGAGGTGGACCTCGGGGCGCTGCGAGGCGACGCGCTTCGCCAGTTTCGCAAGCACATGCAGTTGATCTTCCAGGACCCCTTTTCCTCGCTGAACCCGCGTATGACCGTGCTTGACATCATTGCCGAGCCGCTGCGGGCCCATGGGTTCGGCTCGCGAAAGGAGAGGGAAGACCGTGTCCGGGAAGTCACCGAAGCCTGCGGGCTCCAGACCGACTTCCTCCGCCGATATCCCCATGCCTTCAGCGGGGGAGAGCGCCAGCGCATCTGCATCGCCCGGGCCCTGGTGCTCAATCCGCGCCTGGTCGTCTGTGACGAACCCGTATCGGCCCTCGACGTTTCGGTCCAGGCGCAGATCATCAACTTGCTCAAAGACCTTCAGCAACAACTCGGCCTCACTTACCTCTTCATCGCCCACGACCTCTCCGTCGTGGAGAACATAAGCGCCCGGGTCGCGGTCATGTATGCGGGCCGCATTGTCGAAAAGGCCCAGACGCAGGAGCTTTTCCACCATCCGCGCCACCCTTACACCGAGGCGTTGATGAACGCCCTGCCTGTGCCAGACCCGAGGGCCAAGGCGGAACGGATTCCACTCCAGGGCGAAGTGGCCGATCCCTCCAACCTGCCTCCGGGTTGCGCGTTCCATCCCCGGTGCCGCTACGCTAGGGGTCACTGCATGCAGGAAACGCCGGAATTGCGCGAAGTCACGCCCGGCCACGTCGCCGCGTGCCACTGCGCCGAGGAAATCAATCTCCGCGGCGTCACCACATAAGCCCGGCGGCCGGGGCCTGCCTATTTTAGTGTTGCCTTGCGAACGGCAAAGGTATCGTCGCCCGAGAACACCAGATACAGCGTCTTGCCGTCCTTGCCCGTCCATTTGGTGGGAAAACCAATGGTTTCCCCAGGGTCTACGTCCCAGTTCTCCGTGAAGTAAACTGTAGTCCACGGACCCCATGGTTCGGGTGCGTCGTAGATGCCGAGCCCTCCGTTGGATTGGGGCTCATCATCCAGGTGCGTCTGGCATAGGAGGTACCGCCTTAGCGGGGTATTGTAACTTGCCGAAGTCCGATAGCACTTGCCCCGATGCACGAATACGGCCCCTCGCTCAGCGATTTCGCTTGTCCAGGTCGGCTGGCCTTGCTGGTCGAGACGGGCAAAAAACTCGTATGCGTCCTGCATGGGTTCGAGAAAGGGGCGGAGCACATAGTCTCGCGCCTGCTCGAGCACCGCTTTGTCCATACCCATCTCGGCCGGGGATGCACGAGTCCACTGCGGCATAGGCCAGGCTTCGCCCCATGCAGCATGACCGATCAACGCAGAAATGACCGCCGGGAGCATGGCCACAGACAAGCACGGCGGAAATCTCATCCGTTTGCCCTCCAGAGCAGGGGCTGTAAACACACCTATGGCAGTAATCCTTCAGCGCGCTCGTTGGTTCCGCAATTCTTTGCGCAACTTGAATGGGCCGACGGTACTCCCTAGAATGGTGACTTGCTGAGAGATAGCCATCCCTCTTGTAACGGGAACTTGCTGGAACTGGTATGTTCAAAGATCGCAAACTCAGGGCAGCAGCGGCATCCATCGCCTGCAATCTCCTCCTCGTCCTTTTGAAGGTTGTCGGCGCCCGGTTGTCCCTCAGCGCGGGCATGAAGGCCGATGCCCTGCATTCGACCTCGGATATACTCATCTCCGGCCTTGTTTTCTTGAGCATATGGTTCACCTTCCGTAAGGAGCGCGAGGGGCGGCAGCCTGAGCAGGAGGCGGAGGAGACCGGGGAAAATGGCGAACAAGCCGAAGAAGACGGGCCACGAACACAGCCGGGGGCGGCTGTGCCACACACGAATGATAAGGTACTGGCAGAGAATCTGACGGCCCTGCTGGTATCCCTATTGTTGATCGGCACAGCGCTGGGGTTTCTGGCCAGCGCCGTTATGGGATATGCCTACCCATTGGTGCGCGTTCCGGTTGCGATCGGCATCGTATGGGTTTGCATCATCATCTCTTACTTTCTCAGCCGGTACAAGATTCGCGTAGGTCGCGAAGAAGGGTCGATCAGTCTAGAGGCCGACGGCCAGCATTCCAGGATGGACATGTATTCGTCCGTGGTCGTGTTTGTGGGCTTATTGGGAAACTTGATCGGCCTCCGGCTGGATGCGCTTGCCTCGGCAGTGGTTTCGTTCCTCGTGCTCAAGGCTGGGGCGGAAGTGCTCGTCTCATCCGTTCGGGGCATTACGGCGAGTGAAGCGTTCACGTACCAAAGCCTTATGGGGCGGCTGGGCGATACTTCCTGGGGCCAGGATCTTGCGCCATTGTATAGCCGCTTGTTGGCCCCCCACGTGGCAGCCCTACGCATGCACAGGACGCAGGGAGTCCGATTCATCATCCGAAACCGCAGGGCCATTGCAGCAGTGTTCGTCGTACTGGCGCTGGCGGCCTATCCCTGTTCGGGGTTTTACCGCGTTCAGCCTGATGAAGTTGGGGTCGTGCTGCGGTGCGGCAAGCTCGTGGACCGCACCGCCCCTCCTGCCGCGCCAGGGTTGCACTATCGCCTGCCCAGCCCCATCTCGAAGCTATACCGGGTCAAGCCGCGTGCCGTTCGCCAGCTCGAGTTTGGGTATCGCACCGTGGCCCGGAGAGGGGAAATCGTTGAGCCCTCCGCTTATCTGTGGGAAAGCATGCATCGCACCGGCATCTACGAGAAAGTCGAACCGGAGGCGATTATGCTCACCGGCGACGTCAATGAACTGGACCTTAATCTTGTGGTCGAATACTGCGTCGGGGAGGGTGTCGCCGCCGGGTTCCTGTTCAATCTTTCCGACAGCGAGGCGCTGGTGCGGGCTGCCACTGAACACACGGTGCGGAGTGTGGTGGGCCGTATGCGCCTTACGGATATTCTAACGACGGCCCGCCCGGCGATCGAACGAGAGGTGTTCTCGCGGTTGCAACAACTGCTCGATGAGTACCGGGCGTGTATCATGGTTATCGCCGTACATCTACAAGACGTGCACCCACCTGTGGAGGTGGTATCCGCCTTCCGGCGCGTGGCCACGGCGCGCGAGGACCGCAGCACACGCATCAACCAAGCGGAAGGGTACAGGAACTGGACCATCCCGAGGTCTCATGGCTTTGCCAATCAAATCCTGACGGACGCCGAGGCGTATCGGGCCGAACAGAAACTGAATGCCGAAGGGGACGCCCGCTACTTCACGCAGATTTACGACGCATTCCGCAAGGCCCCTGAAATGGCGGCCTTTACGATGTACATGGACTGTCTCGAGGAATCCTTGCCAACGCTCCGAAAGGTTGTTCTCAGCGATGACATCAGCTCGGACGCGGCGGGTAACACACTTCAACGCTTCTTTATGATAGGTGAGTTTTTGAAAGAAGACTTTGGCGCCAGGGAACAAGCCGGTTTGTTGTATCACGATGAGGGCCAGTAAACCTGTAAAGGCATTGGGACGATGAAAAAGTACCTCTATACGATCATGGCCATCGCGGCAATCGCACTATTGGCCTACATGGTCCTGTTCACGGTCGACGAGACCCAATATGCGATTGTGACGACCTTTGGCAAGCCCGGGGATGCCATCACGGAGCCCGGTCTGTACTGGAAGTTTCCTGCCCCGGCTCAAACGGTGCTGCGGTTCGACAAGCGGCTCCAGATATTCGATCCGCGTCCCACGGAGAACTTTACCCTCGACAGGAAAAACCTCGTCGTGGACAGTTATGCCTGCTGGCAAATCCTCGATCCGAAGAAGTTCCTGGAGAAAGTCCAGACCATCGAGGGCGCGGAAAACAGCCTGGCCGTCCTCGTGGCGTCCGAGTTGAGCGCCGAACTGGGCAAGCATGAACTTTCCGCCGTGGTATCGACCGACGAAGAGGAGGTCAAACTGGGCGAAATCATGGAGAGCGTGACCGAACGGTGTGCCGATACGGCCCTGGACGACTATGGGATCGAGGTGGTGGATGTCCGCATTAAACGGGTGAATCTGCCCGATGAGAACAAGCAGTCCGTGTACCGGCGCATGCGGGCCGAGCGCGAGCAAAAGGCCAAGGAATACCGCGCGCAAGGTGAGGAACAGGCGATGATTATCGAGGGCGACACTGATAGGCAGCAGCGCGAGATCCTCTCGGCCGCCTACAAGGATGCGCAACAGCTCAAAGGCGAGGGCGAGGCCGAAGCCATTCAGCTTTACGCCCAGGCCTATAACCAGGACCCCGAGTTTTACAAATTCATGCGAACGCTGTCGGCATACAAGAAGATCCTTACGGAAAACACCACGGTTGTCATGTCTTCCGATTCCGAATTCCTCAAGATTCTGTCCGACTTTGACCCGAGCGCGTTTTCGGCCGGCCAGAAAAGCGAGACTGTGGATACACTGACTGAATGAGCACGAACGATACAGCCCAAGACACCGAATTCCGCTTCAAGCCGGCCGGAGCCCTCAAGCCGGTCCTTTGGCTTTCGGCGCTGGCGGCCGTTGCGATTTACCTGTTCAGCGGCATCTACGTTGTCAAGCCGGAGCAGCAGGCATTGGTCGTGCGTTGCGGCAAGCTGTTGCCCACGGTAGTGTTGCCGGGCACGCACTACCGTCTCCCTTACCCCGTAGACGAGGTGTACTACTTCAAACCGGGTGAAGTGAAGAGCGTGGTTATCTCCCAATCCACGTTGGTCGGGGAGGCCGAGAGCGAGGGCGAGGTGATCGAAGACGAACCTGAAGGTGAGTTCTATGAACCGTCCCCGGACATCGGCGCGGAATTCCTTACCGGAGACGAGAATATCATTCACATCGCGCTCAATGTGCAGTATCGAATAAGCAACCCGGCCCAATTCGTGTTTCGTTGTGCTCGGCCGGAGAAACTGATCGAAAGCGCGGCCGAAATGGCCCTTGCGGACACCGTAGCACGCACTGCCGTGGACGACCTGCTGACCTCGGGAAAGCATCTTGTGCTCGCGCGCGTAACGGAGCGTTGCCAGGAAAAGCTGGAATCACTGAAAGCGGGGATTCAGGTTATCGCGGTAAACTTCGCCTCGGTCTCACCGCCTGCAGAAGTCAGCGATGCGTTCAAGGATGTCGCCAGCGCGCTCGAGGATAAGGACCGCATTATCAATGAGGCCCGAGGGGACCAAAAGGAAGCCATACATCAGGCGCGCGGTACCGCCCAAAAGCAAATCAGCGAGGCCATGGCCTATCGGAAAGCAAAAGTCAATCGGGCCGAGGGCGAGACCAAGCGGTTTCTGGCCGTGCTTAAGGAATACCGCCAATCGGGCCAAGGTGAGGTCTCGCTCGCACGCTTCTACATCGAGGCCATGGAAGAGGTCATGGCGAGTGTCAAGAAGTACCTGATAGACCCGCCGAAATCTGCCGATTCACCGTAGGTCGGCTAACCCACCGACATTCTCGATCCTGTGTTCCGACTCCTGAATTCAAGTGCCGTTTTTAGTCCGTTGCCAGTGAGATTGTGCGCGAGAAGGAAAAGGGAACTAACAAGGATTGCCCGGATATTCAGGATAATACAAAAACATCCTGTCCATCCTGAGCATCCTTGTTGAAAAAGGAGTTGAATCAGGGCTCTCTCGTTGCGCGGTACAGGCCGAACTCGCGAATCGTTGGGCAGGCCCGGGCCTTGCGGATGCGCAGGCGCACTTTGCTCGCGGTGACGTCCTCGAAACGGTCCAGACGCTTGTAGCCGATCGTAGTTCCGCTGAGGACTTCTCTCCATTCCGAACCGTCCCAGGCCTCAAGGACATACTCCTCGACGCGTTGCCCCAGTTCAACATGCTCCTGGATCATCGAGCGGTTGAACGTCGTGGGGTTGCCCAGGTCGATGATCACCGATGCCTCGGCAACTTCGTCGTCCGTGGCCCAATAGGTATCGGGGTTGCCGTCGACAACGTGGCGCCCGGTGAAGTCAGGATCGTTTCCTCGCACCTGCGATGCCTGAGCGGGTTTGTTCAGCGCGAGGTTGGTTTTGAAGGTATCGGTGATGATCGACCACAGCTCCCGGAGGCGGGCCACGTCGCCGTCGGGCAGCAGTCCGCGCCGGTCCGGCGACACATTGAGCAGCAGCGTGGCGCCGTGTCCCACCGAACGGTAGTAGATGTCGAGCAGGTTCTCGATGGTGCGCAGCGACTTTTCATCGTTCGTGTGGAAGAACCAATGGCGCCTGCGGATGGGCACATCGCACTCGGCCGGCCACCAGACCTTCTCGCCGCCGCGCTCCTGGACGTTCCAGAGGGTGTCGGGCGCAAGGCCATCCTCGTTGCCGACCCAGCGGATGTCCGGCCCGCAGATGGCAATGAGGGCGTTGGGCTGTTTATCGCGGATCAGGGCGTAGTACCCGTTCCAGTCGTATTCGTGGCCCTTCGACCCGGCGCCGTCGAACCAGACCTCGCCGACCTGCCCGTAGCCGGTGAGCAACTGCGTCAATTGGCTCTTGAAGTATTCGTCATAGGCCGCGCTGTCCGCATATTTGGGTTCGTGGCGGTCCCAGGGCGACAGATAGAACCCGAAGGTGATGCCGAGTTCATGACACGCCTCGGCCACTTCCCGAACCACGTCGCCTTGACACTCGCGCCACGGGCTGGACCTCACCGAGTAATCCGTCTGCGCCGTCTGATACAGGCAGAATCCATCGTGGTGCTTCGCCGTCACGACGAGGTATTTCATGCCCACCGCCTTGGCCACCTCGACCCATTGCCGGGCGTTGAAAGCCGTTGGCACAAACGTCTTGGGGTCTTTCGTGCCGTCGGTCCATTCTTCGTTATGGAACGTGTTGATGCCGAAGTGGCAGAACATGCCGTATTCCATCTCCTGCCAAGCCAGTTGCTGCGGCGTAGGCACGGGCGGAAGGGGTGACGGCGGTGCAGCGCTGTTCGTCGCGGACAAAATCATCAAGAGCCAATTTGTGACCATGCGATTTTTCCCTCCCTGTTGTTGGGCAACCCTTTTCGTGAAGAGCTTATCCCACGACCTTCCCCACAACTCGTAACAGCGTCATTGTGTGACACAAGAGAGCGCTTCGGATGACAGTATACCTGAACCCGGGCCCATCAAATCCAGGTAAGGGTCCATTATGAAAGCGAGCACAAGCACAAAGAAATCGAGTGCACTCACCCATCAGTCATATATTGACAAGCCGCTAGCTAGGTAGTGCGATTGCAAATCCGCCTGCAAAACAATCCCACAGATTGTTAGAAAGTACTTGACACCTACCATATGTTGTGTTATAATTCCTAATGGTGTCTGAAGCCATTAAGTGTAGGCCAGGAACAAAACTTCATGCCCCATGAAGTTCGTACCGCAGCCCAAGCCCAAATGGCTTACACAAGTTGAGTGTACTGAGACCAATATTCGCAGCCCAATGGTCTCAGGTAAAAGCTCAGAAAACCGTGAACCTCTTGCGCCAAGAAGCACGGGACTAGGTTGTCAGACACACCCCGCAATGTGAGCGGCGAGTGCCCCCCACCCGCCGCTCCCTCCTTATTTATGGCGCTATGTAGCCCCAAGACGGGGGCGCTGCCAACTACAGGATGGATACGTGGTGCCCTTGAACGCGTAGGCGGCCCTCGGCGAACAGTTGGATTGCCCGTGGGTACAACTCGCGCTCCTTGGCCTGGACGCGCTCGGCCAGCGAGTCGGGTGTATCGTCTTCGAGAACGGGAACGGCTTCTTGAAGGATGATCGGCCCGTGGTCGTACTCCTGATCCGCGAAATGGACGGTTGCGCCGGTGACTTTCACGCCATAGGCCAGTACGGCCTCGTGTACATAGTGGCCATACATCCCCTTGCCGCAAAATGCGGGGATCAGTGCCGGGTGCACGTTCATAATGCGATTCTCGAAGGCCTCGGGCACCTCAAGCTGGCACATGAACCCGGCCAGGACGACCAAGTCAACTTTGCACGCGCCGACCTGCGCCCAGAGGGCGCGGTTGAACGCGGCGCTATCGGGGAATTCCTTGCGGGCGATGGCCTTGTGTGTGATGCCGTGCTTGCGAGCGCGTTCGAGGCCATACGCATCGGCCCGTGAGCTGATTACGCAAGACACCGCCGCGTCGAGTTCTCCCGCCTCGATTCGGTTGATAATGTTCTGCAGCGTCGTTCCACTGCCCGATAGCAGTACTGCAAGTTTTGCCGCCATGATTCGCTCCGTTCGTGATTATTGGTTTATCTCGAAGGTTCCGCTGAACACCTCCGTGGCAGGTCCCTCCTGGTACACGCAGCCGTCCTCGGCCCACTCGATGCCCAGGACGCCGTAGACGAGATGTACGTTGACGCGCCGGTCCGTGCGGCCGGTGATGATTGAGGCAAGCGCCGCGCCGCATGAGCCGCTGCCGCAGGCCATGGTGATGCCGCTGCCGCGTTCCCAGATGCGCACGACGATGTTCTGCCTGTCTTGCACAGTGACGAATTCGACGTTGGTCCGCTGCGGGAACTTCGGATGGTTCTCGATCTTCGGACCGAGCTCCGCCAGAGGCACGGCGGTGGCATCGTCGACAAAGATGGCCGCGTGCGGATTCCCGATGTTTGCGCAGGTCACCCTTACAGTCTCGCCGTCGAGTTCGAGGGGTTCCTCAATGACGCGGCCTGAAGGGCCTTTCATGGGAATCTCGGCCCGCTCGAATCGCGCCAGGCCCATGTTCGAGCGCACCGTGACCACGGTATCCCCTTCAGTGGTGAGGACCACGCGGTTGGGTCCGGCCAGGGTTTCGATCACGAACTCCGTTTTGTCCGTCATCTTGCGCTCGTAAACGTACTTGGCGAAGCAGCGAATGCCATTGCCGCAGGTTTCCGCCTCGCTCCCGTCCGCATTGAAGATGCGCATGCTGAACTCGGCGGTCTCGCTGGGCAGCACCAGGATGATGCCATCTGACCCGACCCCGAGGTGGCGGTGGCTCATCCGGCATGAGAGTTCCGCCGGGTCGGGGAGTTCCTGCGCAGCCGCGTCGATGAAGAGATAATCATTGCCCAGTCCGTGCATCTTCGTAAAGAAAATCGCCATATGATTCCTACTCCTCAGTGCAGGTCAACACAAATAACAACACGAATTCAATCGCGGCTCGCGGCACCCTCAATCGCCGGCTTGAGAGTGTCCTAAGGTGCTGCGACTACAGGGCTTACACCCTCAAACGAGTTTGAGGATGCCCGGCTCATTTCTCGTAATCGTTCAGGGGGCATTTCGCATTTTCACATAAAGACGGGCCTTTGAGACCGCGGATTAACGCGGATTTGTCTTCGATCGCCATTCAATCCGCGCAATCCGCGGTAGAATGGCCTCTTGAACACGCTTTTTCCTAGAACAATCCGAAAATGTAGGTGGACCCTTATCATTTCTCTTTGGCGCTGTTGGCTATGGACACCTCGACGAACAGTTCCACGAGTTTGCTGTAGGAAATCCCGGCGGCGGCCGCGGCTTGCGGGTAGAGCGAGGTTTGCGTCATGCCGGGAATCGTATTGATCTCGATCCACACCGGGTCGGACCCGGCGAGGATGAAATCGCTCCGGCTCCAGAGTTCACACCCGACGACTTGGTGCACGCGCACGGTGGCCTCTTGGACCTTGGCCGTGAGTTCGTCGGAGATTTCTGCGGGTGTAATCTCCTCTGTGGCGCCGGGGGTGTATTTCGCCTCGTAGTCGAAGTAGCTCGATGTCACCGGGAGAATCTGCGTGACGGGGAGTGCGCGCGGGCCGGCCACCGGGTCGACGTCGAGCACGGCGCAGGTCAGTTCGAGACCGGGGATGAACTCCTCGATCATCACCACATCGTCGTACTCGAACACGTGTTCCATGTCATGGGGGAAATCGGCGGCCGTAGCCGAGATGGCCATGCCCAGGCTCGAGCCCTGGCACGGGCTCTTGATCACGCAGGAGAAACCGAGCTCTGCCTGCACCTGACTGGTAACGAGCTCCGGGTTGTCCTTCCATACGCTGCGGTGCACGACGAAATGCTTCGCAACGCGGATGTCGAGCTCGCGGACTACGGCTTTACACCGGACCTTGTCTATGGCCAGGGCGCTGGCGGCACATCCCGAGCCGGTGTAGGGGATGCTGAGGACGTCCAGCAGGCCCTGGATGCGCCCGTCTTCACCAAAGGGGCCGTGCAGCGCGATAAACACGCAGTCCACGTCCAGCGCTTCCAGTTGTGGAATGGCGGAGAAGACGCTGACAGGCTCCTGTCCCGCGAACGACCAGTCCCCGTCCCGGGTAATCGTCACAGGGGTCACCTTATACTTCTCCGGATCAAGATTCTCCGCGACCATCCGACCCGAGTTGAGCGAGACCTCGTGTTCCGAACTCATCCCGCCCATCAGGACGGCTACGTGTTTCTGTTTCATGCCGGCGTAGACTCCCCCCGTCCGATTCCTGACTCCGGGTTAAAAGATACCACAACCGACCCGAAAGTTTCTTCCACCTTGACACGCATTGCCGCGCAGTGCTACACCTGTTTTCGCGCGTGTGAGGCGAACCAGCCGGATGAGGACACCTGAACCCCATGGACGAACGCTGTTTTGATCGCTCGATGGCCCGGGAAATGCGCGCGGCCGTGGCGCAAATCGTCGAGTCGACGCCGGTAACCGACGTTCATACGCATCTGTACGCCCCGGTGTTTGGTGACTTGCTCCTTTGGGGTATCGACGAAACCCTTACCTATCACTACCTCATCGCCGAGGTGCTGCGCGCCAGTGATATCCCTTACGACCAGTACTGGGCGATGAGCAAGAAGGAGCAAGCCGACTTCATTTGGCGAGAGTTATACGTTAAACGGTCGCCGTACAGCGAATCGTGCCGGGGGCCGTTGACGGTGCTGAACAAGCTGGGCCTCGATGTGGGCGCGCGCGACCTCGAGGGCTACCGCGCGTACTTCGCGCAACAGGACGTGCAAGGTTATGTAGACACCGTATTCGATCGTGCAAACGTGGAAACCGTGGTCATGACGAACGACCCGTTCGACGATCTGGAACGGCCCACATGGGAGCGGGGCGCCGACATCGATGGTCGTTTCCGCGCTGCGTTGCGGATCGATCCGCTGTTGACTGATTGGGAGGGCGCCTGTAAACGGCTCAAGGCCTGGGGATACGAGGTCACGCCCGTCCTCGACACGGAGACCCTTGCGGAAGTACGGCGGTTCCTGACGGACTGGCTCACGCGGACGGGCGCGCTCTACATGGCCGTGTCACTGCCGCCGACGTTCCGTTTCCCGGACGAGTCCTCCTGCAGCGCGCTCATCGCAACATGCGTGTTGCCCGTGGCTCTCGAACACAACGTGCCCTTCGCGATGATGATCGGCGTGAAACGCAAGGTCAACCCACCGCTGCTAATGGCTGCCGACGGCGTTGGCAAGTCCGACATCAACGCCGTTGAGGCCCTCTGCGCCACTTATCCTGACAACAAGTTCATGGTGACCATGCTGGCCCGGGAGAATCAGCACGAGTTATGCGTGGCCGCGCGCAAGTTCCGCAACCTGTTCGTGTTTGGCTGCTGGTGGTTCTTGAACGACCCCAGCCTTATCGAAGAGATCACCCGAATGCGGTTTGAGTTGCTCGGCTCGAGCGTTCTGCCGCAACATTCCGACGCACGCATCCTCGACCAGCTCCTCTACAAGTGGGCCCATTCGCGCACCATCATCGCCAAGGTGCTCGCCGATAAGTACGCCGACCTACTGGCGACCGGCTGGATCATCGAAGAAAGCGAGATCCAGCGCGATGTGGCCCGCCTCCTCGGCGGCAACTTCTGGGACTTCCTGAAGTAGAGGAGATGGGGTCAGGCCTTGCTGGAAAATCCGCTGAAGGGCCTCCCGGCTCGAGTGGACCGCGTCGTAAAAATCCGCCGCTGTAAGGCCGCATGCCCCAGGATCATAGGCCCCGTAAACGGGGACGTCGTGCTGGGTCGCGTAGCTTCTAAAGTACGTTTGGGCCTCGCCCACACAGTGATAGGCGTCGTTCGCTTGCATCATTTCGTATGCCACGGGGTGGTAGGGCGCCAGCAAGAGGATGACCTCGATGCCCTCCTCGAGCAAAGCGTCCACGAAGGTCTCGAATGTCCGCTTGAGACCCTTGTCGAGTTCCCTGAAATTAGCCAATTCCTCCGGGTGTTTTGCGACAAACCGGACCGCCTTCTGGTGCACCGCCTCGAGGCTTCGCGCACGCCGCTCTTCCCCATACGAGAGGCTGCCATCGGCGCGCACCATATTGTCCGCGACTTCAAATTCCGAGGTTGGATAAGGCGCCGGCCGCCCCCGCTCGATTAACCCGGAGACGTTTCCAAGCGACGCCTGGAAATACGACGGGGATATCAGTTGGCTGTAGCGCCGGTCGATCAGACGGGCTAGGAACGGCCTGCGGTCCGTCAACGGCAGCCTCAGGCGGCCCAGCGCGCGCCGGTACTCGGCCTCGAGGCAGAGCTTGTTATCGTAATTGCGATTGAGCATGTAGGGTTCAACACCTAGCACGACCCGCGTCGGGACAAAACCCTTCTCATGAAACAACTGGTAATTGGCCAGAGTGTCCCGGAGGGTGCCGGCCGCGACACTGGCGTTAAACAAGGTTTCGCCTGGAAAGAAGGACGAGTCAATGACCATCGAGCGGCTGGTACCAAACACCAACACGTCCTTCTTCTCCTTCAGCCCCTGGGCGTAGTATCGCAGTACCTGGCGTTCATCATGATTGCGGACGTTGGCCACGTTGAGGCCTTCGAGCAGGTATGTGGCAATTCGTCTCTCCGCATCCCGATGGAATAAGCCCGCGGGGTCCACCCACACATTCGTACCAACCAGCACCACAGCGACGGGAAGCAGGAAAAGCATCTTCCACAGGAACCGTTTCATAGGGCGCTCTCCCATTTTCGAGTTAGAACTGGAAATAAATGAACGGTGATTCATTGAACACGCCGTAGGTCAGGATAACCAGGGCGAGTGCGTAGTACAACGGCCAGCGCACCCAGGCGGGCTTCTGGGCCAGGCGGGCGCGGATCGGCCCGCGCGACTGGAAAAAGTGAACTGTCTCCAACACCAGTATTGCCAGCACGGCCACATAGAAGTCCTCCTGGTCCCGCATCCCGAGACTGTGGATAAAGCCTTTGAATCCCAGGCCGCGGAACGGCTCGCTCCAGCCTAAAAACAGGTGCTTGAGGATATACAGGCCGTCCGAGACGCTTTCCGCGCGGAAAAACACCCCGATATAATAAAACAGGCCGAAGGTGACGGCCACTTGCCACATGGCGTGAAGCCGGGGGATGCGGTCCAAGCGGAGGAAGGCAGCCAGTCTGTCGCGGGCGTTCCGGGTGAGCAACGAAATGATGAGAAATACGCCGTGGCCGAGCCCCCAGATGATGAAGGTCCAATTGGCGCCGTGCCAGAGCCCCGTAATTAGGAAAACCACTATCAGGTTCAGTCCGATGCGCGGTACAGGCACCCGCGTGCCGCCCAGCGAGAAGAACACGTAATCCCGAAACCAGGACGTAAGCGAGATGTGCCACCGGCGCCAGAGCTCGAGCAGGGACCGCGACCAATATGGCCGGTCAAAGTTCGTCATCAAACGCACGCCCATGACCTGGGCCGCGCCGATGGCGATGTCAGAGTAGCCCGAGAAGTCGCAATAAATCTGCCAGGCGAACATCAGCGTCGCCAGCGCCAGCCCCGGACCTTCGTGGTTCTGAGGATTGGCATACACGTAATCGACCATTACGGCGACACGGTCGGCAATGACGACCTTCTTGAACAGCCCCCAGGCTATCAGTTTCATCCCGTCGGTGACCCGCTGGTAATCGAAATTGAACTTCTTGCGCAACTGCGGCAGGAGATTGCCCGCCCGCTCGATGGGCCCGGCCACGAGCTGCGGGAAAAATGCCACATACAGCGCAAAAATGCCCAGGTGCCGTTCCGGCTTGAACTTGCCGCGGTACACGTCGATGGTGTAGCCCAGCGTCTGGAACGTATAGAAGGAAATCCCCACGGGCAACAACAGGTGCGATTCCGGCACGTGATACGGCAGCGAGAAATACTCAAAAACGCTCTGCAATGTGTCGTTGAAGAAGTTGAAGTACTTGAAGAAAAACAACAGGCCGAGGTTGCCGGCCAGGCTGAAGTAGAGGTATTTCCGGCGTTGGGCCTTCGATTCGGTCCGGCCCATCATCTGCGTGGCCACATAGTCCACCAGCGTCGACGCGATGATGAGCAGGACGTACTTCGGCACCCAGGCCATGTAGAAGTAATAGCTCGCGGCCAGTAAAAACAGCCACCGGTAGCGGTGCGGCAGCGCAAAGTACACCACCGCAACCACGGGGAAAAAGACAGCGAAATGGAGGGAATTGAACAGCATTGCAACCTGGCCAACAGAGTCCCTGGCCGCCGGTAGTCCGCAGCGCCTGAAGCAGCAGGCTGAACTCTGGCGGCCGTTCGGGGAAGTATACCCGCTGGGTCACGGCAAGACAACCGACCCGGTACGGCGTTAGGTCTGTTGCGAACGGTTCATGGGTGAGATCGATAAAAAACGTGCCAAAATACACATCTTGCCGAAAGTGAGTTGGCGATTTTCCACACTCTTGAGTATTATCACCGAGGAAATCCACTATACTTGGGAGTCTCTAGCGCCTGAGACGGGAGGGAAGATGGCACAAAAGCAGCAAATCTCGCTCATTATGACCGTCTTCAACGAGGGCGCGAGCGTCGGTCGGTTTTTCCAAGCCCTGTCCCGGTTCACGCGTCTGCCCGATGAGGTGGTCATCGTCGATGGAGGCTCGGGCGACAACACGGTCGCCATCATCAAATCCTCCATTCGAGATGCGCCCGTTCCTGTGAATCTCATTGAGGAGCGGCAGTGCAACATTTCCCGAGGACGTAACATTGCCATTGAAAATGCCAAATACGACCTCATTGCCGTCACCGACATGGGCTGCCGAATCCCGGAGGATTGGCTTGAACGCATCGTGGCCCCCTTTGAGGAGGACGAAACCGTCGAGGTGGTCGGCGGGTACTATGGCTACCACTGCGAAACAGCCATTCAGCACTGCTACGCCCACCTGTGCCACAAGGCCAGGCTGGATAAAAAGACGTTCTTGCCCTCGAGCCGCTCGGTGGCACTGAAGCGCCATGTCTGGGAATCCGTTGGTGGGTATCCAGAACATATGGTTGTCGGAGAGGACACGTATTTTGACCTCCGCATCCGCGAGAGGGGATTCAACGAGGTTCTCGCCCCTGAAGCGAAGGTGTACTGGGAGATCGATGGCACCTATCGCGGCATGTACCGCAGGTATTACCGTTATGCCCGCAGCGCAGGCGCCGTGGGACAGCAACCCAAAATCTACGGCTTCTACATAACCGTTTACACCCTGTTCGCTGCGTGGCTTCTGCTGGCGCTGTCTGTCAGCCCGCTGTTCTTAGTCCCCTTTCTCTTGCAGTTCCTGGCGTATTCCTATGTCCGGGTCTTCCGCAAAAAACCCGTCCGAGCAAACCTCAGCCCCGCCAATCTTTGTCGGTACTACGCGATCACACTTGTCCTCGATGCCGGCACCATCCTGGGCTATCTCGCCGGCCTCTCCATGTACCTCAGGGGCAAACAGGAGCCCTGGACCCCTCCACCACAGGCCTGATCAGCCTATGTGCACCTCAAGGCAAATAGGGTAACAGAATACAAAGTGGGGATGCGTGGCACCCTCAAACTCGTTTGAGGGTGTAAACTCTGTAGTCGCAACGCCTTAAGACACCCTCAAGCTGGCGCTTGAGGGTGCCACGAACTGCGATTGAATTTGTGTCCCTATTTAAGTCTCTCTGGAGGTCTTATTCTGCCCCACTGTCGC
>CAYRLQ010000009.1:0-4249 GCA_964425145.1 uncultured Nitrospiraceae bacterium
GCGGTCGAGCTCCGCGCAGGCGTAAAGTCGGCTGAAGGCCTGAGAACCCGTACTGACTTTCAGAAGAGGTGTGGTGGGGGGCCTTGCCGACAGTTTTTAACCACGGAGAGCACGGAGACACGGAGTAAATAGCCGATTTATGCGGACGAACCGGTTCACCCAACGGGTGATGCTCATGACATCCCAAACGTCTTTGGTAAGCGTTCACGTACATATTTCGCATTTTTCCTAGGAAAAAAGCGCGTTCAAGAGGCCATTCTACCGCGGATTGCGCGGATTGAATGGCGATCGAAGACAAATCCGCGGTCTCAAAGGCTTGTTTTTATGTAAAAAATACGAAATATCCCCCTGAACGGTTACCGCCTTTGTAAGTCAAGTATTTGCAACTCCGTGCCTCCGTGTTCTCTGTGCTTACTACTCGGGCCACAAAGTAGTTTGCATCCCGCCGCGCCTCGTGTCTCTGAAATGGCCCTGGGCAGGGGGTTTTTGCAGAGGCTTCGGCCGTTTTGGTACGATGTTGCGGCCCATGCTGCCTGGAAATTCGCAGTGCTCGAGGCATGCATGGCTCTTTTCACGACGAACCGGTCTGCTCTAAATGAGGATGCCATGCGGCAGGAAGACACCCGCGCGACGCAGCCTTCCCCAGGCCTCAAAACCCTCGTGAGCGTCCTTATAGCCATCGTGCTGCTGGGCGCGGCGTTGCGGCTCTATGGGCTTGGTGCGCGAAGCTTGTGGTACGACGAGGCCAATACATTCCGCGTGTCCCAGCAAGTATGGCCTCTCACCCAACAGTTCAACCCGGACAACACCGTCGAACCGCCTCTGTTGATCACTCTCACGCACTTGTGGTACGCCTTGGCTCATACCCTTACTGGGCTTACGCCCGGTTCGGTCACCTGCGACTTTTTTCTGCGACTGCTGCCTTGCATTGCGGGAATTTTGGGCATACCGCTGACCTTCCTCGCGGGACGGGCTATCCTTAAAGACGATACCACGGCGCTGCTCGGCGCCTTTCTGTTCGCCATTTCGCCGTTTCAAATCTACTATGCCCAGGAGCTGCGCGCCTATACGCTGCACGTTGTTTTCGCGACCGGTGCGCTCGTGTTTCTCGTCAAAGCGCTCGATGCAAACCAGTTTCGGCATTGGCTTGGATGGACCCTCTGCCTTGCCGTGGGCATTTACAACCACTTTGTCATGGTCTGGGTTATGGCTGCGCTCAACGTCTACTTCGTGGCGACATTACCGTGGCATTACAAACGGCTCAAGCCCTGGGTCCTCAGCAACATCGCCGCAATCGGGCTTTCTATTCCGGCGTTGCGGCTTGCGCTTGCGGCGTCGACAACGTACGAGCAGGCCGGCCAGCACTGGTTCCCATATCCAACCCTGCGCATCGGGCTCATTACATTCAAGGACTTCTTCATGGGCTACAGCCCCAATCGGATTGCCTATAATGCAATGTTGTTGCTCGCAGGCCTGTTATCGCTGCTGGGGTTTTTTGCCCTCCGAAAAAGGCCTCGTACGGTGCTGCTGTTGGCTATTGCAGCCTTCGGGCCCATCGCCGTCACCATACTGTACTGGCGCACCTCAAATTTCCCCTACTATGTGCACCGGCTGATGATCTTCTCAGCGGTACCGTGCTATCTATTGGTTGCCCAAGGGACGCGCCTTGTCCGCCGCCGTTTGTTTACGGCAGTTGCGCTGGCGCTGTGCGCCGGCCTCATGGTCCTTGCCCTCGCGGACCATTACGGCAATCGCATTCATCCCTTGTGGGACCACCGGATCGGCGTGCGCCACAAGGTCGACTGCCGGGAGGCCGCGCAGTTCATCGCTGAACGTCTCTCCGAGGATGACGTGATCGGCCATTGCGCCGGCTACACCCACGCCCCGTTCCGGTATTACCTCGAACGATTCCAGCCGAGACAGCGCGTGCTCTGTTTTTCTCAGGAAGGCTGGCAGGGCGTGTTTGGCGGTTACCCGAACCCGTCAGTATACGCGCTTGTGGGGCTTTTACCGGAGAGGATCGAGACCTTCACCGCCAGCGCGCCGCGTGTCTGGCTCGTGGAGTCCTGGTGGGAACCGTACGATCTCGACACCGAAGCCGAGCTGCGAGTTGGTTGGATGGATGGGCACGCGCTGCGTATGATGCGCGAACCATTCGAGGGCCTCACCGTCTTTTTATACCGAAACGCCCCCGACCCAAAGCGGGAAATGAGAACCTTCCAGTTGGCCGACTGTGGCGATTGGGTGGTCCCGTATTATTTTTTCCCGGAGACGCCCCATGACCACGCTGTAGGACGGCAGTGGCGCCAAAGCTTCGTTGAGAGGTTCGGCGATCCGGACTCGGAGCCGCCAGCGGGTTTTGCGCTCCGTTTCGACCTCGAGCTGGTAGACCGCAACAGCAAAGCGGAATTCCTGGACGCGGACAATGATGGGCGCCTTGACACCTTGGCGCTGCACGGCGGCGATATCCCGATGCGGGCACTCGAAACAGCCCGTATAGAGGGCGTTGATAACGCCTTGCTGGCGTTCGATGGCGAGGGGCGGCAGGCCGTATTGGCCTCATTCCCGCTGTACTGCGACGATGCGTTTACATATCGCTTCACCGTTGCTAATGCCACCGAAAGGGTGCGGACCCTCGAGTGCCGCGTGTTCGAATCCGCCAGCGTCATTGAACCGCTGGCGTTTACACGCGTCAATGCGGCATCGGATGTCTGGCGGCCTGTTTTCCAATACGACGCAGGACCGCCGCCCGGCACCTTCAACAGTTTCGGAATGCTCGCCAAACTCGGCCAGGACACGCCTGATGGCGAGGCCGTTTACTACGATGTCCGACTCGATCCAGGCGAGTACGTCATATGGGCGCGGGTCATCGAGGTGCCCGACCCCGTCGGATATGAGCGCGCGCAGACACGCTTCGCCATCGCCCCGCTGGACATGTCCGGCGTCTCAGGCGCGTTCCAGATGATCGGTGTGACCGACGGCGCCGGCCCTTCGGGCCACACGGGTTGGGCCTGGCATCGAATCGGGGCTTTCCGTTCGGAAGGAGAGCCGGTCCGGCTGTCCATTTCCGCGCACAACCCACACCACTTGCCACAAGCCTACTTCGACTTGGGCCGTGTGATGTTCGTTCGACAATCCGAGTCCTTCGAAGCCCGCTCGTTTGAAATGCGGCTTGGGCCTTTCGAGCAAAAGCCGTATGTCTTGTCCTCCCGTCTGGGCACCTATTCGTCCAAACGCATTGACATCGAGGTCTTTGACACCGCTGACAGGGAGTTTCGCCGGATTTATTTCCATCTCCGCCGCCTTACTTCTTCTTTAGGGAAAGAAGAAGTAAGCAAGAAGAAACCATCATCGAGGAGGAATCAGGTGCATAAAAACGCCGAAGTCCTTCCCAAATCGCCTCAGGTGCGATAGAATGTTCGGCAGCGTCTGCGTTGATTCGAGGGCATGGCGTTCAGTCTGACGCAGGAGTACTTGCGAGGATGGCTAGAAGACATGTGTTTGCCGTGGTTCTAATCCTGTGCGCGGTCCTGTCTTACTTCTTCTTTTGGGAAAGAAGAAGTAAGCAAGAAGAAACCAGTATTTTGCAGCTAACAACTAACAACCAACAACTAACAACACTTCAGCCCCCGCGTCCCAACGTGATCCTCATCGTCCTGGACGCGTGTCGTGCCGACCGGATCGGTGCGGTACGCAACGGTCTTCCTGTTACGCCAACCCTGACGCGCCTGGCGAAGACGTCGCTCGACTTCAGCCGGGCCATCACGCCATGCACGTGGACCAAACCGGCCATGGCCTCCATCTTCACATCCCTCTACGTCGACGCGCACCAGGTTTATTACTCAGTGGACCCCGCGATTCCCGATAGCCCTACAAGCGATGCTCTGCCAAGTGCTCTGGAAAGCATGGCGTCCTACCTCAAAAAATCCGGCTACAGCACCGCTGGAATCCAGACCAATGGCAATTTGGTTGAGGAGTTGGGCTTCAAACAGGGGTTTGATACCTACTTCTTCCAGTCTGACGCGGATGCGGACTGGGTGACTTCCCTGGCTATCGAGGAGATCGAGAAACTCACACCGCCGTTCTTCCTATATGCGCACTACATGGACCCGCACGCGCCTTATGACCCACCCGAACCGTACCGATCCATGTTCGGCCCCTTGCCCACGCTGCCCCCCGCCGAACAGGATGCCGTCGCGCACTCGATCGAGTATCTTGTGGACCAGGCGTACCATTTTCTCGGCATCCG
>CAYRLQ010000009.1:4259-26305 GCA_964425145.1 uncultured Nitrospiraceae bacterium
CCGAGGGTCGGGAAACGCTCCTTGCGCTTTACGATGCCGAGTGCCGATTTATGGACACCGAAGTGGCCAAGTTGGTGGAGTTTATTTGCACCGAACGGGAGAACACCCTGGTCATAGTGCTGGCCGACCATGGCGAGGAATTTTGGGAACACGGGTCCATGGGCCACGGCCAGACCATGTATCAGGAGCAACTCGCAGTGCCATTTTTCATCCATGGTCCGGGGATAAACCCCCAGACCAGCCACAGTCTCATCGAGACCCTCCATGTCCTTCCGACAGTTGCGGCCTATTTGGGGCTCAAGCCCAATCCCGACTGGCAGGGCTATGACCTGCTTGCGCAGCTCGATTCGGAGCAGGACGGCCCCGTGTTCTCCAACACTTACGCCTCTTTTCCCCGAAGCAACGTGCAGACCGAGATGGTTCTGGTCGGAGACACCAAGTTGATTATCAAACACGCCTCGGACGAAATCGAATTGTACAACCTGGCCGAAGACCCCGATGAAACGGACAACATCGCCGAACAGCACCGGGATACAGTTCGACGGATGCACGCGTTGCTGGACAAGCACCGCAAGGCCAATCTCCGCTACTGCGCAGGCAAGGGCATGCCAGAGCCCGTCGGCCTGCCGCCCCTGATCCTCGAGCAACTCGGGGCACTTGGTTATTTGGGCAACGGTGAAGGCGCCCGCAATCAGGTCGAACTCGACGAACAAGCCCAGGAGCGCCTCAAGGGCCTCGGTTACCTGGATTGAACCGCGGTCCCCGCCAAGCCCCAGCTTCGTCCGCAACAGCTTGTGTGGTCCGTCATGAGGCATTTGCGAAATAGCCCGTTTTGGAGTGCGGCGGCATGACGCCGCTTTCAAAAGCGGTGGGGTGAAATCTCCGGGAAAACGCCTCTGCGACGCCCAAAAGTCCTAAATCCTCCTGTCCCGCGGGGTGAATCCCTTCCCCCTCTCCTCCCAAGTCCCAAACCCTACACCACTTCCGAATTCCGCAATTGCCTCGTCATTGCAATCGGCAGCTTTGTACGGTATCATAGCCGTCAGGGCTCCGGTTGGTGACATTCATCTTAAGGCACAGAGGAATGAATTAGAATGCGGAATGAAGGAGTAGACCGGCGGCGGTATGACCGGAGCAAACGTGGTTTTCCGGCCGTTGTGGATGAATCGGGTCCGGGTGTACTGAACCACATCGACAACATCAGCCCCAATGGCGTGCTCTGTCACACGATCAAACCGATTCCCGTGATGACCAAGATGAGCGTGGCCCTGCTCCTGCCCAGGCCCGAGCGGCATCGTATCGAGTGTGAAGGTATTGTGGTCCGATGCGAGCCCCATGAGTCCGGCGACGACCACTTCAAAGTCGCCATCCTCTTCACCAAGATGAGTGAGGAGGATCAAGAAGCCATCAGCACCTTCGTCGAGCACGACCTCGAAGCGCCCCCGTTTGAGGAAGACTGACTGTATTCTGGGGACAGTATACTTAATTCAGATAGGAAGCGAAAACCAGGACCAAAGACCAAGAACGACTGAATTAAGTATACTGTCCCCAGAATACCCCCGTCGTATGAGGAGCCCGTTTTTTCGGATACGCTTAATGAAAATCCAGCTATTTGGCGCGGGCACGGACGAACTTCGCGACGAATTCGCAAAATATCCGTCCCTGAGCCTCGTCAACCAAGACCCGGACGTCATTGTCTGTTATGGCGGTGATGGAACCCTTCTGTCAGCCGAGCGGAGGTGGCCCGGCGTCCCCAAGGCGCCCATACGAAACAGCCGCCGCGGCAACCGCTGTATCGCTCATCCCGCGGCGGACGTGATCGGGCGGCTGGCGAACAACACGCTGCTGCGAAGCGAGTACATGAAGCTCGAGTGCACGGTGCAGCATGAGGCCCAGTCTGAGGGTGCATTTCGTCTGACCGCCATGAACGAAATCAACGTGCACATGGGGAAAGTCAATTCCGCCGTGCGCTTCAAAATGTGGCTCGACGACCAGCCGTATGAGGATGGCCGGGAGATTCTGGGCGACGGGTTTGTGGTGAGCACCCCCTTTGGCAGCACGGCCTACTTCAGCCACATCACCCGAGGCGTGTTTCATAGCGGAATCGGCATCGCGTTCCAGAATACCACCGAACACACCAACCATCTCGTGGTGCCCGAGGAGATGGCCGTCCGCATGGTGATCACCCGGGGCCCAGCGTTGCTGACCCACGACAACTCCTCGAGCTACTTCCACATGCGCGAGGGACACGAACTCGTCGCGCGCAAACACCCGCACCCTGCCATCATCCTCACTTGGGGTCCAATGAGCCATCCCTCCGATGAGTTCTAGCGAGGCGTTCGAGCTCTTCCCGGGCGGGGGCATGGTCTGGCTTAAGCCGTAGGACGGCTTCGTAGTGAACGGCGGCCTCGTCGGGTTGGCCCGTTTCGGCCAGGGCGCGCGCCAGGTTGTAGTGGGCAGAGACGTGGTTCGGGTTAATATGCAAGGCGGCGGTGAACCGGGCAATGGCCTCGCTGTGATTGCCTTGCGTCGCCAGGACAGACCCGAGGTTGGTGAGGGCATCGGCGTCGCCCGGCTGTGCGGCTAACGCCTGCGCGAAATGCCACGCAGCCTCGTCCAGGCGGCCCTGCCCCGCCAGGACCACCCCAACGCCGTTGTGTGCAGCGGACTGTGCGGGGTCGATGCGCAACGCTTCCATGAAATGCCGGACTGCCAGGTCGAATTGGCCGATGTTGTAAAAGGCCCGGCCCAGAGCATTGTGTGCCATGGCGTAATCAGGCTTCCGCGCTGAGCCCCTCTGCGCCTCGAGTAAGGTGTCGAGGCCCTGGCGCGCGGCGGCGTTGTCGGGGTTGAGCGCCAATGTCTGGGCGTACTGGCCGATGGCCTCGTCGATGCCTCCCTGGTCGGCGCGGACCATGGCCAGAAAGATGTGGGCCTCTTCGTAGGCCGGCTGGTGCCGGATCACCTCGGCGAACAGTGCGGCGGCCTCGTCAAACTGCCCCTTCTCCGCAAACGTGTAGCCCAGATTCATGTGGGGGTGGACCCGGAACGGTCCGGGGATGGCGATGGCCGCGGAGAAGTGCTCGATGGCTTCGTCGAGCCGGCCAGCCCGCCGCAGGGCCGTGCCCAGGCCATTGCGCGCCACGACGTTGTCCGAGGTCACGGCCAGGGCGCGTCGGAAAAGCGTTTCGCTGTTGCGCCAGTACCCGGTTTGAATCCAGGCCAGCACCGTCAGGGGCAGGAGTATGGCCGCGGCGCCTAACGGCGCCACAACCCGGCCCAGGCGTCGGCGCTCGACCATGTCGCCCAGCCCCCAGGCGGCTGCGACGAACAAGCCGATCATCGGCACGTAGGTATACCGGTCGGCCATGGCCTGTCCGCCGATCTGTATGAAACCGATCACCGGCACGAGCGTGCCCAGATACCACAACCAGCCCACCAGTATATAGGGCCGCCGCCACAGCACGGCCGCCAGCGCCGTCACGCCAACCAGCACCATCAACGCGCCGGCAACCTGCCACAGCGGAAATGTGCTGACGCGATGTGGGTAAAACACGGCCAACCGTGTCGGCCAGAACATCTTTCCGATATAGGTCGCGTAGGATACGAGCGCATTCTCGACCCGAATCCGCAGCGGTAACGCCTTTATGGCCGAGGCATGGCCTTGGGCCAGGATCGTGACAATGCAAGAGGCGGCCGCTAAGGCGAAAAACGGACCGAGCTCCCCAAGCACACGCCACGGGATTCGCCGAGCCGCCAGGGAGTCGTCCAGGCGCTTCAAAGGCCAGTAGTTCAGCAGGAACAAGACGCACGGCAGCGTTATCAGCATCGATTTGGCGAGCAGGCCCAAGGCGAACAGCCCAAGGGCCGCCGCGTACCGTCCCGTGCTCGGATGCCGGATGTAAGCCCCATAGGCCCCCATGGTCAGCAACCAGAACAGCGTGCTCAGTACGTCCTTGCGCTCGGCTATCCAGGCAACCGACTCCACATGCAGGGGGTGCACCGCGAACAGTGCCGCGGCGAATGCACTACGCCACGGCCGCCCCGTCATCGCTCCAAGCACCCCAAATAGGACCAGCGTGTTCGCCAAGTGGAACAAGATATTGGTCAGATGATGGCCGGCGGGGTTCAAGCCGAAGAGCTGGCAATCGAGCATGTGCGAGAGCCAGGTCAACGGAAGCCAATTGCAGAACGTAAGTGTGGTGAACGCCCAGCAAACGTTATCGGGCGTCAGGCCAGTCTGCACGCGGACGTTTTCGGTGACATATCCGGGGTCGTCGTAGCTCAGAAACTCGAACCCGCACGCCTGCGCGAACACCGCGGCCACCGCGGCGGTCAATCCTAAGCAGACCAATACATCCCGGCCTTTGTCGGCCACGATTTCGCCCATTCCTCCTGCTGAATTGCTGCTATGTTGCTATGTTGATGGTTTCTTCTTGCTTACTTCTTCTTTCCCTAAAGAAGAAGTAAGTGTGTTACGTTCGCCGATCATGCTTCCGAGATGTTTACCCATTTGATGCCGATTTTTTGCGCGGCGTATCCCACCTCTTTGAGATAATCGCCATAAACCATCATCCAGTGAGAATCCCGGACTTCTTTGACGAGTTTCTTCCAATCGCCCTGAATGAGGACGTCCTGTTGCGAGCGGCATATTTCATAGCATGGGTTACTTTCAACAGTTCCCTTAAACCCAACCCACCGGCCCGTGCTGTATTCGGGATCGATGAATGTCACTTCCTGTCCTTCAGGAATTTCCACCTTCGGCGCTGCCCCATAGTCAGATTCATAATGCGTCATGATTTGCGCCGGCTCATAATGCGTCCCGTCCATCCGGCGCGGCGCAGTGCAATGCGCACACGTGGCCATTGCCTTGTGTGGGAACGTTGAGTTATGCAAAAACACCGGCTTGCCCGATATATAGTGCAACAGAATCCCCGAAGGTATCACCACAAAGTCTGATTCGCAGAAGGCAAGCAACCCCTCATCATTAAGCAGACTCAACGAAAGGCAGGCCGTGGTTTGTGCCATCGGCAGGATGGTTCCCATACAATTCTTAATCGTAAACGCCGGTGCACGATATTCGCGCATCAATTCTTTGAACACACCATATAGCAAGAAAGCATTTACGACAAACCTCTTGTCTGTCATGAGCGACGTATGCGGTAAAGCAAGGTATTTCTCGGTCCACTTCTCCGCTCTTGAAACAAGAGCATTATCTGCCATGGCGCCCTTAATACGCGGTGCTACATCATCATAACTGACTTCGATAATGTCAATTCGGTATCTTTCCCGAGCGTCTCTGGGCGCCCGTGGCGCATACTTGCCCCATGCGCCGCCAAGCGCAACTATCCTCGTCCCTGTGAAATTCTTGACACCGTAAAGTGCCCGGAGCCTCCATAAAAGGTCTTGATAGTCGTCAACTACGACATCATGAACAGAGGCGCCTCCAGGATGTGGGGAACTGCCTTGTTCCAAATTCTCTTCACCTGTGCTTAAGTACTTGACGCTGAGGGCCTCATACCAGTAATAGATCGGCCCGGAACGATGCCTGACGAATATTACCGTGTTGCCTTTCTCAGAAATACATGCCTGAAGTAGACTTCCCGAACCTGTAGCTGGATAAACGACTATTACGTCATAGTCGCCATCCCGCACTCGCACTGCTTCTTCAACGGATTTAACCTTAACGACGGGCAGCACGAGTAAGGGAAAATCGGCATTCGCAGCTAATGCGTTGAGTTCTTCTGATATCCTCCCTGCCTCTTCCGATGCTGCCTGCTCCGTGTGTATGCCACCCCAGGATTTCCAAGAGGCGGCTTCCCTTCTATGGGCAATACCATACATAAGAACGGGTTGGACACATAGTTGTTCTCCCGTAACCACAGGTGGCCTGGCAGGGTCCCATTCGTTGGGATACGATTTTGATTCTTTGTCAGAAAAAGGGACAGAAGGGGACGAAAGACTTACCCCAGCGATGATCCCCGTTGTTAATCCAAAAAAATCTCTCCGATTCAACCGATTGCAGCACATTATTCTGGCCTCCTTTTAAGCTGAATTGAGCTATTCTTCGTTGCGAATTACGTTCATACCCAAATAAAGACCGCCATTTGCGTGATTTCAAGTGAGCAAACTCTGCGGGCCGTGGGCCCGAAGAAGCTGCCGGTTGATAAATCATAGCACACCGCACACCGCGGCGCACCCGAAGCAGAACAGGGAGACGCGGTGGAGTAGCTTTCAGCGACCAGCAGTCAGCTGAGTGCTGAAAGCTGACTGCGCAGCTCAGGCTCGACAAGAGCGGCCTGCGCAGGTAAACTAGGGCGAATGGCCGGCGAGACGACGTGCCTGAGGTCCAGCACGCCGACCCCGCCCACGACCCTGAGGAGAGAACACAATGAGCCAGGAGACCAACGATTCGATTTGGGAGACCATCCGGGCCGAGGTGACCGAAGACACGAAGAAAGAACCGATGTTGGCAAGCTTCCTGTACGCGGTGGTGTTGAATCACAAAAGCCTCGAGGACGCGCTGAGCTTTCACTTGGCGAGCAAGCTGGGCAGCGGCACGCTGCCCGAGGCTACCTTCCGCGACCTGATCGACGAGGCCTTCGCGAACGACGCAAGCATCGGCGAGGCGCTTCGCGCAGACATCGTGGCCGTGCGCACCCGGGACCCCGCCTGTCGCACATACTCCGCCCCGCTGCTCTACTTCAAGGGCTTCCACGCGGTCCAGGCCCATCGCGCCGCGCATTACTACTGGCAACACGACCGGGAGCCACTGGCCCTGTTCATGCAGAGCCGCATCTCCGAGGTTTTCAGCGTGGACATCCACCCTGCCGCGCGCGTGGGCCGCGGCATACTCATGGACCACGCCAGCGGCATCGTTATCGGCGAAACGGCGGCGATCGGGGACAACGTTTCCATGCTGCACCACGTCACCCTAGGTGGCACCGGCAAGGCCACCGGCGACCGGCATCCCAAGATCGGCAACGGCGTGCTGATCTCGGTCGGGGCCAGCATCCTGGGCAACGTCCATGTCGGCGAAGGCGCCAAAATCGCCGCACACGCAGTTGTCCTCTCCGATGTGCCGCCCCATAGCACCTTCGCGGGCGTACCCGCACGCATGGTCGGCCGCCCCGCCGCCGAGCAGCCGGCCCTCGAAATGGACCACCGCATCACATGACGATGAACAATCCAACCGAAAGTATGTCGTCCGCGAACATGAGCCGGACCCTTGTCGCACAGCGGGACTCCGGCGGCTCGCGGCTGCAGTTGTTCGAGCACGTGGTCGAGGGGAAGCGCGAACTCGAGGTGGTGATGAACGGTGTTTTCATCATGGCCTCGTACAACCGCGTCTCCTCGGAAATGCTTACCCGCACTGCGCTCGAGCGGATGCGGAACCGCGAAGATGTCCGTGTGCTGATCGGCGGCTTCGGGATGGGGTTCTGCGCCGGCGAAGCATGCCGCTACGCCAACGTCAGCCGGGTGGACATTGTCGAGCTCGAGCCGACGATTCTCGCGTGGAACCGACGGTTCTTCCATGAGCGCAACCAAGACTGCCTGAGTGACGAGCGTGTCCACGTCATCGTGGACGATTTTCACGACTATGTGTGCAAAACGGACAACACCTACGATGCCGTCGCCATGGACATTGACAACGGCCCGGCATTGCTGGTGCGCGAGGGCAATCGCCGGGTGTACAGCGCCGGGTTTTTCGCACGTGTCAAGGCGCACCTGAGACCGAGCGGCATCTTCGTAATTTGGTCATGCTCCCAGGAGCCGGTGCTGGAGGAAGCGGGCCTCGAGGTCTTTTCCGCCCGCGAGGTGGAAACCGTCGTCGAGCACTACGCCGGGCGAGAGGTCCCTTACTTTCTCTACCTGTGGTTCCGTGAGTAGGCTCGCATCGGCCGCAGAAAAAGGGGCCCTCCCCTTTCTTGCGGCAAGGAAGGCTTACGATGAATTGGGTTTTGACTACACCATATCTTGTCGCGTCTTTGTTATGCTTCCCCGGTCCGGCCGCCGGTGATACGCCGCCTCGAGACTACACCATCCCCACGATCGACCTGGCGCGGGACACATCCCGGCAGGTGATTATCGACAAGGAACCGGGCCAGTACCTGGGCCACCCGACGAGCGTGCTGCTGGAGGACAACAAAACGATGATCTGCGTTTATCCAAAGGGCCATGGCCGCGGCGCGATCGTCATGAAAAGGAGCACCGACAGCGGCCTGACCTGGACCGAGCGCCTGACCGTGCCGGAGAACTGGGCCACGTCCAAAGAAGTGCCCACCATCTACCGGGTTACCGATCCGCAAGGGGTAAAGCGGCTCATCCTGTTCTCCGGCTTGTACCCGAACCGGATGGCCGTTTCGGAGGACGATGGCGAGACCTGGACGCCGCTCGAACCCATCGGCGATTTCGGCGGTATCGTCGTCATGAGCAGCGTGGTGCAGCTTAAGGACGGGCGGTACATGGCTTTGTTCCACGACGACGGCCGGTTCCTCGAGAAACGTGGGAAACGTGGGCCGTTCAAGGTCTACAAAACGCTCTCCGCGGATGGCGGCCTGACGTGGGGCGCGCCGGAGGTGGTCACGGAACACCCCAAGGCCCATCTGTGCGAGCCCGGCGTGGTCCGCTCGCCGGAGCGCAGACAGCTCGCCATGCTACTGCGCGAGAACAGCCGCCAATTCAACTCCTTCGTCGCCTTCTCCAACGACGAGGGAGAGACGTGGTCCGAGCCGGTCGAACTGCCTGGCAGTCTGACCGGCGACCGCCACGTTGGGAAATACGCGCCGGACGGCCGCCTGGTCATCGTCTTTCGCGACACGACGCACATCAGCCCGACGAAAGGCGATTTTGTGGCGTGGGTAGGCACGTACGACGATATCGTCCAGGGACGGGAGGGCCAGTACCGCGTACGCTTGCTCGACAACAAGAAGGGCGGCGACTGCGGGTATCCGGGCCTGGAACTGCTCCCCGACGGCACGTTCGTCGCGACGACCTACGGTCATTGGGTAGAGGGCGAAGAGCCCTTCATCGTCAGCGTCCGGTTCAAACTGGAACAGACCGACGCCAAGGAGGCGTACATCGTGCGGGAATAGCGACGCCTTCGCGCTTGAGCACGCAGCCGTGGCGACGTAAAGAGGATTTGGATATCATACGATTCTCGTAGGCGTCATAATTCCGGGGACGGGGAAATTGGACGAGCACGTGCACGTGCACGACGCTAGCCGGTCAGGAGGAAACAGTCGTGAACATTATATTGGTCGTTTTTGACTCGTTGCGCAAGGATTGTGTGGGGGTGTATGGCCCTCCGCCGTGGGGGAAGGTCTACACGCCGCATTTCGACGCATTTGCCAGGGAATCGCTCGTCATGTCCCGGATGTATCCGGAGTCCCTGCCCACGTTGCCTGCCCGGCGCGCGCTCTACACGGGCCGCCGCGTGTATCCGTTCCACAACGCCGACTTCCGCCTTAAGGGCGACTTTGTCGGGGCGCCCGGCTGGGGCCCCATCCCTGAGGAGCAGGACACGCTCGCCGAGATGATGCAACGGGCCGGTTACCGCACCGGCCTCATCGCCGACGTGTACCACATGTTCAAGCCGTCCAAGAACTATTGGCGCGGCTTCGACCAATGGACCTTTCTCCGCGGGCAAGAGAAGGACCCCGCCCGCTCGGGCCCGCGGTTGACTCAGGAGGAATTGGACTATTGGCTGCCCGGAGAGATGCAAAACGAGTCGACTGTTCGGTTCATCCAGACCTGCATCACGAACATGCGCGACCGCACGAAGGAGGAGGACTACCTCGCCCCGCAGGTATTGAGAGAAGCGGCCCTGTGGCTCGAACAGAACCAGGATGCCAACCGGTTCTTCCTCACGGTCGAGTCCTTCGACCCACACGAACCCTGGCTGATACCGCCGCACTACCTCAAGATGTATCTCGAAGAAGAGGGCCGGGAACAGGTCAAGTCGGGTTATGACGACACGTCCGCTATGGCGGAAGCACTGCTCAAGCGCACCCAGGCGAACTACAGGGGGGCGGTGACCCTATGCGACCGCTGGTTCGGCTACCTCCTCGAGACGGTGCGCGTCCTGGGGCTACTCGACAATACCATGATTATATTCACAACCGACCATGGCCATTCGATTGGCGATAGGAATTATATGGGCAAACGCGGTTATCCATCGATGCCAGAGGTGTACGACGTACCGCTGATTGTCCGGTTCCCGAAAGCGGAGCACGCCGGAACGACCAGCGACATGTTCGTGAACCACACCGACCTCACCGCCGAAATCCTGGACCAGGCCGGCGTCGAGCCCACACAGAAACTGGATGGCCAGCCGTTTCTGAAAAAGGCCATCACCGGCGACACCGGGCCGCGCGACCATGTGACCGTGGGCTGGGGGTCCACGCCCACGGTCATCACCGAGCACTGGTGGTTCAACTGCAAGGCCGACGGCACGGGCATCCTGCTCTATGACTTGACCGCGCCGGACCCGTTTGCGGAGAACCTCGCAAACGGGCATCCCGACGTGGTCGATACCCTGTTTGCCAAGGCAAAAGACGACGCGGCGGGCGGCTTTCCCGAGTGGATTATCGAGCTCGCCCGCAATCAGGCCGATGCACCCGGCTGCAGCGATCTTGCCGCTCGTCAATAAGTATTCTGGCCTCTAACCGGCGGACCAGAAGCGCGACTTGCTGCCGCCGGGGCCCACCCTGATTGTGACCTTCTTGGCGCATTTGGGACAAAATCCCACATAGGCTGTGCCCGCTTTGTTCAGGTAAATCCGTGTGTACACGTTGCAGCACTTGAACAGCATGCCAATGAAGGGGGGGCGGTTGATTGGCACGAGTCCTTTGCTCCAGGCTTATTCGGGCGGCTCGCTCGGGCCTTCGCCCTCGGCGCCGCCAGATTCCTCCGCTCTCCGCGTGGCGGCCCGACCGATGGCAGCCCAAATGTTTGCCACCAGTTGCCAGCCCAACCACGTGAATCCCGCCGCGACAAATCCTACCATCAGGGAAATGACGATCATCCGGGCCATTACCATGTGCAAAGGTCCTTCAGGTCGTAGCCATGGGGCACCAGCGGCGGGACAGGAAAGGGCGCTTCGCGTGGCGGGTGCTCCGCAGGCGCGGGCGGCGGGGCGAGTTGTTCGCGCAGGTGCTCGACCTCTCCTTCGAGTTGCCGGACCTGCTCCGCCAGCGCGTCATGTGTTTCACGCAACTCTTGGACCGTGTCGGCCAGCACTATATTAGCTTCCACCAGGCTCTCGGTCATCTCGCTGTGATCAGCCTCTGCCGGGTCCGAATCGGCTGCTTCTTCGCTCTCCCCTTCGTCGGGCTCTTGCGCCGCTCGCCCGGCCTCTTCAAGTGCCAGCGCATCAAACCAGGCCGTTCCACTGCCAAGGAGTACGCAGCGCACAACCACAAAATCAGTCTCCTTGGGCACCTCGACGGCCACCGAGACGGATGTCCAGTCCTGGGTGCCGTACACCGGCATGTCGGCGCTGGTGGTGGCGAAGTGGCGCAGCCTCCATGGCCTGCTCCAGCACTGCAGCCATAGCGCGGCTTCGGTTGCGTCTTCGGTCTTGATGCAGCCGCTGAGGCGGAGGGTTTTCCCACCGAGGTCGGCGATGACATTCTGGCTCCAGTTGTTAGCAGGCTCCTTTTCATACCGTCCAGCGTTGTGAAGCACGGCAGCGAACTGACCCTCGCAGGCTTGGTCCTCCAGGCGCCCCTCCGCACCGGGCTGGGGCATGACGAACAGATGCCAACGCGCGGGCATGGCGCCATCGAGCGATTCGAAGCTGGGGTTCACAAGGAGGTTTTGCGCACAGGCCCCTCCAGAAACTATGAGAATCAGCACGCTGCATGAAGACATGGCAGTCAGCTTTCAGCACTCGGCAAGAAACACCAGCCCCCACAAGTGGGCCCTTCGTGACCACATCGCACGTCGCACGTCGCACTATCTCATGCCTTGGATGCGGAGCTTGAGGTCCTTGGCGCTGCTGGCATAGTGCAGGGCGATCTCTTCGGAAATTCTGCCGTCTTTGAAAAGTTTGTACAAGGCCTGGTCGAAGGTTTGCATGGCATACTGTTTCTCACCTTCCTCAATCAACTTGACGATATCCTTGAAGCTCTTGCCCTGTTCGATGAAGTCGCGGACGGTGCGATTGCCGATGAGAATCTCTGCCGCGACGACGCGCCCTGCGCCATCTTTAAGCGGGAGAATGCGCTGCGAAACGACGGCGCGGAGAACGCTGGCGAGCTGCTTGCGAATCTGAAGCTGCTGGTGCGGTTCGAAGAAGTCGATGATGCGGTTGAGGGTCTCGACGGCATCGACGGTGTGCAGGGTCGATAACACGAGGTGGCCGGTCTCCGCGGAGGCCAAGGCGGTGCGCACGGTTTCCGCGTCGCGCATCTCTCCGATGAGGATGACATCGGGGTCCTGGCGCAATGCACCCCGCAGCGCGTTAGCAAAGGAAAGCGTATCCTGGCCGACTTGGCGCTGGGTGATGATGGCCTCCTTGTCGCGATGGACGAACTCGAGCGGGTCTTCCACCGTGACGATGTGAACGGGGCGCGTCTCGTTGATCTCGTTGACCAGCGAGGCGAGCGTCGTCGACTTGCCGCTCCCCGTCGGGCCGGTGACCAGGACCAGGCCGTTGGCGCCCATGCTAATCTTCTTCAGGACCAGCGGCAGGCCGAGGTCCTCGATGCTCTTTATCGACAATGGGATCAAGCGCAACACAATCCGCGTGTCACCGTCGTCCTTGCACACATTAACGCGGAACCGGGCAACGTCCTCGAGTGTATAGGACAGGTCCAGTTCCTTGACCTTGTTGAACTTGCTGATATCCGCCGGCGTCGCGATGCTTTCCAACAGCATGTTAACCGTCTCCTCGGTCAGGACACCGCCCGGCAGGCGAACCAACTTGCCGTCAATGCGGTAGATAGGCGGACTTCCCACCTTCAAATGGATGTCCGACGCGTTGCGTTCCAGTGCATCGCTCATCAAATCTTCGATGACCAACATCTCGATACCTACCCTCTGCCTATTCGTACCCCCTGGCCCCGGGAGATTCTGGGCGGCCCTCCATCGGACCACATAGGGATCATAGCACGAACGCCTCGATAATTTCTCCACGACCACCTGGGGAATGAGACCATCATATCTGTCGGGTCTTTCCCGACAAATCCGCCATTGCCATTGGCCCAGGCTACAAGGGCAGGCCCGGGTCCGGCGTGACGCACATGTCGCCGACGAGCCCGTGCTCGAGGCGGGAGAGCGCCGCCGTGGCGATCATGGCGCCGTTGTCGACGCATAAGGCGACGGACGGCATAAGCACAGGGATGTCGAGCTCCGCATTGAGCCGGTCGCGCAACAAGCGGTTGGCGGCCACGCCGCCGGCCAGCACGAGCCGGGGCGCTTGGGCCTGCCGGATGGCCCGCCGGGTCTTGACCACGAGCACATCGATGGCGGCGTCCTGAAAACTCGCCGCCACATCGGCCACGGGCCAGGCCTTCCTGCGCAGTTCGTAGAGCACGGCGGTCTTCAGGCCGCTGTAGCTGAATTCAAGATTGTTGGACCTGGCCAGTCCCCGTGGAAACCGGATGGCGTGCGGGTCGCCCTGCGCGGCAGCCTCCTGTATAGATGGGCCGCCCGGATAGGGCAGGCCAAGGAGTCGGGCGACCTTGTCGAAGCATTCGCCGACAGCGTCGTCGCGGGTGGCGCCGAGGAGTTTATAGCAATGGGGGGCGTCGCATTGGAGCAGGCAGGTATGGCCGCCGCTGACCACGAGCGCCAGGAAGGGGAACTCGGGCGGGGCATCCGTGTCGAGAAACGCGGAGAAGATATGCCCTTCGATGTGGTGCACGGGCACGAAAGGTACCTCCCAGGTGTACGCGAGGGCCTTGGCAAAGCTGATCCCCACCAATAACGAGCCCATCAGCCCAGGCCCGTTGGTCGCGCCGACGGCGTCGACCTCGCCCCCGGCCTCGCCGAGGACCTTGCCCACGAGCTGGGAGATGCACTGCAGATGCTGGCGCGAGGCAATTTCGGGCACAACGCCCCCAAATTCCGCGTGGATGGCCACCTGCGAGGCAAGGGCGTTGGCCAGAATCCGCCGCTCGTCTCCTACGACGGCCACGCCGGTCTCATCGCAGGACGTTTCGATACCCAGTACCCGGCTCATTGCACCAATTCCGACACGTGCACCAATTCGATGCCGTTCCCCTGCAGTTCCGGGAGCACTTCGGACAGCACTTTCGCCGTGTTGGCACGAAAGTGACAGATGGCCACCGCCTCGCCTTGCTGGTTGGCTACTTCAACGAGATGATCGAATTGCGCACGAATGTAGCCGGCCGCCTCCTCGTTGTCGAGGAAGACATCGCGCGAGGCCGCACGGATGCCCATTCTATTCGCGACCTCCCACGCCTTGGTCTCCGCGGTGGTGCGGCTGTCCACGAAAAAGAGAGACTTCTCCTTGATGGATTCCAAGAACCGGGCCATGGCCTTCTCATCGGCGGTAAACTTCGACCCGGCGTGATTGTTCACCCCGACTGCCCCGGGGATTTGGCCCAAGGCGTTTTCCGTCAGTTCACGGATCTGCTTATCGGTCATGTCCGTACTGATCCGGCCGGGGAACTTGGCCTTCTCCATGGGCATGTGGAGCATGATCTCGAATCCCAGCTCTGCCGCGCGCTGGGCGGTGTCAGTCGCGTGGGGCGTATTGGGCAAGATAGCGAGCGTCAGGCCCGGGTCCAGCCCCAAAATCGCCTCCGTGATGGGACCACCGTAGCCGCCGTCATCGACAATGATAGCGACACGCTTCCTGGCCGTGTCCGCAGACGTGGCAGAGGGGAGCGCCCTTTTCAGTTCCGTCTCATCGAGTCCCGAGGATTCCAGTTCAATCTCATCGGGCCCGGGCAAGGCGATGGAAAGGATTTCGTTGAGGTCGAGGTTGCGAATGGCTTGGGCCAGCGTGGGCAATTGAATAGGCGGCAGGTTGTCATACCAAGCGGTGGCGGGCGGGGGCACTAAGGCCAGCTCCAGGCACGCTTTTCCGGCGCAGGAAACACCTAGCGTCATCCGGCCGTCTTGCTCACTATGCGATGTCACGCGGACATCTCCATTGGCCAGGGCCGCCGTGATTCGCCCGGCAACATCCTCGGCAGTCGCGGAGGCGGGGAGGATGGCCTCCATTCGCGTGAAAGTCCACAGCGCCTCGAAGCTTTCCTTAGCCATCGGTTCGGCACGGGTCAATCCGCCCGGTTCAACGCCCACATCCCGGAGCAGCGCCTCCACATCATCGGCTACGGCCTTGCATGACGCCCTCAGGTCCCGGCGTTGCGGCAGCGCTGGGCCGGGCGCCTTGAGGAGTACGGTCGCGAACCGGTACGCGCCCAGGTACAGGCCCATCTCGCGTTGGGCATCGCCTTGAGCGATGCTCGACACGGTTACATCGCGCCGGAGCATGTTTCGCCGGATGAGGTCCACGACGCCATCCAGGCTCAATGATTCGGGCACTTCGACCTCCAATGTGCAGAAGTGCCACACGGCCCGGTCTGAGTCGTCGGCAACCTGGCCGCCCGGTTCGCGGCGGATTTGTTCAGGAGGGATAAGATTGTTCAACAACAACTCCTCCACGGCGTCGGCCAGCGCGTCGGTTTCGGGGCGAAGGTTAACCGGACGGATGCTCATGAACCGTGCCAGGAACACGCCGCACAGGATTGCCGCCGCCAAGAGCGCGACGAATCCCAACACCATTGTAAGCCATGAGTAAGGCAGCAGTGGGCCGGTTTCCACGGGCAGTTCGGGCCCTTCCTCGTCTTGAGGCGCATCTGGGGGACGGTCCGGTTCTTCGCCGCTCATCAAAAATCCACCCACTCCAACCCGCCGATGTCGCAGCCCAGGAAACGCTTGCCGACCTCAGCGAAGCCGTCAGTGACGTCGCTGACGAGGAAGCGATGCCCGGTGATTGCAGGGGTGCTTCGCGCTATTTTCAACGCGGCGAGGGTCTCCGCCACCACCGCGGCCGTCGCTTCGGCGCTATCCACAAGAGTCACCGCCGCGCCCATGGTCTCCTTTATGACCCCCGCCAGCAGCGGGTAGTGCGTGCAACCCAGCACCAACGTGTCGACCCCGCATTCGCCCAATTGACCGAGATAGGTCTGGGCCACTTCGCGCACCACAGGCCCCTCGGTCCAGCCCTCTTCAGCCAGCGGAACAAACAAAGGACACGCCCTGGAAAACACCTCGATATCGGGCGCCAGTGCGTGAATCTCCCGCGAATAGACTCGGCTTGCCACCGTGCCGATGGTGCCGATCACACCGATCCGCCCGTTTTGCGTCGTCTCCACGGCAAATCGTGCGCCCGGTTGGATTACGCCTAATACGGGCGTGTCCAGCTCGTCGCGTAGGACATCGAGCGCGTGGGCTGAGGCCGTGTTGCACGCGACTACGAGCAGCTTGGCGCCTTGCTCGAGCAGCATGTGTGCACAGGCCCGCGCGTACCGGATCACCGTCGCCGCCGACTTGGTCCCATAAGGCACGCGGGCGGTGTCGCCCAGGTAGACAACGGATTCGTTGGGCAGGCGTTCGATAATGCGGCGGACCACGGTCAGGCCACCCACGCCGGAATCGAACACCCCAATAGGCCGCTCTTCATCCCTCATCGCTGCTAACCACACTTAGAGTTCCGGCGGGCAAAGGCGCCAGTGGACATGCAGTCCCGCAACCTGCAATAAAATCGCCGCGCTGCCGCACCATGCCACACCTCCGGCGTCGCCACCCAGTGCCGGTCCGGCCCGATGGGTTCGGACACGTCGATATGCGCTGGAAAAGACTCCTGGGGCCGCGCCCCTTCCACGAGGAACCGCACCTGCTTGACTTGCTGTTCCTTGGACCCTTTCAGGGCACTTTGCGTCAGCGTCTGCACGATCCCGTAAATCATCAACGCCTCAAGAGACGCGCTCTTGAGTTTCTTGTGCTCGACGACCAGTTCCCGAGAGAAATCCACTACCAGTTCCCCGTGCTCGAGCAAATACAGCGCACGGACCTTGGTCGCCTCGGAGAGGATGGGCCGCAGGACCTCCCGGTCGCGTGGACCTTGAATCAGGGCCCCGAGGGCCCTGCGGCAATTCTCCACCGTGTGATCGCTGAACTCGATGCGGCGCGTCTCCGGGGCGAGCAGCCGGCCATCGCTATCGGCGAAATAGAGCAGGATTTCTTCGCTAGTTATGGGCATGGTGGATTCGGGCGGCTGAAGTGTCGGCTCGGGACTATTCTCGGTGAATTCGAGCGGATTCTGGCCCTTTTGAATCATCTCGTACACGAGCAAGCCGACACAAAACAACAGCACAAGCGTGACCATACCCCAGGTGACAAAGAAAACCTGCCTAAAAAAAGCGCGCCGTTCCGCTGCATTCATGGCGCCGCTCCCGCATTCTCCTGCGCCTCGGCAAACCGCAAAAGCCCAGCCGCGATGCCCTGGGCGATACGGATTTGGTAAGCCTCGGTTTCCAGCAGGGCTTCCTCGGCGGCGTTCGTCAAACACCCCACTTCGATTAACAACGCCGGCATGAATACGTCCTCGAGCAGCCTGCACTGCACCTCGTGGATGCCACGGTTCGCGGCGGCCGTCGCATCGAGGAGCGCCGCGGCGACCGCTTCGGCCAAGGCGCGGCTCTGGCGCGCATAATCCATGGGCGGCTGTTTCCATGGGCTCCGCCCTTCAACTGCGTTCAACGCGCCGGGCGCCGGGCAATAGAAAATCTCAAAACCATGCGCCCCGGGCGCGAAACTGGCCCCCGCGTGAATGCTGATGAGCAAATCGCCCGATTGGCCATTGGCAAACTCAGCCCGCTCCCTCTGGGTCAGCTCGACATCCTCACTACGGGTTAGACGGGCCGCAAGACCACCAGCCCCCTCCAACTGCTTCCGGAGTCGCAGCGCCACGGCCAGCGCCAGGTCCTTCTCCTTCAGCCCCAGCCGGCCTTCACAGCCGCTATCGTTGCCACCATGGCCCGGGTCGATAATCACCACCCGTATAGGACGGCCTGCCTGCACCGGCACAGCCGTGCGTTGCTGGTGCGGTGGTTCTGCCGGGACCGGACGGCGCACGTCTTGCTCACGCGGAAGGACTATTGATTCCGAATCCGGTTCCGGCAGGGCTCGTATCTGAACGCGCGACGTCCCAGTCGAGGCAGGCGTACTCCGGACCGGAACGTGCTTCACCGCGACACGAAACGCTTTGGCGAAAAACGGACCCACATCACTCACGGCCATCAGGGCCGCATCGCCCCGACGAAGGATCGGATGCAGCATCGTGAACCGCCTGAGCGACGCGTCTACCTGGGTCTCGTTGACCTGCATCCATGCCGTATGCCGCGCAAAATCCACTTGTACCCGGCCGGGAAGAATGCGGCAGCCCCCACCCAATTTCCCCATCAGATCTATCAGGGAAACATACGGAACGCCGCCTTCCTCAACCACTGCCGCCATGGCCACGCGCTCCTCCTCCTCGACGGCAACCCGGAACAGTATCTGGCCGCCCTGGACAGCGCCGCCGGTCTGGGCGAGTTCCGCGGGCGTTTGTACTGAAGCGGAGAGTGCGGCAAGCACCACAACCACCACGGCGGCGCGCATCGCTTTCCTATGCATGCCTCGGGCGCGGCTAGCCTTGAGAGGAATTTGAGGGATCACGCTGCCGTTACTCACCTTTCTCCAGGTTGATGATTCGCTGTCTAACGAAATAGCTGTCCTTCGCCGCGTGCTCGGTTCCCCCCTGAGACTTCAGTAGCATGATGCCTAATAATCCGAAGAGCGCAACGAGCACGGCCAGGCCGATTTTCTCACGCCTCGTCATTTGCGCTTCCCTTACCTCACCAGGCGGAGCAACCACTCCGGCCTAACCACATCCCCAGGCATGCACAACGCACACTTGATGGCCGTATACCATCCTAAGCCAAGCCAAGAACCGCATTCAAGTCATGTCCTTTTTCGGGGTTTTGGGCACTGACTGATGTCAGCTTCCGAAAAATTAGGCGTGTTTATGCGGCACTATGAAGTCCGCAGTCCCGCTTTGCGAAAAGGTCGCTTCGTGTGGATAGCAGTGGCGCGCTGGCGGCTTTGGCGCGCTGGCGTTCGTTCTAGGGACGGCGTTTTTCCTCGAACGCCTTTCGGGCGCTGTCTATAAAGGACTCCATCTGGACTTCACTTTTTTCCCCAAGCTTGATCTTGGCTTGAGCCTTGCTCATTTTGGCATTGAGTTTCTCCAAGCAGGCCTGGCACAGTTTTTTGCTCAAGCTGATGGCCGGCGCACCGCATATGCCACACTTCACTTGGGACTCGACTAACGACGTGCTGACTATCAGCCCCTCCTTGATCATGCGCTCAATACACGCAATGCTCACATCAGCTTCTGCGGACACTTGCTCGGCGTTCAAGTTGGGTTGGCGCTCGAGTGCCGCGCGCACCTTATCGTAGTCCTTCTCCTCAGCCTCTTGGCACTCAGAACATACCGGAAAACGAATCTTCTCGAATAACTTCTTACATCGAGGGCATTGTGTTAACGCCATGATGGACCTCCTTGAAGCGCGCACCTCGCTTCTAATCTTGCGGCCTTTGGGACGAGTCGGCGTGCGGTCCTTCAGGGCCTAATTCATTTCGGCTTTACCAGGCCATATATAGCCAGTCGAGCCCTGGCAAATATCCAGGTTTCCGATCACATTTGCTTTAAGCACGAACCCATCGGTACTGACATTGACCCCAACCGTGATCGTCCGCAGGGGGTTGCCGGCCTCATCCCGCGGGGCACAACTCCGCGTGGGATACGTCACGCCAATCCACGTGCGCTGCCGGACCGGCTTGACCAGGTCTTGCCGGCCCGCATCGACGCTGACTACCTCCAACAATGCCCCGGGCGCAAATATATACTGGTCTTCTATGCCTTCGGGACGCAGTTGATTGCCTTCAACGACGCGCTTGCGCAGGCGCGCTCGAAGTTGTACTCGCGCCCGTGCCAGCGCAGCAGGATCGGATGATTCCAGTTGCACCCGCTCGAGCCGCTCCTGCATCCACCACGTCCACTCAATGATATCATCCCACGCGCTTTGCTGGAACGCCCGCGCATACCCTATGGCTATTCCATCGGCACGGTCCGCCGTTCCACCCGCGAGCGCCACACCCGGGCCTTTAGAAGACGTATGAGGCCCATCGACATTCCCCAGCGAAACGATCCACCACCACAACGCAAGCCCGGCCAAGGCTCCGGTACCCGCTGCGGCAAACCAACGCCACGCCCCTCTCATGCCTCCAGATCCCACATTCTTATCCTACCAGACACGGCAATTTCCCGTCAACCGCGGAAGTCCTGCCTGAGGCATTTGCAAAATAGGCTATATGGGGGTATTCAGTTAGCTCCACTTGCGAAGTCCCATCCGCCTCCGTAAGACATTGCAATAACAAGGCTTATCAAAAAAGCTCGTCAGAACAGCGCTTATTCCTGCGCACATGGCGTAAGCCACTGGTACGGCCATAGTTACACGGAGTTAGCTGGAGTCAAGTGCATACCCCCGATACGGGAATTCAGCGGGAATTCAGGCGCGTGCGGGAATTCAGGGACGGAATTCAGGGACAGACTACGAAATAGCTCATACTTTGCGCACTATCTGGGCCGTTCCGTCAACTAAACACCCCTGTTTCGCAGAGCGACCCTCTTTTCACGCTGCTCTAATCTGCGCAATCTGCGGACGGAAGAATCCCCAAATCGTCTCGACTCACGTTCGATTTGCCCTTTTCTCCCGGGGGGAATTCAGGGGGAATTCAGGGACAGACTACGAAATAGCTCATACTTTGCGCACTATCTGGGCCGTTCCGTCAACTAAACACCCCTGTTTCGCAGAGCGACCCTCTTTTCACGCTGCTCTAATCTGCGCAATCTGCGGACGGAAGAATCCCCAAATCGTCTCGACTCACGTTCGATTTGCCCTTTTCTCCCGAACATCTCGACGGCAGGTGCTTGCACCGCCTTCTGGAGAATTCTTGATGCCCACTTGGTCTATGAATTGTATGACCTGACGGACGAAGAGATTGCGATTGTTGAGGATGCTTATGAGAGGCTGCCACTACTTGATGGGATAGAAAATCCAGGGATAGAGCACGCAACATCTGATATTTTGCGCACTATCCGGCCATTCTGTCAACCAAACACCATTCGTTTCGCGAAGCAGCCCTTTTTTCACTCTGCGCTAATCTGCGCAATCTGCGGACGGAAAACTCCCCAACTTAATTCTTATGGAAGCTGGGTTCGGGCTTCGTTCTCGGCCCGGAATTAAGTATGGCGTCCCCAGAATTCGGGCTTCGGCGATGTTGCAGCCTTACCTTGTTGCCGCTTGCGTCCGCGGTCCAGATTCTCTTGCAGAATCTTCTTCGCCAGTTCGTCCGAGTCGCCGTACTGCTTTTGCAGGTGGCCCAGTTCGGCCTTCAGCCGCTTGACGATGCGGTCGTATTCCGCGCTGTCGTAGACGTTGTTCAGCTCGTTTGGATCCTTTTGCACGTCATACAGTTCCCAGGCGTCGATGTCGTAGTAGAAATGGATCAGCTTGTAACGCGCGGTCCGCACGCCATAGTGCCGCTTGACCGCATGCGCGCCTGGATACTCATAGTAGTGGTAATACATCGAGGTCCGCCAGTCTTCGGGGGTCTTACCTCGCAGCATCTGGTAGATGGAGCCGCCCTGCATATCGGCAGGTGCCGGGATGCCGGCAATGTCCAGGAACGTCGGAGCGAAGTCCAGGTTCAAGACGATGTCGTGGTTGGCGGAGCCGGGCTTGATCGCCGCAGGGTAGCGCACCAACAGCGGCATCCGGAGGGACTCCTCGTACATGAAGCGTTTATCGAACCAGCCGTGGTCGCCGAGGTAAAAGCCCTGGTCGGAGGTGTACATCACGATGGTATTCTCGGCCAGGCCGGACTCGTCGAGGTAGTCAAGTATCCGACCGACGTTGTCGTCAACGGCGGCGATGCAGCGCAGGTAACCTTTGATGTAG